>NZ_PSTT01000029.1 GCF_002931235.1 Subtercola sp. Z020 | reverse complement strand
GGCCGGGGGTGCGAACGGCGCGGGCGGCGCACCGGGGACAGGCGGCGTCGTGGGTGGCGGGCCGTAGTAGGGCGGCGGCGATACCGATGGGAACGGCGGCGCGGGCGGCGCGAACGGGGTGGCCGGCGCGGGCGGCGCGAACGGGGTGGCCGGCGCCGGCGGCGCGAACGGAGTGGCCGGCGCGGGCCGTACGGGCGGAGTGGCCGAGGCGGGCGGCGCAGGCGGCACTGGCGGCAATGCCGGTGCGGGTGGCGGCGCGGCGGGCGCGGGCGCCTCCGCGCCTTCGTCGGCGCGCGGCGTGGATGGATGGTCGTTCGACATGACTCCCCCTGAGTGTCGGCTGTGCAGGATCATCCTCCCAGATGAGACGGGTAGCGGCTCGCCCCACTGGAGGGGGCCTGACGCGAACAGGCCCGATGCGCACAGGCGGAACCCCCGCGGGGCTCGGTGCGCGCATGCATTGGGTGCGCCGACTCGAGAAGGGCGCGTTCAGGGCACGCCGTGCAGCCGCAGCGCGCAGGCGCACGGCGGCCACGGAGCGCAGCCTCACGGCCCGGACACACAGCGAAGCCGCACCACGCAGCCCACCGCCCGCGCGCAGCGCGCAGCCACCGCACCCCGTGCGGGAGAATGGTGCCCGTGAGCGGCGCAGACGAGACCCGCGGCGCCGTGCGCGCCAGCCTCGCCGTCGGCGTCGCTACCGCGGCGTATGGCGTCTCGTTCGGCGCCCTCGCGACCGCCGCGGGGCTCGACCTCTGGCAGACCTGCTTTCTCAGCCTGCTCATGTTCACGGGCGGCTCGCAGTTCGCACTGGTCGGGGTGATCGCGGCCGGCGGCGTGGCGGCCGGGCCGTCGGCCATCGCGAGTTCCGCCCTGCTCGGTTCGCGCAACGTGATCTACGCGCTCCGGATGTCCCCGGTCATCGGATCCGGCTGGCTGAAACGCCTGGCAGCCGCCCACCTGACGATCGACGAGTCCGTTGCGGTCTCAGCTGCGCAAGCGACGCCACGAGCGCAACGCATCGGTTTCTGGATGACCGGCCTGGTCGTCTTCGTCGGCTGGAACCTCACGACCTTCGTCGGCGCACTGATCGGCGACCTGATCGGCGACGTGAGCGCCTACGGGCTCGATGCTGCGGCCGCTGCGGCGTTCCTCGGCCTGCTCTGGCCACGCCTCAAGCAGTTGCAGGCGCAGGCGGTGGCCGTGGTGGCGGGAGTCGGTGCCGCACTGCTGACGCCCGTCGTCGCTCCGGGCCTGCCGGTCATCCTCGCCGCCAGCGTCGCGGTCGTGTTCGGCGTCACCGACTGGCTGGGAGGGCGACCGGGTGCCCGCGGCATCCACCCACCCGCACCCGCACCTTCGCCTGCACCGGCACCCGACGCCACGACCGGGGAGGCCGGCCCGTGACGCTCTGGCAGATCCTGATCCTCGCCGCCATCGCGTGCCTCGCGCTCAAAGTGGCGGGCTACATCATCCCGCCCGCCCTGATCTCGCGGCCGACCCCCGCGCGGGTCGCCAACCTGCTGACCGTCGCGCTGCTGGCCGGCCTCATCGCGGTGCAGACGCTCGGCCAGGGGCAGCAGCTGGTTCTGGATGCCCGTGTGCCCGCGATTCTCGTCGCCGCGGGCCTCTACGCGCTGAAGGTGCCGTTCATCGTGGTGGTGCTCTGCGCGGCATTGGTGGCTGCGGGCATCCGGCTCGTCACCTGAGCCCGGAACGCCCCGGCGGCGCCAGTGACCCGCTGACGTCGTCAACCCGTCGGCGTCAGTACCCCGCCGACGTCAGTACCCCGCGGGCGTCAGTACCCGGCCTGCGGATCGACCACCCCGACGAACGCTCCGTCGCCGAGGAAGGCCGTCACGTTCTGTTCGAGGCGGACGGCCAGCAGGGGCGCGGTCATCTCGGGCGTGTCTGCGCTGTGCGGTGTGATGATGACGTTCGGCTCGCTCCAGAGCGGATGCCCGTCGGGAAGCGGCTCGGGGTCGGTCACGTCGAGCCCTGCACCCGCGATCTCGCCGCTCGCGAGGGCAGCGGTGAGGGCATCCGTGTCGACGAGGCCGCCGCGCGCGATGTTGACCAGGTAGGCCGTCTTCTTCATGAGGGCGAACTGCTTCTCGCCGAGGAGGTGGAGGGTTCCCCCGGTCATCGCGGCGGCGACGATCACGACGTCGGCGTCTGCGAGCACCTCGTCGAGGTCGTCGCTGGTCACGGTGCGGTCGGCTCCCGCCAGCGGTGCCGCGCTTCGCCTGACGATGGTCACCGACACGTCGAACGGCGCGAGCAGACGGAGGAGTTCGACCGCGATACCCCCCGCACCGACGATGACGACCCGGCGACCGTAGAGCGAGTCACCGGTGGCCGTCGCCCAGGAGCTGGCTCGCACTCGCTCGGGGATGCGGCGCATCAGGGCGAGGGTCAGCATCAGGGCGTGTTCGGCCACCGGCTGGGCGTACGCACCCTTCGCGCTCGTCCACAGCAGGTGCGGGCGGTCGTGCGAGCGCAGCAGGTCGGCGAACGCATCGACGCCGGCCCAGGGCAGTTGCACCCACTGCACCTGCGGGTTGGCGTCGAGAGCCGCGCCGAGATCAGCCGCTCGCTCCGAGGTCAACCAGACGAGGCCCCGGGTGTCGGCCGAGAGCTCGGCGACCTCTCCCCCGGCCGCGGTGACGGCGTCGACGAAGAGCGGTTTGGGCTTCGGCAGGATGGCGATCGGCCCGGCCGTCGGTCGCAGCTCGTCGGCGACGGGAGCGACTTCGCCCGACAGCACGGCCCGGTGCTGGCCGGCGTGGTGGCCCGCGGTGTCGGGCTGGTCGTAGCGGGAGGTGCTCATCGGCGGCCTTTCGTGCGGGGTCAGGGTTCGCGGGTGCCGAGCGATTTCGCGAGGCCGGCGACGTAGGGGTGCCGCGGATCGGAGAGCACCTCGTCGATCGTACCGACGCCGACGACGACGCCCTCGTGCAGCACGACGATGCGATCGACGGAGCGACGGAGCACCTCGAGGTCGTGGCTCACGATGAGAGCCGTCGCGCCGCGTTCCCGCTGCATCTGCACGATGACGTCGATGATCGGGCCGCGGATGGAGACGTCGACGCCCGCCGTGGGCTCGTCGGCGACGAGGAAGACGGGATCGAGGATGAGCGACCGGGCGATCGCGACGCGCTGGCGTTGCCCGCTCGAGAGTTCGTGCGGGAGCTTGCGGGCGGTTCCGACCGGCAGCAGCAGGGCATCCAGAAGCGTGGCGACGCGGAGGCTGGCGACCTTCTCGTCGAACCGCTTGTCGCGGGAGAAGATCGGTTCGGCGACGAGCTCGGCGACGGTCAGGTTCGGGGCGAAGTCGCTGCCCGTGCTCTGCGGCAGGTAGCCGACGCCGAAGGTGAGGCGGTTGAAGCGGCGGCCGCGCACGCCTTTGCGCAGGTCGAAACCGAGAACCCGGAAGCCTCCCCCGGTCACCCGCGGGTTGGCGCCTGCGGACTTGACGCCCGCGAGACCGGAGGCGACGTGGGCGAAGGTGGACTTGCCCGACCCGCTCGAACCCACCAGGCCGACGATCTCGCCGGGTTCGATGCGGAGGCTCACGCCGCGCACGGCGGTGTGGGCGGCGCTCACGCTGTGGGCGGGGTACTCGATCGTCACGTCGGACGCGAGCAGAACGGGCTCACTCATGTCAGCGAGCTTAACGGCTCCGTCGGCCGTAACCGCTCAGTCGGGGTGGATGGGCGCGCCGCTCAGTCGGCGTGGATGGCACGCCGCTCAGCTTCGAGCTGTACCAGCTCGCGCTGCAGCGAGCGGTATTCGTCGGGCTTCTCTGTGGCGTCGGTGCGCTGCAGACGGCCGAGCACCTCCTCCTTGCGACGAACCAGATGCCTCTCGATGAGCGACGACGTGACGCGCCGGAGGTAGACGTCGAGTTCGCGCTCGGGCCGCTCGGGCACCGGGGCGACGGCGAGCTGCTCGACGAGCATCACGTACTGCGGGCCGACGGCCGCAACGATGACGGCGACCCAGTCGGGGCGTTCGTAGTCGTCGATGGATGCCGCGATGGCGCTCCGCACCGCCGCGAGCGACGGGTCGCTGAAGCCGACGACGGAGGCCCGGGCCAGCAGTTCGCGCCCCACGACCTTCGGGTACTGCAGCATCGCCATCAGCGCATCGCGTTCGAGCCGCACGGCGGTGGTGCTCGGCAGCTGCGTGAGCGAGACGGAGGGCACCTGCTGCGGCTGCGGTTGCCCCTGCTGCGGCAGCTGCGTGCCGCCCTGCTGCGTGCCACCCTGGTAGGGCTGGCCCTGTTGCGTGCCGCCCTGGTAGGGCTGGCCCTGCTGCGTGCCACCCTGCTGCACTCCGGGGCCCGGCTGAGCAGCACCGGCCGGGGCTCCGGCCTGCGACCCGGGCGCCGAGCCGTTCGGTCGGCCGTACTGGCCGAGGCGCTCCTGCTGGCCTGTCTCGGCGTGCCGGGGCGCGTTGCCGCCCTGACCGGCGGGCTGCTGCCGGTTGTCGCGGCTCTGGTCACGCTGCGCACCCCGCTGCGGCCGGTCGCCCGAGCCACCGGAGCCGCCCGGGTTGCCCGCACTCGACCCCGACCGGCGGGCCGCATCGACGGCACGGGTCGCCTCGGCGAGGTCGATGCCGAGGAAGCCGGCGAGCTCGCGGGTGTACCCCGGCCGAAGCGCAGGGTCACGGATGTCGGCGACGATCGGCGCCGCCTCGCGGAGCCCCGCCGCGCGACCCTCGACGGTGTTGAGGTCGTAGTTCGAGAGCTTCTGGCGGATGGCGAACTCGAACATCGGCTTCTTCGAGGAGATGAGCCGCCGAACGGCGTCGTCGCCCCGGCTGAGCCGCAGGTCGCAGGGGTCGAGTCCGTCGGGAGCGACCGCGACATAGGTCTGGGCTTCGAAGCGCTGCTCTTCGCTGAACGCCCGCAGCGCCGCCTTCTGCCCGGCGGCGTCGGGGTCGAAGGTGAAGACCACCTCGCCGAGCCCGACCGTGTCGTCACCGAGGATGCGGCGGATGATCTTGATGTGCTCGACCCCGAACGCCGTGCCGCAGGTGGCGACGGCTGTCGTGATGCCCGCGAGGTGGCAGGCCATCACGTCGGTGTAGCCCTCGACGACCACCACCTGGCGGCCGCGCGAGATGTCGCGCTTGGCCAGGTCGAGCCCGTAGAGCACCTGCGACTTGTGGTAGACCGGCGTCTCGGGGGTGTTCAGGTACTTCGGGCCCTTGTCGTCGTCGTACAGCCGCCGAGCGCCGAACCCCACCGTCTGCCCGGTCTGGTCGCGGATCGGCCAGACGAGCCGGCCGCGGAAGCGGTCGTACGAACCGCGGTCGCCCGCACTGGTGAGCCCGGCCAGGCCCAGTTCCTCGGCCGTGAAACCGCGGCCGCGGAGGTGCTTGCCGAGATTGTCCCAGCCCTGCGGGGCGTAGCCGACGCCGAAGCGCTGCGCGGCCGCCGCGTCGAAGCCCCGCTCGCCGAGGAAGCGCCGCCCGGCATCCGCACCCTCCGTCATGAGCTGCTCGGTGAACCACTCCCTGGCGGCCTCGTTGGCGGCGAGCAGGCGTGCGCGATTGCTGTGGTCGCTGGCCTGCCCGCCGTCTTCGTAGTGCAACTCGAACCCGATGCCGGCGGCGAGCCGCTCGACGGCCTCACTGAACGTGACGTGGTCGATCTTCTGCAGGAAGGTGAACACGTCGCCGCCCTCGCCGCAGCCGAAGCAGTGGTAGTAGCCCACCTGCGGCCTGACGTGGAAGCTCGGCGACCGCTCGTCGTGGAACGGGCAGAGGCCCTTCATGGAGCCGACGCCGGCGCTCTTCAGGGTGACGAACTCCCCCACCACATCGGCGATGTTGATGCGCGAGCGCACCTCGTCGATGTCCGCGCGCCTGATCAGCCCGGCCACGGGTCTACCTCCCGGCCGGGGTCGTGAGCCGGGTGTGCCAGGTGAGCGCGGACTGGTCGGTGAGGCTCGCGACCTGGTCGACGATGACGCGCTTGCGTTCGCCGTCGTCGCCTGCGGCCCGCCAATCGCCCGCGAACGGCGGTTCGAGATGACGCTCACCCGAGGCGAGCAGCGTCTCGGCGAGTTCGACGAGCAGGGCGCGCTGGGCGCGGTAGATCGGCTTGCGCTTCGTGCTCGACATGACGAACGCCGCGACGATGCCCTTGAGCACGGCGATCTCGGCGGCGACGGTGCGCGGCACGACCACATCGGCGTTGTACCGGATCAGTCGGTCGGCCGGGAAGGCCTCGCGGGTCGCCTGGGTGGCCGCGCCAGCAAAACGACCGATCAGCTGGCTGGTGAGGTTCTTCAACCGCGCCTGCGCGGCGCGGCTGCCGTCCCACGCATCCATCCACACGTCGAGCGAGTCGAGGCGGTCGAAGGCGGCGATTAGCTCTGCGTGGCTGAACGAACCGCCGACCCAGGAGTGCATGGCGGTGACGAGGGCGTCGTGGTCGACCCGGCTGCCGAGAGCAGGCACGTCGACGTACCCGTTCAGTACCGCGTCTTCGAAGTCGTGCACGGAGTAGGCGATGTCGTCGGAGAGATCCATCACCTGCGCCTCGACGCAGAGCACCCCCGCCGGGGCTCCCTGGCGCAGCCAGCTGAACACCGCGACGTCGTCGGCGTACACGCCGAACTTCTGGCGACCGCTGGCGTCGGTGACCGCTTCGTCTGACGACCAGGGGTACTTGCAGCTCGCGTCGAGGCTCGCCCGGGTGAGGTTCAGCCCGTAGGTCTCGCCGGCCGGCCCGAAGACCTTCGGCTCGAGGCGGGTGAGGATGCGGAGGCTCTGCGCGTTGCCTTCGAAGCCGCCGATGTCGGCCGCCCACTCGGAGAGCGCCCGCTCGCCGTTGTGGCCGAACGGCGGGTGCCCGAGGTCGTGCGCGAGGCAGGCGGTGTCGACGACGTCGGGATCGAGACCGAGGCTCGACGCAAGCTCCCGGCCGACCTGTGCGACCTCGAGCGAGTGCGTGAGGCGGTTGCGGGCGAAGTCGAGGTCGGCAGCGGGGCTCAGCACCTGCGTCTTGGCGGCGAGCCGCCGCAGGGCACCGGAGTGCAGCAGCCGCGCACGGTCGCGGGCGAAGTCGCTGCGCCGACTGTAGTGCTCCTCGGGCAGCGGCCGCTCGGAGTCGAACGTGGCGTACCCGTCGGCCAGGGCGGCGGCCGCCACGCCCTCGGCGCTACCCACCGCTGTGCTCCAGCTCCGCACCGGCGAGCTCGCGGAGGCCGGGCGTGTCGAGCGTGCGCGATGCCAGCCAGCCGTCGGGCAGTGTCGGCTTCTTCGGCCGACCGGCCCGGCCGCGGGGCCCCTCGGCGTCGACGCCGGGATAGGGCAGCTCGGGGTCGAGGGTGCCGAGCAGATCATCCATCTCGGCGAGCGAGGTGACCATCGCGAGCGACGAGCGCACCTCGTGACCGACCGGGTACCCCTTGAAGTACCACGCGACGTGCTTGCGGATGTCGCGGCAGGCGTGCTCTTCGCTGTCGAAGAACTCGGCGAGCAGAACGGTGTGCCGGCGGAGGGCCGCGGCCACCTGGCCGAGCGGAGGATGGGCGCGGGCCGCCAGGGCCTCTTCATCGCTGATCTCCCCGTTCCGGGCGCGGAAGGCCGCGGCCAGGTCGCCGAACAGCCAGGGCCGGCCGAGGCAGCCCCGCCCGACGACGACCCCGTCGCAGCCGGTCTCGTCGACCATGCGGAGCGCGTCGTCGGCCGACCAGATGTCGCCGTTGCCGAGCACGGGAACGCTCGTGACGGTCTCTTTGAGCTTCGCGATGGCCGACCAGTCGGCCTGCCCGGAGTAGAAGTCGGCGGCCGTGCGCGCGTGCAGGGCGATGGACGCGACCCCCGCGCCCTCGGCCGCCCGCGCGGCCTCGAGGTACGTCAGATGCGCGTCGTCGATGCCCTTGCGCATCTTCACCGTGACGGGGATGTCACCGGCGGCCGTGACGGCAGCCTCGACGATGGAGCGGAAGAGGTCGCTCTTCCACGGCAGGGCCGAGCCCCCGCCGCGCCGGGTGACCTTCGGCACCGGACAGCCGAAGTTCATGTCGATGTGGTCGGCGCGGTCTTCGGCGACCAGCATCGTGACCGCCTCGCGCATGGTCTTCGGGTCGACCCCGTAGAGCTGGATCGAGCGGGTGGTCTCTGAGGGGTGGTGCGTGATGAGGCGCATCGACTCGGGTGTGCGCTCGACGAGCGCACGCGACGTGATCATCTCGCTCACATACAGGCCGGCACCGTACTCCCGGCAGAGCCGCCGGTAGGCGGTGTTGGTGATGCCCGCCATGGGCGCGAGAACGACGGGCACGTCGAGGGCGATCGGGCCGATGGAGAGCGGGCGCCTGGTGGCGGTGGAGGCTGAAGCAGACATTGGGTCAATTCTCCCAGACAATGCGAGAGCGAACGCCCGATGGGCAGGAACCGTGGAGAACTGCTACTTCTCGCCGTCTGTGGAGGAGTCGTCTGTGGAGGAGCGGTCTGCGGGTGACCCGTCACGACCCGTCGCGTCGACGGGTGCACACACGCCGTTCACGTCGCACACCATTCCGCTCGGGCTCACCCCGCCGAGCAGGGTCAGCACGGGAGAGACGAGGGCCGCCCGACCGGGCGCGTCGTCTGTCATGCCGGCACCCCGCTGCGCTCCGCCGTGAGCTGCCCCAGCAGCTCGGCGAACACCGCGGCCTCCTGCGCCCCCGAAACCCCGTACTTCTCGTCGAAGACGAAGAACGGAACGCCCTGGATGCCGTACTCCACGGCCTGCGCCTGGTCGGCCCGAACAGCCGACAGGTATTCGTCTGCACCGAGCGAGCGAAGCACATCATCCCGGTCGAGACCGATCTCTGCCGCTAGGTCGGCGAGGTCGTCGACCCGCCCCACGTGCCGCCCCTCGACGAAGTACGCCTTCAGCAGGCGCTCCTTCGCCTCGAGCTGCACGCCGTGCGCCTTCGCGTAGTGCAGCAGCTGGTGCGCCTTGACGGTGTTCGTGTGCTGCAGGGCGTCGTAGTCGTAGTCGAGGCCCACGTCTGAAGCGATGCCGATCACCCGGTCGATCATGCCGGCGGCCTGCTCGGGCGAGATGCCTTTGTGCTTCGCCAGATAGTCGACCATGCCGCCCTCGAAGTCGACGGGGGTATCGGGCGAGAGTTCGAAGCTGTGGTACTCCACCTCGATGTCGAGGGCGTCGCCCGAGGCGGCCTCGCGATACGCCGCGATGCCGTTCTCGAGTTTGCGCTTGCCGATGTAGCACCACGGGCAGGCGATGTCGCTCCAGATGTCGATCTTCAGGGGCGCGGCGGCGAGGGAATCACTCATGTCACAGCCAACGGGCCAACAGGGAAGGCTATTCCCGCCGGCGCGGTTAGATGGTGGCATGAGTGATGACAGCACGACCGCAGACAGCCGCACGCCCGCCGGCCGCGAACGGGTGGCTCTGGATGCCCGGCAGCGCGGCCTCGACATCGAGATCGTCGAACGGCCGGCCGCCGACAGCCTTGAGAGCGCCGCCGCCCTGCTCGGGGTCCAGCCCTCCGACATCGTGAAGTCGCTCGTCGTGAAGCGGCACGACGGCGATTACCTGTTCGCGCTCATCCCCGGCGACCGGCAGATCAGCTGGTCGAAGCTCCGCGCCCTCGTCGGCGTGAACAAGCTCTCGCTGCCCTCGCCCGAGGCGGCGCTCGAGGCGACCGGCTACGAACGCGGCACGATCACCCCGCTCGGCAGCAGCACCGCCCTGCCCGTCTTCGCCGACGAACGGATGACCGGCAGACGCGTCGCGCTCGGCGCCGGTGAGCACGGCTACTCCCTCTTCGCCGACGCCGATCCCCTGCTCGCCTCGCTCACGGCCACCGTCGCCGACATCTCCGACCCCCTCAAGCCCCGCGCCTGACCCGCGCCTGACCCCCCGCGCGGCAATCGACTGGGTGAAATCTGTCGCCTGCACGGGGCCGAGGCGACAGAGATCGACGAGTCGATCGGGGTCAGAGGCCGGCGGGGGTGTCGGTGGCGCCGCCGAAACGGCGGGTGCGGCCGGTGTAGTGGTCGATCGCCTGCCAGAGGTCGGTGCGCGTGAAGTCGGGCCACAGCCGGTCGAGGAACACCATCTCGGCGTAGGCCGACTGCCAGAGCATGAAGTTGCTCGTGCGCTGCTCCCCCGAGCTCCGCACGAACAGGTCGACGTCGGGCAGGTCGGACACGTAGAGGTTCTTCTGAATGAGCTTCTCGGAGATGCCCGACGGCTTCAGCCGCCCGGCGGCCACGTCGGCTGCCAGCTTCTGCACGGCATCCGTCAGCTCCGTACGACCACCGTAGTTGACGCACATCGTGAGGGTGAGGGTCGAGTTGCCGGCCGTCAGCTGCTCGGCGAACTGCAGTTCGTTGATGACGGATGCCCAGAGCCGGGGTCGCCGCCCCGCCCACCGCACGCGCACCCCCCACTCGTTCAGCTGGTCGCGCCGGCGGTGCAGCACCTCGCGGTTGAACCCCATCAGGAAGCGCACTTCGTCGGGCGACCGCTTCCAGTTCTCGGTCGAGAAGGCGTAGACGCTGAGGTGCTTCACGCCGATCTGGATCGCCCCGGCCACCACATCGAGCAGCGCCGCCTCGCCGGCCTTGTGCCCCTCGACCCGGGTGAGGCCACGGCTGTTCGCCCAGCGCCCGTTGCCGTCCATCACGATGGCGACGTGCTTCGGCACTTGCGCGGCCGGGATGTCGGGCGGGTAGACCCCGGTGTAGTCGAGCGGACGGAACTCCGCGGCCAGGGGTGACGTCTTGCCGACTCGGCTCATACGATCGGGGCTTTCGGTGGGAGGGTCGAGGTGGTCGAGGTGAGTGAGGGAACTGCGGCGGTCGAGGTGGGTGAGGCAGTCGTAGTGACCGCAGCCGCGACGGGCGGAACGGATGCCGCGTGCCGGGCCAGCTGCGCATCCCGCAGGGTCTTCACGGGCTCGTTCGACCGGTCGACGTGCTGCAGCGACCGCAGCCCCCGCTCCAGGTGCCACTGCGCGTAGGCGGCCACGATGCCGCTGGCCTGGGACTTGACGCGGTCGGCGGCGCCGTCGGCCGTCGACCAGTCGCCCGAGAGCAGGGCGCTCAGCAGCCCGAGGGTGGCGGCATCCAGTCGCGGAGTACCGGGCGGGGCCAGCTCGTCGGCGACCACCCCGCCCAGCTGCACGACGAACGCGGAGTGCGGACCGGCGGCCCCCGAGACCGCGCAGTCGAAGAAGCTCGGCGCCCAGCCCGCCATCGAGAGGGCGCGAAGGAGGTACGAGTCGAGCGTGAGGCTCGACCCGTGCTCGCCGCGCGACAGCGAGCGGAGTGCCCCGACCAGGAGGAGGTACTGCTGGTGGGTCGCGTCGGCGTCGGTCAGCTTGTCGGCGGTCTCGACCATGGCGCTGGCCGCGGTGTAGCTGCCGTAGTCCGACGCGATCTCGGCGCCGTACGAGGCGATCGTCACGGCCTGGGTGATCGTGTCGAGCGACCGGCCCTCGAAGAACTGCACGTCGGCGACCATGAACGGCTCGAGCCGCGCGCCGAACTTCGACGCCGTGCGCCGCACGCCCTTCGCGACCGCACGGATCTTGCCGTGCTGCCGGGAGAGCATCGTGACGATGCGGTCGGCTTCGCCCAGCTTGTGGGTGCGCAGCACGACGACTTCATCTCGGTAGAGGGGCACCTCCCCATTATCCGCCGAACGGCTGACAGTGAGCGGGAGGCGCCCCCGGCGCCCGTCAGACCGAGGCCAACTCGCGATCGCGCCCTGTCACCCGGATGGCGCGGTTGACCGCGCTGACGACAGCCTTCAGCGAGGCGGTCGAGATGTCGGCGTCGATGCCCACGCCCCAGAACGTGACGCCCTCCACCTGGCACTCCACGTAGGCCGCCGCGAGGGCGTCACCGCCGGCGCTGAGAGCGTGCTCGACGTAGTCGAACACCCTCACCTCGACGCCCTCCTGTGCCAGCACGTCGAGGAAGGCCGCGATCGGGCCGTTGCCGCTGCCGACGAGGGACCGCGACTCCTCGCCGACCCGCAGGTCGACGGAGAGCGAGGTCTGGCCGGCCAGATCGCTCGACGTGCTCGTGCGGGTCAGCTCGAAACGACCCCACTTGTTCTCGACCTGTGACGCGGGAGCCGGCAGGTACTCGTCCTGGAAGATCTCCCAGATCTGGTCGCTGGTGACCTCGCCTCCGTCGGCGTCGGTCTTGGTCTGCACGACGCCGCTGAACTCGATCTGCAGGCGACGCGGCAGGTCGAGGGCGTGGTCGTTCTTCAGCAGGTACGCGACGCCGCCCTTGCCCGACTGCGAGTTGACGCGGATGACCGCCTCGTACGAGCGGCCGAGGTCTTTCGGGTCGACCGGCAGGTAGGGCACTGCCCACACCAGTGCGTCGACATCCACGCCCTGCGAGGTGGCGTCGGCGGCCATCGCCTCGAAACCCTTCTTGATCGCATCCTGGTGCGACCCGCTGAACGCCGTGTAGACGAGGTCGCCGGCCCACGGGTGACGCTCGGGCACCTTGAGCTGGTTGCAGTACTCGACCGTACGGCGCACGCCGTCGAGGTCGGAGAAGTCGATCTCCGGGTCGATGCCCTGCGTGAAGAGGTTGATGCCCAGCGCGACGAGGTCGACGTTGCCCGTGCGTTCCCCGTTGCCGAACAGGCAGCCCTCGATACGGTCGGCTCCGGCCAGGTACCCCAGCTCGGCCGCCGCGACCGCTGTGCCGCGGTCGTTGTGCGGGTGCAGCGAGAGAATCACGTTCTCACGGTGGGCGAGGCGCCGCGACATCCACTCGATCGAATCGGCGTAGACGTTCGGCGTCGACATCTCGACCGTCGCCGGCAGGTTGACGATGACCTTGCGTTCGGGGGTCGGCTCGAAGATCTCGACGACCTGGTTCGTGATGTCGAGGGCGAACTCCAGCTCGGTGCCGGTGTAGCTCTCGGGGCTGTACTCGTAGTAGACGACGGTCTCGGGGATGCTCGCCTCGTACTGCCTGCAGAGGCGCGCACCCTCAAGGGCCAGGTCGATGATGCCCTGCTTGTCGCTGCGGAAGACGACGTCACGCTGCAGGATGCTCGTGGAGTTGTAGAGGTGCACGATCGCCTGCCGGGCGCCCCGCAGCGACTCGAAGGTGCGGGCGATCAGGCTCTCGCGCGCCTGCGTGAGCACCTGGATGGTGACGTCGGCGGGAATCGCATCTTCTTCGATGAGGCTCCGCACGAAGTCGAAGTCGGTCTGGCTCGCGCTCGGGAAGCCGATCTCGATCTCTTTGTACCCCATGCGCACCAGGAGGTCGAACATGATGCGCTTGCGCTCCGGGTTCATCGGGTCGATGAGAGCCTGGTTGCCGTCGCGCAGGTCGACCGCGCACCAACGCGGCGCCTCGGTGATGGTCTTCGTCGGCCACGTGCGGTCGGGGATGTCGACGGCGAACGTCTCGTTGTACGGGCGGTACTTGTGGATCGGCATCTCGGATGCGACCTGGTTGTTCTTCATGATTCGTGCTCCTGCGGTCTGTGGGTGATTTTCAGCCGACGACGTGGGGGTGAACACACGCGGAACTCCGCGACGGGGAAGGCCGGTTAGGACCCGTCGCGGCAGCTAAGAAGCAGAAGACCGAAGAACACCCTGTCAGGCTAGCACTAGGAGGCGCGGCTCATAAAATTCAGTGCGTGCCGGGCCGAGAAGGTCGGAACGTAGGCGCGCGCGAGGCTGACGCCCACGACCGGCAGGGTGAGGGGGTCGGCGTACGCCAGGTACAGCGGAACGCTCGCGGGCCTGAACTTCTGCTTGAACGACAGCAGCGACTGAAAGCCGTAGACGGGTTCGAGGGCCCGGCCGAGCACCGAGAGCAGGGCCTGCCCGCCACCACCGGCTCCCCCGCCCTCGCCCTGGGCGAGCGGCGCCGCAGACAGGCTGATGAACTGCAGACCGGCCTGCTTCGCCCGCAGGATCGTCTCGGCGATCAGGAACTCCATCACACCGTTCACCGAGTCGGCCCGCCGCCGCATGAAGTCGAGCGTCCAGCCGACGACCTCTCCGCCCTCGTAGCTCGGCAACCAGCTCGTGACCCCGAGCACGGCACCCTCGGTGTCGATCGCGAGCATGAGCCGTACGTCGGCGTCGGTCAGTTCGTCGAGGCCGCCGAGGGTGAAGCCCATCTCGGGCAGGTTCTTCTCGGCGACCCACGCCTCCGAGATGTCGCGCACCTGGGCGACCTGCGAGGCCGTGAGCGCGGCGAACGACGTCCACTCCGCTGCGATGCCGAGCTTCACCGCCTTGTTGATCGAGGTGCGGATGCCCTGCATCTTCTTGCCCTCGAGAGAGAACGTGCGGGCATCCACCACCGTCTCTTCGGCGATCTGCATGAGCGACCAGTGCATTCCGCGAAAGGCCGGCGCGAGGTCGGCAGAGACGGCGTAGAAGACCGGTGTCCAGCCGTGGTCGGTGCAGAAGGTGGTGAACGCAGCGATGGCGCCGGCCCGGGCATCCGGAGGGCAGAGCGGCTCGCCGGTGGCGATGGCGACGCCGTTGATGACCCGGTAGGCGACCGCCGGCGCGTCGCGCTCGGGGCCGGCGAACCAGTAGTGGTGCCCGCTCCAGGTGGCCATCCACGACAGCGAGCCGGTGACCCCGTTGTGCAGGAGCGAGCGGATGCGAGAACTTGCGTTGGCCTCGGAGCCCACGGTCAACCGGGTGATCGAGAGCAGGGCGGCCACGACGACGATCAGCCAGAAGACGGGGCCGACCCACTCGTACAACACCCGCGTCGCGTCGGAGGAGGGAAAGACGTCTGCCCGTTCGAGCGAGAGGAAGCCGACCGGCATGAACCGCTCCGGCAGGTCGACCACGAGGTCGCCGAGCGTCACCGCGGGGCTGAAGTCGAACCGCAGGGCCCAGGCCACAGAGAGGTAGAGGGCCGAGACCGCCAACAGGGCCGCGGCGACCGCCCCGAAGAAGCGCGGTGTGGCCCCGGCCGAGAACTCCGTCGGGAAGATGCGGATGCTGCCGACCAGCAGCCCGGCGATCACCAGGGGCAGCACGATCGAGATCACCACCGACACGCTGTACTGGTCGAACTGCCCGTTCGAGAGGTCGAAGAAGGTGTCGGTTCCGATCGAGGGGAACACGCCGTAGTAGACGACGCCCAGTACGGCGAAGAACAGGTTCACGGCCACGGCCAGCCAGAGCGCGACCCGGCGACCGCGCACGATGCCGAGCGCGGACACGAGAAGCACCACGAGCGGCAGGAGTGTGACGAGAACCGGCCCGACGCCGTCGAGGCGGGCTGCAGCGACCGCCTCGGAACACACGTCGCTGTATTCGCCGGATGCGCAGGCGGCCGCGATGTCGCCCGGGTTCGACAGCGTGTCGCGAAAGAGCAGCCCGAGCGGTTGCAACGGCCCGAACCCGTTCGGCGAGATGATCGTGATCAGGGGGCCGATCGCCGTGATGGCCACGAGCGCCGCGATCAGCGCACGCAGCTCACGGTGGCTGCTGCGGGTGACGCGGAGCGGGGACCGGCCCGAGCGGCGTCGGTGCAGCAGCATGCCGAACAGCAACCCGACGACCGCCGCCAGCAGCCGGTAGAGGTCGGAGGGCATGCCGGAGTAGAGCACGAACATCAGCAGCGCCGCGAAACCGAGCACCCGGATGCGGCGGCGCAGCAGCGGCCCCGCGAACGCACTGGCGGCGAGGATGGTGCCGACCACCGGGATGAGGGGGTCGATCGTCGCGTGCGAGCGCACCTCTTCTGCGGCGATGACGTTCAGCCAGATGCCGAGCCCCTGCAGCGCCAGGCCGAGGGCGTTGCCGACGATGGCGACGGTCAGGTACACCAGCACCGAGCGCCAGGTTCCGAGCAGGCGTTCCGCCGTTCCCAGCACGATCAGGATGATCGGCAGCAGCACCACGATGTGCAGCGCGCGGGCCGCGAACAGCACACTCGTGAGCCCGGCGAACCAGTGGTGCTGGTCGACGACCTGGTCGAAGCTGAGAGAGAGCACACTCTCGAAGAGCCGGCCGATCGAGGCGTGGAAGAGCAGCTGCAGCACGCCCACGACGATCGCGACCCCGGCGATCACCCACGTGAACGGGATCGACGAAGCCCATCGCCCGAGCGCACGCAGCCAGGCCAGGCCGTTCGCCCTCTGCTCAGACCCGGTCACGAACCCAGTCCCCAGTTGGCCGACAGCAGCCCGACGCCACGCGCGAACGAGTAGGTCGCCGTGGTGTAGTCGTGCGCGCTGCCCGGCGCCTCGAAGTACGTCGTCGTCATTCCGGCGGCCTTCGCCGCCGCCGACACCACCAGCGCGTGCGGTCGGTACTCGGCGTCGTTCTCACCGACCGCAAAGACCGCGAAAGTGCTGGAGTACGGTGAGTGTTTCTTCAGGATCGTGAGCGGTTGCGCTTCGACGTAGGCGGCCGCGTTGCCCGCGAACCCGGAGTCGATGGTGGCCTGGTCGTCGCCGTTGGCCGGCACCAGTTCACCCGAGATGTCGAGCAGGGCGCCGAAGAGCTCCGGATGCCCGGCCCCCAGCTGGATCGAGCACGTTCCGCCCTGCGAGAAGCCGGTGATCGCCCAGTCGGCAGAGCCGGCCGACGCCGGGAGATGGTCCGTGATCCACGACACCACGTCGACGGTGAGGTAGGTCGCCGAGTTGCCGAGTGCCCCGTCGACGCACATCGGATTGTTCTCGGGGGCCCCGAGCTGGTCGGGACTGACCACGATCGGCGCCAGCCCGTTGTGCAGCTTCGCGTAGGCGTCGAGCGCCTCCGCGAGGTGGCCGGAGACGAGCGGGTCGGCGGGCGTTCCCGGCTGGCCGGAGAGGGCGATCACCACGGGAAGCGCCGGCGGGCTGGCGACGAGGGCGGCGGGCGGCAGGTAGACGAGGGCGTCGCGGGCATCGAAGTTCGAGACGGTGCCGGGGATGTCGACGGTCGCGACGGTGCCGGCCACCGGCATCCCGCTCGGCGGCTGCCAGCTGAGCGACAGCGGCGCGTCGTAGACCGTCGCCGTGCCGAGCACCGGGAGCCGCGACGAGTCGTAGGGAGAGACGCCCGCCAGCGATTCGAGCGTCGGGTAGGCGCCGATGTCGATGTTGATGCTCAGGGCGCTGGTCGCGGCGAACAGCACCACGGCCAGCAGCGCGAAGACCTTACGGCGGATGCGCCCCGCCACGACAGAGCAGAGGCCGAGCGCGACGCCGGCGAACCCCAGGGCGACCCAGCAGCGTGTGACGAAGGAGAGGTCGACGCCGAACAGGTCGAGCAGATCATCCGTGAGCCAGGTGGCTGCGACCCCGATCACCGCGCCGACGACCATGGCCGCCACGACGACCGCGAGCCAGCGACCGAGCCGCCACTGCCGGTTCGGCTTCACGACGAGCAGAAGCAGCGCAGCGACGGCCGCAAGGGCATAGACCGCCCAGACGAGCGGGCCGTCGATGATGCTGGCGCTCCCGAGAGAACCCATGCCGAACCTCGATCTGTACTGCGTGCCGTGCCCCCGGGCGCTCCAGCGGAGCAGCGACGATCAGTGTGGCCGCACAATCTGAATGTAGTCTGTAGAGACCGAACCGAAAGGCCGTGACGCCATGCCGGATGACGCACAGACGAAAGCTCCGGATGCCCGGCCCACGCCGGATGCCCGCCACATCCTGATCTCCGGGGCCTCGGGCTTCATCGGCACCGAGCTCACCCGCCAGCTGCGGCAGGCCGGCCACACCGTCACGAAGCTCGTGCGGCACGCCACCCACAGCGACGACGAACGCATGTGGGACCCGGATGCCGGCTGGCTGAACCCCGAGGCGATCGAACGTGCCGACGCGGTGATCAACCTCTCGGGCGCTTCGATCTCGAGGCTGCCGTGGACGTTGCCGTACAAGCGCGTCATCCTCGAATCACGGGTGAATGCGACCACGACCCTCGCCACGGCGATCGCCAAGGCGAAGAACCCCCCGGCCGTCTTCCTCAGCGGTTCCGCTGTCGGCTACTACGGCGACCGGCCCGGCGAGGTGCTCACCGAGCAGAGCGCGATGGGTGAGGGATTCCTGCCCAAGGTCGTCGACGCCTGGGAGCGGGCGTCGCGCCTCGCTGCGCCGGCAGCCCGCGTCGTCACCGTGCGCACGGGTGTCGTGCTCGGGCCGGGTGGTCTCGCGGGTACCCTCGGCCTCATTGCCAAGCTCGGTGGAGCCGGCCCGCTCGGGTCGGGAACGCAGCACTGGCCCTGGATCAGCCTGCACGATGAGGCGGCCGGCTTCCGGCACCTGCTCGACTCCGAACTCGCCGGCCCGGTGAACCTGGCCGCTCCGCACCCGGCGACCGCGGCGGAGGTCATGCGCACGATCGCGGCAGAAGTGCACCGCCCGTACTGGCTCCCGGCGCCCGCGTGGGCGATCAAGGGCATTCTCGCCGATGCGGGGCGGGAGCTCATCCTCTCCGACCAGAACGAGTCGTCGCAGTTGCTCGTCTCCGATGGTTTCGCCTTCCGCGACACCGATCTGCGGGCGACGGTCGCGGCGGCCCTCGGATCCTGAGGTTCCGGGCAGCCGGCTACGCCTGCTGCGGCTGGGCTATGCCGGCTGTGGCTCGGCCTACGCCTGCTGCGGCTTGGCCTGGTAGAACGCGATCGCCTGGCGGAGGGCCCGGCGTGCGCGCTTGCGGTCGCCGCTCGCGTCGTAGGCCAGGCCGAGGCGGAACCACGCCTTCCAGCTCTCGGGGGCCGACTCCACCTCTGCCCGGTAGGTCTCGAACTCCGCATCGGCCTCGGCCCGGTAGGGGCGACCGCTCGGCCGCTTGGGCAGATCGTCGATCGGCAGGTCGTCGCCCGCCCGCAGGATGCCGACGAGCTTCTGGGTGCGGAACCCGAAGAGCAGCTCCCGGTACAGCGCCCACGCCCCCACGATGGGAAGCACGAGCAGGGCGACCCCGATGCCCACGCCCGCGGGTACACCGGTACCGATGAACAGCAGAGCGTGCTGGAACACCAGCGCGAGGTACATCACCAGCAGCAGCGCCATCAGCAGCGCCGCGATGCGACCCTTCACGGTGTCGTCGCCTGCGCGGCCTGGCCCGAGACGCGCTCGGGCTCCGGAACCCAGCCGGCGGCAGACTCGGGTGCCGCAGCCCCGGGAGCGGCCGCGCCGGGCACGGCCCTGCTCGCGCCGGCGAGCAGCTTCCGCAGGTCGATGAGCCGGTCGAGTCCGACGATCACACCCGTGGCGGTTGCAGCAGCGCGGAGACCCAGCAGGATCCCCGCCTCGTACGACGTCGGCGACAGCGTCTCGTGGCGGAGCGTCAGCACCTCGCCGACCCCGCCGAAGACCACATCCTGGCGGGCGACGACGCCCGAGAGCCGCAGGCTGTGCACGGGCACGCTCGCCACCTGCTGCCCGCGGGCGCGCTGGTCGGTGTGCGGGGCCGAGACCGGGCCCACCCCCGCGCGGGCGGCGCCGATCAGCTCTGCGGTGCGTACCGCCGTGCCCGACGGCGAATCGAGCTTGCCTGCGCCGTGCGCCTCGACGATCTCGATCGAGTCGAAGAACTGGGCGGCCATGGCGGCGAAGGCCGTCGCGAGCACAGACCCGAGCGAGAAGTTCGGAACGATCACGACGCCGGTGCCCGGCATCTTCGCGAGACGGTGCTCGAGGGCGAGAATGCGGTCCCCCGACCATCCCGATGTTCCAACCAGCACGTTGATACCGTGCTCGATCGCATAGTCGACGACCGACTGGCTCGCGCCCGGAACCGTCACGTCGAGAACGACGTCGGCCCCGAGCATCCCGCTCAGGTCGTCTTTCGACGACAGCTCGGCGACGATCTCGAACTCGGGCTCGGCGCCCTCGACCGCGCGGGTCAGAAGGTCGTGCGCCAGCCGCCCCATCGTGCCCGTTGCTCCGACGATGGCCACCTTCGTACTCATGAGGCCAATCTACCAAGCGCGCGTAGGCTTTCCCTGTGCACCTCGTCGAAACGCCCGTGACCGCTCCGGATGCCCGGCTACTGCTCGAGCACTACTTCGCCTCGCGCGCGCTCGGTTTTCCGCCGGAGCTCGGCGTCTACCGGGTCTCCCACCCCGACCCCGCGTCGTTCGTGCCCCCGCGCGGCGCATTCTTCGTGGCGGTCTCCGACGGCGGAGCACCGCTCGGCTGCGGCGGCATCCGGCTGCTGCCCGAGGCAGACCGGCGGCGGCTCGCCGACTCCGAAGGCGACGTCGGCCGGGTGCAGGCGCCCGTGTACGAGGTCAAGCACGTCTGGCTCGAGCCGGAGGCGCGCGGGCAGGGCTGGGCGGGCACGCTGATGGCCGCCCTCGAAGACCGCGCGCAGGCCTTCGGCGCCGACACTCTCGTGCTCGACACCAACGCGAGCCTCGACGGCGCCGCCCGGCTCTACGCGCGTCGCGGCTACACCGGCATCCCCGCCTACAACGACAACCCGAACGCCACCAACTGGTACCGCAAGTCCCTGGTGCAGCCGAACGGCTAGTAGGGCTGCTGGTCGGCCAGGCCGGTGCGAAGTTCGACCGGCAGGTGGCCGAGATCGTTGTGGGTGACGAGTTCGGGCATGCGCCCGCTGCGGTACCGGATGATCGTGAGACCGCAGTTGGCCTGGTTCACCCCGACCCACCGCCAGCCCGGGGCGCTCAGCGCCTCGCGCACGAACCAGCCGATCACGAAGTTGTGCGTGATGAGGAGGTCGTGGGTGGTCTCGCGCGACGGCGTCAGGAACTCGGCGA
The DNA here is from genome assembly GCF_002931235.1 of Subtercola sp. Z020. Classification (GTDB taxonomy): domain Bacteria; phylum Actinomycetota; class Actinomycetes; order Actinomycetales; family Microbacteriaceae; genus Subtercola. The sequence goes on along the minus strand of NZ_PSTT01000029.1, from coordinate 14,687 downwards.
CAGCGTCGGCCATCTGCGCGCGGCCGGCGTCGACCTCCTCTTCGGTGACCGCGTTGAAGAACGGCTCGAAGGTCTTCGGCATCTCGGGCGAGTACTCGGTCGGGATGCAGTCGAAGAGCAGCGGAGTGGGCTTGGGGTCGAGGGCCGGGAGCTGCTTGGCCATGATCGCGGCCGTCTCCTCCGCGCGCTGCAGCGGGGAGTGCCAGACGTTGTTGAACGGCACCCCGCCGAGACGGTCTGCCAGCAGGCGGGCCTGGCGTTCGCCGCGCGGCGAGAGGGGGCCGTCGGCGACACCGTACTGTGCGTCGACCTGCTCGCCGTGCCGCACGAGGTAGAGAACGTGGCCCATGGTCATCGCCGCACCACCGCATCGAAGGCGCTTGCGTCGAGCGCGCCGACGGCGGCGATCGAGAGCGGGCCGGCGATCAGGCTCTGCGCGAGCTGCTGCACGTCGTCGAGGGTGACTGCATCGAGACGGCGCAGCCCCTCGTCGAGGTCGGCGAACTCGCCGGTGGTGATCTCCGAGCGCCCGAGCCGCGACATCCGAGTGTCGGAGTCTTCGAGCGAGAGGGCGGCCGAGCCCGACAGCTGGCCCTTGGCGCGGGCGAGCTCGTCGGCGGTGATGCCGCCGTCGGCCAGTCGGCGGAATTCGTCGAGGAGCAGCTCGCTGACCTGCGCGGCGTTCTTCGGCGAGCATCCGGCGTACATGCCGAAGAGCCCGGCGTCGGAGTAGCCGGCCGCATAGGAGTAGACCGAGTAGGCCAACCCGCGCTTCTCGCGGATCTCCTGGAACAACCGCGACGACATGCCCCCGCCGAACGCCGAGTTGAGCACACTGAGAGCCGAGCGCCGGTCGTCTGTGGCGACCAGGCCGGGGTAGCCGAGCATGACGACGGCCTGCTCGTTCGGCCGGTTCGTGATCGACAGCGCCGAGCCACGGGTCACGCTCACCGAGTCGCCCCGGCGGCGCTCCACGGGTCGTGCCGGCTTCGACAGGTTCCAGCCGGCACCGTCGACCGCGGCCGTCACGAGCGCGACGAGGTGGTCGTGGTCGACCGCGCCGGCGACAGTGACGACGAGGTCGTTGGGCCGGTAGTTGGCGAGGTAGTGCTGCCACACGGCGTCACGGGTGACGGCGCGGATCGTCTCGTTGGTGCCCCCGATGGGCCGGCCGAGTGGATGATCGCCGAGCACGGCTTCGAACAGGCGCTCCCCGACCACGTCGTTGGGGTCGTCGTCGGCCATCGCCAGCTCTTCGAGGATCACGCCGCGCTCGGTCTCGAACTCCGTGCTGTCGAGGATCGACGAGGTGAACATGTCGGCGAGCACGCCGACCGCCATCGGCAGGTCGCTGTCCTGCACCTTCGCGTAGTAGCAGGTGTACTCCTTGCCGGTCAGCGCGTTGTGCTCACCGCCCACCTGGTCGAACGAGACAGCGATGTCGAGCGCGCTGCGTGTCGGTGTGCCCTTGAACAGCAGGTGTTCGAGGAAGTGGGTCGACCCGAAGCGGGAGGGGATGGCGGCTCCGCCAGTCGCGCCGGTGGCGCCGTCGAGGCCGATCGTCGACTCCGTGGCGGGCACCGCCCCGAGTTCGTCGCGGGAGCCGACGGCCACCCAGAACCCGATCGTCGCGCTGCGGGCACCCGGAACGCGTTCGCTGAGGATGCGGATGCCACTCGGCAACACGGAGCGCCTCACAAGGGCATCGCCCGATGCGGTGAGAGACAGCTCGGGCAGGTCTAGGGGTAGAGCAACAGCACCGTTCATCGGAGTCCACACTACTGGATGCCCGGCCGCGCCCTCAGGAGGTGCCGGCCCGGGCGGTGGCCGTCAGGATCGGCGACGACGCGTCAGTCCCGTGCATCCGAGACGTCGCGGGCCTTCATGACCGTCAGATTGTGGGCCGGCTTCATTCCGAGCACGATCTTGCCCCGGGCGTGGCGCTTCTCGAGGTCGTCGAAGGCATCGCGCACGAAACCGAAGGGGTAATAGCCCGAGATCAGCACCGAGACCTGCCGACCAGCCGCCAACTGGGCCAGTTTCGCCAGAACCTCGGTGTTGTGCTTCTCGGTCGCCTCGTCGGGATCGATGGCCGCGAGTTCGATGTCCCTGCGGTGCTCGCTGGAGGTGTAGCGGTCGGCCGGCACACCCAGTTCCTCGGCGATGGCGGCGCCGTGCTGGCCGAAGTTGTCGAGATATGCGTCGACACCCTCGGGCGCGAGCTTCTCGATGCGCTCGGCCATACCGTCGCCGTAGACGACAGGCTTGATGCCGAGCTGGCGGAGGTAGTCGAAGTTCCGCTCGCCGCAGGTGCCGATCACCGTGGCTCCCTTGAGCTTCGCGAGCTGGATCTCGATGCTGCCCACTCCCCCGGCGGCAGCGGAGACGACCACCGTGTCACCCGCGCCGACCCGCACCTGCTCGACGAGGTCGTGTGCGGCGAGACCGGCGAGGAACAGCGCACCTGCGACCTCCCACGGGAGTTGCTTCGGCTTGGCGACGAGGCTCGAGGCCTTCACGACGATGTGGTACGCGTGCGACGACATGCGCGCGTGGCCGAGCACCTCGGAGTTGCGCTTGAACTGCGTGACGCCGTTGCCGACGGCGAGTACGATCCCGGCGAAGTCGCTGCCCTGGGTCTGCTGCCTGCTGGTGGGGATGCGGTCGGCGAACTGGCCCTGCCTGATGTACGCCTCGATGTGGTTGATGCCGGCGGCCAGCACTTCGACGAGCACCTCGCCCGGGCCGGGCTCGGGCATGCGCACCTCCACGAAGTCGAGCACCTCGACTCCCCCGAATTCGGCGAACTGGACGGTCTTCGTGCTCAGGGCTGTGCGACTCATGGCGTGCCTCTTCTCTACTGCGATCATCCGCCCTCCCGGCACGTGGGGCAAGCGATTCCACCAACCCGGCACCGCCGCGGCACCGCCTCGGCACCGGTTCGCGGCACCGGTGCGCCGCACCTGCCCCGGGCACCTGCACCGCAATGCCGGAGCGGAGACGACGGATGCCCGCCAGCCGCGTTCTGACGAACGGGTACTGACGGGCATCCGGAGCCGACTGCGGAGGGCAGCCGGGGTGGTGCTGACTAGCCTTCGGCGGGCGCCTCGGGGCCGGTGCTGTGAGCAGCGGACCCCTCGGTGTCGGCCGGCACGGCGACGAGGTTGGCCTCGAGCTCTGCCTCGTCGATCACCGGGGCGAGCGAGAGCTTTCCACGGTCGTCGATCTTGGTGATCTCGACCTGGATCTTCTGGCCCACACCGAGCACGTCTTCGACGTTCTCGACACGCTTGCCACCGGCGAGCTTGCGTACCTCGCTGATGTGCAGCAGGCCGTCTTTGCCGGGCATGAGCGACACGAACGCGCCGAAGGTCGCGATCTTCACGACCGTGCCGAGGAACCGCTCGCCGACCTCGGGGTTGAGGGGGTTCGCGATGGCGTTGACCGCCGCGCGGGCCGCCTCTGCCGACGGGCCGTCGACCGCACCGATGTAGACGGTGCCGTCTTCCTCGATGGAGATGTCGGCTCCGGTGTCGTCCTGGATCTGGTTGATCGTCTTGCCCTTCGGGCCGATCAGCTCGCCGATCTTGTCGACGGGGATCTGCACCGAGATCACGCGGGGCGCGGTCGGGGCCATCTCGTCGGGGGTGGAGATCGCCGCGTTCAGCACGTCGAGGATCGCCGAGCGGGCGGCCTTCGCCTGGCCGAGCGCACCATCGAGCACCGAGGTGGGGATGCCGTCGAGCTTGGTGTCGAGCTGGATCGCGGTGATGAACTCGCTGGTACCGGCGACCTTGAAGTCCATGTCGCCGAGGGCGTCTTCTGCACCGAGGATGTCGGTCAGGGCCGCGTAGCGCGTCTCGCCGTCGACCTCGTCGCTGACCAGGCCCATGGCGATGCCGGCGACGGGTGCGCGCAGCGGCACACCGGCGTTCAGCAGTGACAGGGTGGAGGCACAGACCGAACCCATCGAGGTCGAGCCGTTCGACCCGAGGGCCTCGCTCACCTGGCGGATGGCGTAGGGGAACTCCTCGCGGCTCGGCAGAACCGGAACGAGGGCGCGCTCGGCGAGGAAGCCGTGCCCGATCTCGCGACGCTTCGGCGTTCCCACGCGGCCGGTCTCACCGGTCGAGTAGGGCGGGAAGTTGTAGTGGTGCATGTAGCGCTTCTTGGTGACGGGACTCAGCGAGTCGATCTGCTGCTCCATCTTCAGCATGTTCAGCGTGGTGACACCCAGGATCTGGGTCTCGCCGCGCTGGAAGATGGCCGAACCGTGCACGCGCGGGATGACCTCGACCTCGGCGTCGAGCGGACGGATGTCGCTCAGGCCACGGCCGTCGATACGCACACCGTCGCGGAGGATACGACCGCGAACGACCACCTTCGTGACGGCCTTGTAGGCGGCGCTGAACTCGGCGAGCACCGACGCGGGGATCGCCTCGGCTTCGACCTTCTCGGTGATCGCGGTCTTGACGCGCGCCTTGAGGGCGTCGTCGGCATCCTGACGCTCGATCTTGTCGGCGATCTGGTAGATGTTCACGAGCTCGTCGTAGGCGAGGCCGGCGACGTTGTCGTAGGACTCCTTCGAGTACGGCAGGAACACCGGGTACTCGGCGATCGCCTTGGCGCTCTGCTGGGCGAGAACGACCTGCGCACCGACGAGCTGCTTGATGAACGACTTCGACGCCTCGAGGCCCTGGCTGACGACAGCCTCGTCGGGCTTGGTCGCGCCGGCCTGGATGAGGCCCCACGCGTGCTCGGTGGCCTCGGCCTCGACCATCATGATCGCGACATCTTCATTGCCGTTGCTGTCGGTCACGACTCGGCCGGCGACGACGATGTCGAAGACGGCCTCCTGCAGCTGGTCGAACGTCGGGAACGCGACCCACTGCTTGCCGATGAGCGCGAGGCGCACGGCGCCGATCGGGCCCGAGAACGGAACGCCCGATATCTGGCTCGAAGCGGATGCCGCGTTGATGGCCAGCGCGTCGTAGAACTCGCCGGGGGCGATCGACAGCACGGTGATGACGACCTGCACCTCGTTGCGGAGGCCGGTGACGAACGACGGGCGCAGCGGCCGGTCGATCAGGCGGCAGACGAGGATGGCCTCTGTCGAGGGGCGGCCCTCGCGGCGGAAGAACGAGCCGGGGATCTTGCCGGCGGCGTAGGAACGCTCTTCGACATCGATGGTCAGCGGGAAGAAGTCGAAGTTGTCCTTCGGGTGCTTCGAGACGCTCGTGGCGCTCAGCAGCATGGTCTCCTCGTCGAGGTACGCGGCGACGGCACCCTGTGCCTGCTGCGCGAGACGGCCCGTTTCGAAACGGATCGTGCGGGTGCCGAACGAGCCGTTGTCGAGAACGGCTTCGGCGAATTTGATTTCTGGACCCTCCATGTGGGGGTTCTCTCCTTATGTCTTCATCAGTGAGTCACTGAGTTCCGCGCCATACCGGCGCGGAGAACGTCGCCTTCCCGTGTGGAAGGCGATCCTCCTCGGAGCGGGGCATGCCGGATGCGCTCGGCAGGGGCATGCCACAGGAGCGAATTGACGACTGGCCAACAGTAGAAATACACCGAGCCTCTCGGGATACCACCACCGGTGACCAGCTTCGTACCCGGCTGCTCCGTGTGTTACACCCTCAGTCTACTCCGGGGGCCTGCCTGCACCTAGCGACGCGCCCTGTCCTCCCCCGTGCCCTGGCCCGCGTGCTCTGTACCCGTGCTCTGCCCCCGTGCTCTGTCCCCCGTGCGGGGGCATGCTAAAGTGAGGGAATGACAGCGTTGTACAGACTGCTCGCGGGCGCGGTGGCCGCTTCCCTGCTCTTCGTGGCCGTGCCGTCGGTGCAGGCCGACGACGCTCCGGCGCCGGATGCCCAGCCGACGCTCGAGCAGCAGAACGCCGCGCACGACCATGTCATGGGGGCGACGCTCGCCGAGAACGAGCCGCAGGCGCAGTCGCTCTCTGCGCAGGCCGCCCCGGAGGCACGGGCCTCCGCAGCGCCCGGCACCCACGTGCTCGGGATGGACGTGAGCGGCTGGCAGCCGAACGTCGACTGGAACGCCGCCTGGGGCAACGGAGCGCGCTTCGTCTACATCAAGACCACGGAGAGCAACGACTACGCCTCGACGCACTTCGCCGGCCAGTGGTCGGGCGCGACGAGCGTGGGCATGGTGCGCGGCGCCTACCACTTCGCGAACCCCTTCGAGTCGACCGGCGCCGTGCAGGCGAACTGGTTCGTCGACCACGGCGGCAGCTGGAGCCCGGATGGCCGAACCCTCCCGCCGATGCTCGACATCGAGTACGACCCGTACACGGGCAGCGACCACACCAACGCCTGCTACGGGCTCAGCCCGGCGGTCATGGTCGCGTGGATCCGCGAGTTCTCGAACACGGTACGCGCGCGCACCGGGGTGCTGCCGACGATCTACTCCACCACCAACTGGTGGAAGCTCTGCACCGGCAACGACGCCTCCTTCGGTGCGAACCCGCTCTTCATCGCCCGGTGGCCCGAGAACCTCTCCGACGGTGCGGGGCAGCTGCCCGCCGGCTGGAACGACTACACGATCTGGCAGTACGCCAGCACAGGAACATTCCCCGGCGACCAGGACCTGTTCAACGGCGACTACTCGCAGTTGCACCTCTTCGCCTCGAACGGCCAGACCCCGAGCGGCGGCCCGTCACTCGACGCGAACTACATCGAGGCTCTCTACCAGGACTACCTCGGCCGCTCCCCCAGCCCCGCCGACATCAACTTCTGGGAGGGCTTCCTCGCCACCGGGTCGCCACGCTCGCAGATCGCCGCAGGGTTCGTCAACAGCGACGAGTACCGCACCATCCGCATCGACGCGGCCTACCGCAGCATCCTCGGTCGACCCGCGGAGCCGGCGGGCCTCCGAACCCAGCTCCGGGCGATGCAGGCGGGGCTGCTCACCACGGATTCGATCGAGACGCAGCTCTACGCCTCCGACGAGTACTTCGCCCAGCACGGGGGCACGAACACGAGCTTCGCGCATTCGCTGTACACGACCCTGCTCTCCCGGGAGGGAGGTCCTTCGGAGTATGCGTTCTGGGCGAACTACGCCGCCCAGAACGGGCGCGGCTGGGTGACGGCGCAGTTCTGGCAGTCCACAGAGACGGCAGAGAACCGCGTGCGGGCGATGTACGAGCACTACCTCGGTCGTTCGCCCGACCCGAGCGGGCTCCGAACCTGGGTGACCCTCGACCTGCAGCAGGGCGACACGGCAGCGCGCATCGGTTTCACGGCGAGCGACGAGTACTTCGCGCGGGCCCAGTAGCCGACAGGCCCAGCAGCGCGCGAACGCTGCAGCCTGCGGGTGCGGCCGGGGAGGGCAGAGGTCAGCCCTGGTCCACCGATTCCGGTGACTCCGGCAGTTCCCCGAGCGTCGGCCCGAGCGAGACCTGCAGCTTGTAGGGCCGCTTCTGGTTCAGGATGCTCACCGGCACGGTGCGGTAGACGCCCCGCTCCGCGAGGGGCCGGAGCGCGGCATCTGTCGCCTGGTCGATCTCCCGCGGAAGGTAGCCCACCCGGTACAGCCGCCCGCCGACATGGGCGTCGACCGCGACCCGCAGGTCGCGGCCGAGCCACGACGTGGCGCCGGGAACCAGCACGGCCGTCAACCGGCTGCCACCCCGCGCCTCAGCCGCCTCGATGCTGGTCTGGTGCCGATGGCCGTCGACCACCGGGAAGACCTCGGTGGCCGGCACGGGCACGAGAACAGTGGACGGCGACAGAGCCAGCGACCCTTCGCCATCGCGGCGGAGCCTCGGCACGAAGAGCGGCAGCACCAGCGCGAGTGCGGCGGCCAGCGCGACCGCCAGCAGCAGCGTCATGACGATCGGCGTGATCACCGGCAGATCGAGGCGCTGGAACAGTGCGGCGACCAGCGAGAGCCCGAGCACGAGGGCCGCGAGGAACGGGTCCCAGCGCCAGAGCGGGAGTCGACGGCGTTTCAGGGAAGGCATGGTTTCACGGGAGGCATGGTGTGTCGCGCAGGTATGGAAGGCAGCAGGTATGGAAATGGGCCGCTCCCCCGCAGGAGAACGGCCCATCCACCAAGTGCGAACCTATCGGCGAAGGCCCAGGCGAGCGATCAGCGAGCGGTAACGCTCGATGTCGACGCTCTGCAGGTAGCCGAGAAGACGGCGACGCTGACCGACCAGCAGAAGCAGGCCACGACGTGAGTGGTGGTCGTGCTTGTGGAATTTCAGGTGCTCCGTGAGATCGAGAATGCGCGTGGTCAGCATGGCGACCTGCACTTCAGGAGATCCGGTGTCACCCGGGTGGGTGGCGTACTCGTCGATGATGGCTTTCTTGGCATCTGGCGTTAGCGGCATAGATGACCCCTTTTCTCTCATTGCGCGGCGCCCGACACCTTCTGTGTGGGCTCTCTTTCTCCGCGGCCGTTGGACGGCAACCTTGTGAGTCTAGCATCGTCACCCCGTGATCAGCACGCCGGCCCAGAACCCGGCCGCGGCGAGCACGACGGAGCCCACGAGCATCCCGAACCCATTGAGAAGCGCCGCACCGATACGACCCGTCTGCGCCAGGCGCACGGTCTCGAAGCTGGCCGTACTGAACGTCGTGTACCCGCCCAGCACGCCCGTACCGAGCGCCAGCCTCCAGTCAGCGGAGAGCAGCTGGCCGAGCGCCAGCGAGGTCACCAGACCGAGAAGCAGGGAACCGGAGAGGTTGATGAGGGTGGTTCCCACCGGATACCGGCCCCCGAAGCGAGCCCGCACCACGCTGTCGAGCACGAACCGCACCATCGAACCCACGCCGCCTCCCACGGCGACCAGCAGGGCAACGAGAAGGGGAGCCATCAGCGCGCACCTCTCGCGCGTCGGTTCGCCTGCACCCCGACAGCGATGCCGAGCGCGGACGCAGCCGCACCCAGCACGATCGTGCCGAGCGCGTACAGCACCGCCAGGCCCGGTTCGTCGCCCCGGAACAGACCGACCGTGTCGACAGAGAGCGCGCTGTAGGTCGTGAAGCCGCCGAGGGCCCCCGTGCCGAGCAGCAGTCGGAGTGCCCGGCGGCGACCACGGTCCTCGCCGCGGCGCGCGAGCGTCTCGAGCAGCAGGCCGAGGAGGAAGGCGCCGACGACGTTGATGACGGCGGTGACGACGGGCACGCCTCCGACGGCCGGCACCGCCTGCTGCAGACCGTAGCGCGCGAGGGTGCCCATCGCTCCCCCGAGCCCGACCAGCAGCACGAGACCCGGTCGGTGGTGAGCGGGTCTCGCGGGATGCCCTGCGCCGTCGTCGTCGTCGCCGTCGCCGTCGCCGTCGTCGACCTCGACGTCGCTGTCGAGCGGTAGTTCGTCGTCGCCCGGGCCCGTATCAGTCATCGGCACCAGCCTAGAACGTTCGGAGGTTCTAAACTCGGCGCATGAGCAACTACGAATTCGGTGGCCGCAGCGACATCGAGAAGGCCCTCGACATGCTGGTCAACCTCGACGACGTGCAGTCGAACGCCCTGGCCGTTCTGGAGATCGACTCGGAGATCGAGCGGCTGCAGCGGGAGCTCGACAAGTACGACCTCGACCCCAACCACGTGCCCGACGACGACTTCATCGAGATTCTGAGCGGCTACGTCGAGCGCGCCGACGACTGGAACTCCGCCCGCCCCTGACCGGCGCCATGGCCCGAGCAGGCGTCAGCGCAGCCGGCGGCCGCGAAGCCGGCGTCAGCGCTGGATCACCAGCAGGGTCGAGGTCGCGGTCGCCAACAGGGTTCCCGCGGCATCCATCAGCCTCGCTTCGGCGAACGCCGCGCGCCCACCCATCTTGATGACACGACCCTCTGCACGGACCTCGCCGGTCTCGTGCGTCATGCCGCGGAGGTAGGAGACCTTCAGCTCGAGGGTCGTGTACGCCTGCCCCGCCGTCAGCAGGGAGTGAACGGCGCAGCCGCAGGCCGAGTCGAGAAGCGCGGCGGCATACCCACCGTGCACGGAGCCGATCGGGTTGTAGACCTCGATCGTGGGCGTGCCCGTGAACACCGCACTGCCCGCGCCCACCGAGACGAGATCGAAGTTCATCGTGCGGCCGATGTTGGGCTGGTCGCCGGCGGCGATCCAGGCGTTCAACTGGTCGAGTCCGGAGAGGCCGTGGGCCCCAGCGTCGGGGATCGTCATATTCGCTCCTGCAGAGATTCGGGACGGGTCTTCCGACGTTATCGTTGATCCATGCCACTCACATCTTCTGACGGTTCGACGAGCGACGGGCAGAACGGCGGTGCACAGCCCACCGGCGACACGGTCGACGTGCGCGACGACCGCGAGAAGTCGCGCTTCGAGGCCTGGTTCCGCGGCGAACTCGCCGGCATCGCCTACTACGAGTTGCGCGCAGGCCAGTTGACGTTCACCCACACCGAGGTTCAGCCGCAGTTCGAGGGCCACGGCATCGGCGGTGCGCTCGCCCACGACGCACTCACGGCAGCCCGGGCATCCGACCTGCCGGTCGTACCGCTCTGCCCGTTCATCGCGGACTACATCGGGAAGCACACCGAGTTCCTCGACCTCGTTCCCGGGCCCGTGCAGAAGCGCCTCGGGCTGTGAGCGGTACCCCCGAGAAGCAGACGACCGACTCCGCCCCGACCCGCAGCCGGTTCGTCGACCTTACGCCGCTCAGGCGGAGCCCGGCCTTCGCCCGGCTCTGGGGCGGGGCGGCGATCTCGGGAATCGGTGGCCAGATGACCATCGTGGCGGTCGGGCTGCACATCTACGATCTCACCCAGTCGACGTTCGCGGTCTCGCTCGTCGGCGTGATCGCGCTGCTGCCGATGATCGTGTTCGGTCTCTACGGCGGCATTCTGGCCGACTCGTTCGACCGGCGCATGGTGGCCCTGGTCGCGGGCGTCGTCGCGTGGGCGTCGACCGCCGTGCTCGCCGCCCTGGCCTGGCTGCAGGTCGACCTCGTCTGGCCGTTCTACCTGCTCGCGACCGTCATCGCCGTCGCCGCCGTCGTGATCGGCTCGACACGGCAGTCGATCGTGCCCCGGCTGCTGCCGAAGGAACTGCTGCCCGCCGCATCCGCCCTGAACGGCATCAGTGTCGGCGCGCAGATCACGATCGGGCCCGCGCTGGCGGGCGTGCTCGTGGCCACCGTCGGTTTCCAATGGACCTACACCGTCGACGTGGTGCTCTTCGTCGCAGCCTTCTCGGGCATCGTCTCGCTGCCGAAGATCGTGCCCGAAGGGGTGCTGAAACGCCCCGGCTTCGCATCGCTGGTCGACGGGATGCGCTTCCTCCGGGGGGCGCCGAACGTGCGGATGACGTTCATCCTCGACATCATCGCTATGACGTTCGGCCAGCCGCGCGTGCTCTTTCCCGCGGTGGGCGCCGTGCTGCTCGGCGGTGGAGCGATCACCGTCGGCATCCTCACGGCCGCCGCAGCGATCGGAGCGCTCTGCAGCAGCATCCTGTCGGGCCGGCTCGGGCATGTGCGCTGGCAGGGGCGTGCTGTCGGTACGGCCATCACGGTCTACGGCCTGTTCATCGCGGGCTTCGGGATCGTGCTGCTCGTGGCATCGAACGGCGTGCACTCGATCACCGAGTCGATCATGGATGCGAATCTGCCGGCACTGCTCATCGCCGCGATCATGCTCGCCGGCTCAGGCGCGGCCGACAACGTCTCGTCGATCTTCCGCAACACCATCCTGCAGGCAGCGGTGCCCGACGGGATGCGCGGCCGCATCCAGGGGGTCTTCATGGTGGTGGTGACGGGCGGGCCGCGGCTCGGCGATGCCTACATCGGCATTCTGTCGGCGTTCGCTTTCCTCTGGGTACCGCCGCTGATGGGCGGAGTGCTGATCGTCGCGCTGGTGCTGGCGATCGTGCGGGGCAACAGACGGTTCAGGGGGTACGACGCTCTCGCGCCGACCCCCTGATCGCAAGCTGTTCGAGCGCAGCTGCTAGCTGACACCCTTGAGGTCGATGACGAAGATGAGCGTGCGGCCCGAGAGGGCGTGACCGCTGCCGGCGGGCCCGTAGGCGAGCTCCGGCGGCACGGTGAGCTTGCGACGGCCGCCGACCTTCATGCCGGGGATGCCCTGCTGCCAGCCGGCGATCAGCTGGCGGAGCGGGAAGTTGATCGACGTGCCGCGGCTCCAGGAGGAGTCGAACTCGTCGCCCGATTCGTAGTCGACGCCGAGGTAGTGAACGTCGACGGTCGAGCCCGCTGAGGCCTCGGGGCCGTCGCCCTCGACGATGTCGATGATTTCGAGCGACTCGGGAGCGGGGCCCTCAGGAGCGTCGAGTTCTGGTTTGGTGGTGAGATCTGTCATGTTTCTATCCAACCACGAACGTCAGTCGCTGCGTCGGCCGCGTCATCGACACGTACAGTGCCGAGGCGCCGCGGGGGATGTCGCTGAGGATGCGGTCGGGCTCCACGATGACCACGGAATCGAACTCGAGACCCTTCGACTCCTGCGGTGTCATCACGGCCACCTGCCTACTGAGACCCGACGCACCGATCCCCACGTCACCCGGCATCGCCTCTGCGAGGGTCGCCGCTGTCCTTTCGAGGCTGTCGGGCAGCACGATGACGCCGATGGTTCCGAGCGAGTCGATGGCACGGTCGGCCGTGACCGCTTCGAGCGTGGCCTGCTGCAGGGCATCCTGTGGCGGCAGGCCGGCCCAGGCGCGAACGGTCGTGATCGGCCACTGGCTCTCGCGCACCGACGTCGACCGCGTGACGGGCAGGCCGTGCTCTTCGGCCATGGCCTGGGCGGCCTCGGCGATCTGGCTGGGCGTGCGGTAGTTCACCGTCAGCTCTTCGAGCCGCCAGCCCTCACCGCGCCTGGCCCGGCCGACCAGCGGCGCGACGGCCTCGTTCCAGCTGCGTGCGCTCGACGCCGCGCTCGCCTGCGCGATGTCGCCGACGATCGTGAACGAGCGCAGCGGACCGCGCCGGCGCAGCAGCCGCCACTGCATCGGCGAGAGCTCCTGCGCCTCGTCGACCACGACGTGCCCGTAGGTCCAGGTGCGGTCGCCGGCCGCGCGCTCGGCCGTCGTTCCCCGGGAGGCCTGCTCGGCGAAGGTGTCGGCGAGGTCTTCGGCGTGCACGAGCCCCTCGACATCCATGTTGCGGATGGCGTTCTCGGCGTTCTCGATGTCGCGCTTGCGCTGCTTCTTCGCCTCGCGGTCGACGGCAGCGTTCCGATCGTTGTGCTCACCGAGATGCTCGGCCGCCTCATCGAGCAGCGGAATGTCGGAGACGGTGAACGGCGCGTCGCGATCGCGGCGGAGCAGTGCGCGTTTGGCAGGGCTCCAGTTCGGGGTGAGGTCGGCCAGCCACTGGGGCCGCGCGTAGAGGTCTTGCAGCAGCTTCTGCGGGGTGAGCGGAATCCACGCGGTGTTCAGTGCGACACGCACGTCGTAGGCCGAGCGCAGGTCTTCGCGGAGCATGCCGTAGTCGTCTTCGTCGACCGTGTTGCCGTGTGAGCGCAGCTGCGCGGCCAGGGCGCGGGTCATGTCGGCGAGAGCCGTCTTCACGAAGGTGACGCGCGCTTCGTTGTAGGGCTTCCGACTCTCCTGGGCGCGGGCGATGGCCGTGGCGATGACCTGCGGTTCGAGGGTGAGGCTCTCACCGTTGACGTCGAGCACCTGGGGCTCGGCGGGCACACGCTGGCGGGAACGGATGGCGCGTTCGATGAGCGAGGCCATCTCCGTGGCGCCCTTCACGACGGCGACCTCCGGCACGTCTTCTTCAGTGGCGTCGACGCCGGGGAAGAGCTGCCCGACACTCGCCAGCACGACGCCGGTCTCGCCGAGGCTCGGCAGCACGGCCTCGATGTACTGCAGGAAGGCGCGCGAGGGGCCCACGACCAGAACCCCCGACGAGCGGAGCCTGTCGCGGTATGAGTAGAGCAGGTAGGCGGCGCGGTGCAGGGCGACAGCGGTCTTGCCGGTGCCGGGGCCACCCTGCACGACGAGCACGCCGGGCAGCTCGGAGCGGATGATGCGATCCTGCTCGGCCTGGATCGTCGCGACGATGTCGTGCATGCGACCGGTGCGCTCGGCGCCGAGAGACGCCATCAGCGCGCCCTCCCCCTGCAGCGTGCTCGCTTCGGCGTCGGTGAGGGAGCTCGAGTCGAAGACCTCGTCTTCGATCTTCACGATGCGGCGCCCCCGGCTCAGCAGGTGACGGCGCGACCGGATGCCCATCGGCGTCGCCGCTGTGGCCTGGTAGAAGGGGCCCGCCTGGGGCACGCGCCAGTCGAGCAGGATGGGCCGGAGGTTCTCGTCGCGCAGGCCGATGCGGCCGATGTAGCGGTAGGGCGATTCGTCGTCGGGGGTGTTGTCGTCGGGGCTGCCGTCTTCGGAACGGCGGGCATCCGAGCCCGCCGCCACCTCGAGCCGACCGAACGCCAACCGTTCGTCGACCTCGTTGAGCTGCACGATGCGGTCTTCGAAGATGCGGGCGAAAGCGTCGCGCTCCGACCGGCTCTGGTGGTTGCCGCCCACGTCTTGGCGGTGTACGCGCTCGAGTTGCCGCTGGGCATCGGCCCTCAGCTCGTCGAGCCGCTCGTACAGCTTCGCAACGTAGTCGCGTTCGCGATCAAGTTCGGAAGAAACCACGTCTGCACCCCTCAAAAATCCGGCACACAATTCTAGCCCGCGACGGAGGGGCCCGAGCGCCGGGCGGGTGGCGGGCTAGAATTGTGT
>NZ_PSTT01000166.1 GCF_002931235.1 Subtercola sp. Z020 | reverse complement strand
GGCCGCCCGTCGGCGGCGCCGGTTCTGGGCAGCGAACGGCGGGCAGCCGGGCCCGCCCCACGCTGAGCCACCGTAGGCGCCCGGCTGCCCGCCGTTCGCTGCCCAGAACCGGCGCCGCCGACGGGCGGCCAACGTGACGATGAGGGCGATCAGCCCGATCCAGAACAGCGGAACCAGCAGGAAGAGCCAGCCGAACCCGCCCCCGTAGCCGGGCCCCCACGGGCCGAAGTGGGCGAGCGCGCCGTGGAACGGTGCGGCGAGGCCGCCGCCCGACCCCACGCCCGATCCCGGTCCAGCGATCGGGCCGGCGATCGGGCCCGCGATCGGGAAGGGGCGCGGGAAGGGCCCCGCGGTCGGCCCGCCGGCGGGCTCGCTGGCCAGCCCGCCGGGCGGGAGGGAGCTCGCGATGGCGACCGCGGCGAGCGCTGTGGTGAAGGTGAGCACGATGAATGTCCTTTCGAGAACGGGCCCGCGCCGGGCCCTGCACCAAGGTTGCCGCCGCCCCCCGCCCCGCACATCGCC
>NZ_PSTT01000026.1 GCF_002931235.1 Subtercola sp. Z020 | reverse complement strand
CCCGCCCGGAGCGCAACAGCTCGTCGTGGCGGCCGGCGCCGGCTACAGCAGGCCGATGAGGTGGCGGTTGATCGCCGAGGCCACCTTCGCGCCGGCGCCGGCCGCCACGACGAGCTGTTGCGCTCCGGGCGGGGTCGAATCGCCGGCCGCGAAGACGCCGGGCACTGAGGTGCGGCCGAGCCAGTCGACCACGAGCAGTTTGTCGTCGTCGGTCGCCACGCCGAGGAGGGCCTCGTAGTCGAGCGCGGTCGTCCAGACGGGGCGCACGAAACCGCCGCTGCGCAGGATGACCGTGCCATCGGCGAGCGAGACGCCGGTCATGCCCGTGCGGTCGCCCTCGATGTCCGCGATGGGGCGGCGTTCGACGCCGATCCCCCGGGCATCCAGAGCCGACTCGTCGTGCTCGCTCAGGTCGGCGACGCCGTTCGTGAAGACGATGAGGTCGTTCGACCACTGCGAGAGCAGCAGGGCGCGCTCGGCGAGGTCGCTGGTCTCGCCGATGAGCGCGAGCGGGGCGTCGGATTTCTCGTAGCCGTCGCACTCGGTGCAGCTGTGCATGTCGGTTCCGTAGTAGGCGCGGATGCTCGGCAGGGCAGGCAGCGTCTCGGTGAGCCCGGTCGCGATGAGCACGGTGCGGGCGGTCGAGGTGCGGTCGCCCGAGCCGCGGATGCCCTTCGAGTGCACGACGAAGAGCTCTCCCGTCTCCTCCTCGACGCGGTCGATGCCGGTCACAAGACTCTGGTGGAACGACGCCTCGGGGTAGTGCTCGAACTCCTCGCGGCCGAGTTTGCGTAGCTCGAGCGGCGACACCCCGTCACGCGTCAGGAACCCGTGCGACTTCAGGGTCGCGGAGTGCCGCGGGCGGTTACTGTCGAGCATCAGCACGCGTCGGCGGGCGCGCACCAGGTTGAGGCCGGCGCTCAGCCCGGCGGGGCCTGCGCCGATGATGATGACGTCGAACACCGTGTTCGGGCCGGGTTCTGCTGCGGCGCGGGCGGCGTTGGCGCTGGCTGCGGCTCCGGATGCCCGGTCGGGCATCCGGGCCGACTGCGGCCCGCGACCGCGCCCGCCCTTTGCGGGGCCGAAGGTCACGACGGGGGCGGCCTGCGCGGCGGGTGTGGGCGGCTCAGAGGTAGCGGGCTCGGAGGTGGCGGGCTCGGAGGTGGCGGGCTGAGACGCGGCGGTCTCAGACGCGGCAGGCTCGGACGCGGCGGGCCGAGACGCGGCGGTCTCAGACGCGGCAGGCTCGGACGCGGCAGGCGCAGACGCGGCCGGTCTGAACGTGTCGGGCTCAGATATGTCGGCGGGCTCGGGCGCGTCGTCCGGCTGGGACGAGGCCGACGGAGCGGATGACTGCGCAGGCTTCGCGGTCTCTGCAGAGGGAGCGGCGTCGGCAGCGCCGGCGGTGTCATCCGCAGCGGCGCGAGCGCGCGCGGCGTCGAGCGCGTCGGACGCCATCGCACCCACCGCGGCGGCGACGGCATCGGAACGGATCAGTCTGCCCATCGCTACGACGCCACGCCCGCGGCATCCGCGGCACCGGCACCAGCGCCCTGCTCCGCGTGGAACGCTGACAGGCGAACGAGGCGCGCGATCGACTCCTCCTTGCCGAGGATCTGCATCGACTCGAACAGCGGCGGCGACACCTTGCGGCCCGACAGCGCCACCCGCAGCGGCCCGTAGGCGACGCGCGGCTTGAGCCCGAGGCCCTCGATGAGCGCCGTCGCGAGGTCGTCTTTGATGCGTTCGTGCCGGAATTCCGAGAGCTCGATCAGCTCGAGCGCGCCGACCGCGGCGGCCAGGATGACGCCGGTGTTCTCGGGGAGGGTGGCCAGGGCATCCGGCTGGTATTCGACGGCGTCGGCCGTCTGGAAGAGGAAGCCGAGCATCGCGGGCGCTTCGCCGAGCAGCGCCATGCGCTCCTGCACGAGCGGGGCGGCCTCGGCGAGAGTGGCCAGCTGGGCATCCGTCGCCGGAAGCGTCAGCACGCCCGCGGATTCCAGGTACGGGAGCGTGCGGCCCGCGAAGTCGTCGACCTCGAGCAGCCGGATGTGGTCGCCGTTGATCGACTCTGCCTTCTTGAGGTCGAAACGCGCGGGGTTCGGGTTGACGTCGACCACCTCGAACGCCGCCACCATCTCGTCGATCGAGAAGACGTCGCGGTCGTGGGTCAGCGACCAGCCGAGCAGCGCGAGGTAGTTGACGAGGCCCTCGGGGATGAACCCGCGGTCACGGTGGTGGAACAGGTTCGACTCGGGGTCGCGCTTGCTGAGCTTGCGGTTGCCCTCGCCCATCACGTACGGCAGGTGCCCGAAGCGCGGGATGAACGTGGTGACGCCGATGTCGACCAGAGCGTCATAGAGAGCGATCTGGCGGGGTGTGGAGGAGAGGAGGTCTTCACCGCGCAGCACGTGCGTGATGCCCATCAGCGCGTCGTCGACCGGATTCACGAACGTGTAGAGCGGTGCCCCGTTCGGCCGGACGACGACGAAGTCGACGAACGAACCCGCGGGGAAGGTGATCGGGCCGCGAACCAGATCGTCGAAACTCAGATCGGTGTTGGGAACACGCAGACGTAAGGCCGGAAGCCGCCCCTCGTCGCGGAACGCCTGCCGCTGCTCGTCGGTCAGGTCACGGTCGAAGTTGTCGTAGCCGAGCTGCTTCGCGCGGCCGGCAGCCTCGTTGCGGGCGTCGATCTCTTCCGCGGTCGAGTAGCTCTCGTAGAGGTGCCCGCTCGCCTTCAACTTCTCGACGAGGTCGAGGTAGATGTCGGAGCGCTGCGACTGCCGGTACGGCCCGTTCGGCCCGCCGACGTCGATCCCCTCATCCCAGTCGATGCGCAGCCAGCGCAGCGCATCGAGCAGCTGCTCGTAGCTCTCTTCGGAGTCGCGGGCTGCGTCGGTGTCTTCGATGCGAAAGACAAGTTTGCCGCCGTTGTGCCTGGCATATGCCCAGTTGAAGAGGGCCGTACGGATCAGCCCGACGTGCGGCGTTCCGGTCGGCGACGGGCAGAACCGCACGCGCACGTCGGCGCCTGTGGCGGTGGAGAAGGGAGGGAGTTCTGAAGATGACATACTGGCGCAATTCTACGGCGTGAGAGGTTCGCTGTCGCGCGGTTATCCACAGGCTGGTGGATGCTCAGAGCCCACGTTCGACCATGTCGAGCACGCGCACGGTGGCTCCGTCGACCAGTTCGGCGCTGAGCCCGCGCAGGGGCCCGTCGATCACGAGCATGCCGAGCCCGTGCACCGCGGACCACGCGTACAGCTCGGCGTTCGCGCGGCGAGCCGGCGGCAGGATGCCCGCGGCCGCCCAGGCGTCGAGCGCCGCGCTCAGGATCTGGAACGGGGTGCGGCCCGCCGTGCCGGCCTTGGCGGCGTCCATACTGTTGGCGAGGTGGTCGGGCACCGAGAAGGCGGCACGGAACAGGCCCGGCTCGTCACGCGCGAAGGCGAGGTAGCCCGTGCCGACCGCGCGGAGCATCCGCCGGGCGGCATCGGCGGTGTTGACGCCGGATGCAGCGGCAGCGCGCGCCACCTCCGCCTCCATCGCGTCGGCGGCCAGCCCCTGCGCCGCGTCGGAGACCGCGCGCAGCAGCGCCTGGCGGTCGGCGAAGTGCCGGTACGCGGCGTTCGGCGTCACGCCCGCCTGCCGGGTCGCCTCGCGGAGCACCACGGCGTCGGGTCCGCCGCGCCTGGCCATCTCGATCCCCGCGGCGAGCAGGGCACCGCGCAGGTCGCCGTGGCGATACGTGGTGCGGGGGGCGGGGGTGTCGGCGGCCGCTCCAGCGCCGTCGGCGGCAGCGTTCGGCGCAGCATCCAGAGCCGCATCCCCCTGCTCACCGCTCATCTGGCACTCCCCCTGTGAACATGACTGGCCGAGAACGCCGCACTGGACAAGTCGGCCACGTCATGTGATTGTTGACATCGTACACTTACGTCGTGGGCACCGGGGCCGCAGCAGCGGCCACCGCGCCGCGCACTCCGAGGAGGAACAGATGTTCAGCACGACCGGCGCGTTCAGCGGGTTCTCCGTCGACGACATCGACGCAGCCCGGCAATTCTACGGGCAGACGCTGGGGCTCTCGGTGAGCGACAACGAGATGGGTTTCATCGAGTTGAACCTGCCGAGCGGCGGCCGGGTGCTGGTGTACCCGAAGCCGAATCACGAGCCGGCGTCGTACACGATGCTGAACTTCCCCGTCGACGACATCGATTCTGCGGTGGATGATCTGCAGAGCCGCGGCGTCGACACGAACATCTACGCCGGCGGTCAGATGCCGGTCGATGCGAAGGGCATCATGCGCGGGAACGGGCCGGACATCGCGTGGTTCAGGGACCCGGCGGGCAATGTGATCGCGGTCATCCAGGCCTGACGCGGCCGGCTCTCGTCGGGGGCTCCAGCGGGCCCGCGCACGTGCGCGCCGTCCCGCGGCCACGTTCGGGGTTTCGGTTGGTGCGGGGCCGATGAGTGGGGCGGTGTCGGTGGGTGCTGCGAGAGTGCACGTGATCTTCCGGATGATCACGCTGCCGCGTGGTTCGTCGACCAGCTGAACACCTGACCGTTTTCTGTACCTGAACTGAGGAGGCCCCGACGTGAACGCTCTCGCGTCGGCGCGCGCGCTGCGTCCGTTCCGGGTACCGCAGTACCGGCTGCTCGTCGTCGCGCTGACGTTCTCGCTGTTCGGGTCGGGAATGTGGCTCGTGGCTGTCGTGTGGCAGGTGATCGCGCTCGGAGGCGGCCCGACTGATCTCTCTCTTGTTGCCGCTGGGTCGAGCGTGGGGCTCGTGGCGGCCGTGCTGGTCGGCGGTGTGGCGGCCGATCGCGTTCCGCAGCGCGCCATCCTGATCGCGACGGAGACAGTGAAGACGGCAACCGTCGCGGTCATCGGCGCGCTCGCCCTCACGGCGACGCTTGAGCTCTGGCACCTCGTGGTCGCGGCGACCCTGCTCGGGGTGGTCGACGGCTTCTTCTACCCGGCGTACTCCGCACTGCTGCCGTCGGTGCTGCCACCCGACGACCTGCTCGCTGCCAACGGGATCGAGGGGATGCTGCGCCCGGCGCTCATGTCGGCGGCCGGGCCAGCGGTCGCAAGCGCGGCCATCGCAGTGCTCTCGCCCGGGCTGGCCTTCTTGGCGGTGGCGGCGTCGCAGGCGATCGACGTGCTCGTGCTGCTCGCAATGCGCCGCGCCGCAGCGGGTACCGATGGCGGTGCCCTGCGCGCCAATGGCGGTGCAGTGCGCGCCGACGCGAACACCGCGGGCGCGAGCGCGGACGTCGTTGTCGTGCGCGGGGCGGGTGCAGGTGCAGACGTCGGTGCCGTCGGCGCTGACGCGGACGTCGATGTCGCGCGCGCGGGGGCAGGTGCAGGCGTCGGAGCCGTCGGCACTGACGCGGATTCCGGCGCCGGTGGCAGTGGCGGTAGCGGTGGCTCCAGGCGAAAGCGCGCGGGCGAGGGCGGCGCTGCGGGGGCCGAGCATCCCTTCCGCGGAGCGGTGCGCGACTTGGCGGAAGGGTTCCGGTACATGGTGCGCACGCCGTGGCTGCTGGCGACACTGCTGTTCGCGACCCTGCTGGTGTTGATGGTGATGGGCCCGATCGAGGTGCTCCTGCCGTTCGCGGTGCGCGACCAGACGGGTGGCGGGCCGGGGGCGTTCGCGCTGGTGCTCACGGCGTACGGGGTCGGCGGAATCCTCGGGTCGCTCACGGTCGCGTCGCTCCGGTTGCCGCGGCGGTACCTCACGATCATGATGCTGCTCTGGGGTGCGGGGGTGATTCCGTTGGCCGTGGTCGGCTATGCCTCTGATCTGTGGATCATGATCGTCGCGCTGTTCGTGGTGGGCTTCACGTTCGCGGCGGCGACGGTGATCTGGGGCACGCTGCTGCAGCGGCGGGTGCCATCTCACATGCTCGGGCGCGTCTCGAGCCTCGACTTCTTCGTGTCGCTGCTGTTCATGCCGATCTCGATGGCGTTCGCCGGGCCGGTCGGCGAGGCGGTCGGGTTGCAGCCGGCGTTCCTGGTGGCGGGGCTCGGCCCGGTCGTGATCACGGTGGTGGCGATCGTGGTCGCACGGATGCCGCGTGACGAGATCGCCCACCCGCTCGATGCCTATGCGGGCGGTCAGCCGCTCGGGCAGGAGGTGGCACCCGTCGACCAGCGCCGCTGACGGCAGCCGCGCCGCGAGAGCCGACCGCGAGCACCGACCGCGAGCAAACCGCGCCCCGCGCCCGCCCTACCGCGCGCGGTTCGACAGCGTGCCGAGGCCCGCGATCGAGACGTCGACCGTCTGCCCCGACGTGAAGCGCGACACTCCGGCGGGCGTGCCCGTCAGGATCACGTCACCGGGCAGCAGGGTGAAGGCACGCGACACGTAGGCGACCAGTTCGGGCACCGCGAAGATCATCTCCGAGAGGTTGCCCTCCTGCCGCAGCTCGCCGTCGACGCGGGCCTCGATGAGAGCATCCTTCCAGTCGAACTCGGTCTCGATCACCGGGCCGAGCGGGCAGAACGTGTCGAACCCCTTCGCGCGCGACCACTGCCCGTCGAGCTTCTGCAGATCGCGGGCCGTCACGTCGTTCGCGATCGTGTAGCCGAAGACCACGTCGGCGTAGTCCTCCGCGCGCACGTTCTTCGCCACGGTGCCGATCACGATCGCCAGCTCCGCCTCGTGCTCGACCTGCTGACTGTCCGGCGGCAGCACGATCGTGTCGCCCGGGCCGATGACTGAGGTGTTCGGCTTCAGGAACAGCAGCGGACGCTCGGGCACGTCGTTGCCGAGCTCGGCGGCGTGCTGCGCGTAGTTGCGCCCGATGCCGACCACCTTCGACCGCGGAATCACCGGGGCGAGCAGCTTCACCGCCCCGAGCGACACACGCTCCTCGGTCGTGACGAACCCCTGGAACATCGGGTCGCCCTGCAGAACGACGATCTCCTCGCCGTCGATGATGCCGTACTGCGGGTCTTCCCCCGTGCTGAACCGTGCGATGTTCATGCGTCTGCTCCTCAGGCGTCGAGCCGGGTCATCCAACCGTGGGTGTCGGGCACGCGGCCGTACTGGATGTCGGTCAGCTCCTGACGGAGCGACATCGTCAACTCGCCGGCCGCGGCATCCGCAGAACCGAGTGTGAAGTCTTCGGCGCGCAACTGGGCGACGGGCGTGATGACCGCGGCGGTTCCGCACGCGAACACCTCGACGATGTCTCCGGATGCCGAACCGGCCTTCCACTCCTCGATCGTCACACGGCGGTGCTCGACGTTGTGGCCCCGATCCCTGGCGAGCGTCATGATGCTGTCGCGGGTGATACCCGAGAGGATGCTGTCGGACTGCGGGGTCACCAGAGTGCCGTCACGGTAGACGAGAAAGAGGTTCATGCCGCCGAGCTCTTCGAGGTACTTTCCCTCCTGCGAGTCGAGGAAGAGCACCTGCGCGCAGCCCTTCTCGTAGGCGAGCTCCTGCGGAAGCAGCGACGAGGCGTAGTTCCCGCCCGTCTTGGCAGCGCCCATGCCCCCGCGACCGGCACGGTTGTAGTCGGACGAGAGCCAGATGTTGACCGGCGAGACACCGTTCGAGAAGTAGGCCCCCGCCGGCGAGGCGATGACGTAGTAGCCCACCTTCTGCGCCGACCGCACGCCGAGAAAACTCTCGGTCGCGAACATGAACGGGCGGAGGTAGAGGCTCGTCTCGGGAGCATCGGGCACCCACGACCCGTCGACGGCGACGAGCTGGCGGAGCGACTCGATGAAGTCCTCCGTCGAGAGCTCGGGCAGCGCAAGACGAACGGCCGAGCGCTGCAGGCGTGCGGCATTCGCGTCGGGGCGGAAGGTGTGGATCGACCCGTCGGCGTGCCGGTAGGCCTTCAACCCCTCGAAGATCTCCTGCGCGTAGTGCAGCACCGAGGCGGCCGGGTCGAGCGCAATGGGCCCGTACGGCAGCACCTGGGCGTCGTGCCAGCCGCCGTCGAGCGTCCATTCGATCGAGACCATGTGGTCGGTGAAGTGCTTGCCGAACCCGGGGTCGGCGAGGATCGCCTCGCGCTCGGCCTCGGCACGGGCATCCGTCGACGGGGTCAGAGAGAACGAGAGGGGGAAGGATGTCGCGGAAGCGGCGGTGCTGGTCATGATGCGCTCTCCTGGGAGACGGGCTCGACGCCGGATGCGGGCGAGACCGACGCACCCGCCGAAGCGGGCGAGTCAGCTGCACCCGGTGACGTGAGCAGAGTGACAATGGCGTCGCCGACCTCGGCCGTCGTTCGAGAGCCGGAGGCAGCGGTTCGGCCGGCGAGGTCGCTGGTGACGGCGGTGCGGATCTTCGTCGCCGCCTCGGGCAGACCCTGCTGGTCGAGGAGGAGGGCGACGGAGAGGATCGCGGCCGTCGGGTCGGCGATCTGCTGGCCTGCAATATCGGGAGCGGAACCGTGAACCGGCTCGAACATGCTGGGGAAGGCGCCCGTCGGGTTGATGTTGCCCGAGGAGGCCAGACCGATGCCACCGCTGATTGCGCCGGCCAGATCGGTCAGGATGTCGCCGAAGAGGTTGTCCGTGACGATGGTGTCGAATCTAGCAGGGTCTGTGACGAAGAAGATGGTCGCCGCATCGACGTGCAGGTAGTCGACGGCGACCGCGGGGTATTCGGCGGCCACGGCGTTGACGGTGCGCATCCAGAGGTTGCCACTGAAGACGAGCACATTGTTCTTGTGCACGAGCGTGAGCTTCCTGCGCGGCCTGCTGTTTGCCAGGTCGAACGCGAAGCGAACGACCCTTTCGACGCCGAACGCCGTATTGACCGACACTTCGTTCGCGATCTCGTGCGGGGTGCCGACCCGGATGGCCCCGCCGTTGCCGACGTAGGGCCCCTCTGTTCCCTCGCGCACGACGACGAAGTCGACCTCGCCCGGGTTCGAGAGCGGGCTGGTGACGCCGGGGAAGATCGTGGTCGGGCGGAGGTTCACGTAGTGGTCGAGAGCGAAGCGCAGCTTCAGCAGCAGCCCGCGCTCGATGTTCGCGTCTTTGAGACGCGGGTCGCCGGGCACGCCGCCGACGGCCCCGAGCAGAATGGCGTCGTGTGAGGCGATGGATGCCAGGTCGTCGTCGGTGAGAACGTCACCTGTCTCGAGAAAACGGGCTGCCCCCAGCTCGAACGTGGTCTTCTCGATGCTGACATCCGACCCGGATGCGACGGCGTCGAGCACTTTGAGCGCCTCGGCGACGACCTCGGGCCCGATCCCGTCTCCGGGGATGACGGCAAGGCGAATGACGCGTGACATGGCGGCTCCAACACTGGATCGGGGTGGTCCCCCCAGATTACAACCCGGGAGCGGGGGCGCGGGTCAGCCGGGCGCGCGGGCGGCGGCGTCAGCCGCGGGCGCGGCGCAGGGTGACCAGGGCCAGCAGGGTGGCCGCGACCATGAGCGCGGCGCCGATCGCCGAGGTCACGACCACACCGCTGTCGAAGGCGTCGCGCGCCGAGTGCAGCAGCGCCTGCCCGAGGCTGTACGGCAGGTCGCCGGCCACGCCGACCGCTCCGCCGAGCGTCTCCCGCGACGCCTCCTGCTGCGCCGGGGCGAGCCCGGCCGGCAGCACGAGGCTCGTGCGGTAGAACGCCGTCAGAATGCTGCCGAGCACCGCCGTGCCGAGCACCGCGCCGAGTTCATAGGCGGTCTCCGAGACCGCAGAGGCCGCGCCCGCCTTGTGCTCCGGTACGACCGAGATGATGAGGTCGTTCGAGATGGTCTCGGCCGCCCCGATACCGATCGCGAGCACGACGAACGCGATCGCGAGCGTCGCCGCAGTGGCGCTCTGCCCGGTCAGCATCACGATGGTATAGGCGACGGCCGACAGCACGAGCCCCCCGGCGACCACGATGTTGGGGCGCACCCAGCGAACGAGCGGTACGACGGCGAGGCCGGCCACCACCATCACGATCAGGCCCGGAACCAGGGCGAGGGCGGCATCCATCGGCCTGAGCGCGAGCACCAACTGCAGGTGCTGCGAGACGAAGAACAGAAAACCGACCAGTGAGACGACGCTCAGCAGGTTCACGAGCACCGCACCGCTGAACGCGCCGACCCGGAACAGCCGCATGTCGAGCATCGGGTTCGGCGAGGCGAGCTGGCGCCTCACGAACAGGATGCCGGCACCGACGCTGAGCGCCAGCAGCCCGAGATCGGCCCACGACGGCCCCTCGGTCGCGACCGACTTGATCGCGAAGACGACGGGAACGAGCATCACCATCGACAGGCCGATGCCGATGAGGTCGAGGCGCCCGGGGTTCGGGTCTTTCGACTCCGGGATCAGGAACGGCCCGAGCACCAGCAGCGGGATGAGCACCGGCACCGCGATGAGAAAGACGCTGCCCCACCAGAAGTGCTGCAGCAGCACTCCGCCGACGATCGGTCCGAGCGCGGCGCCCGCAGCGAAACCGGCCGACCAGATCGCGATGGCCAGGCGACGCTGTCGACGGTCGGCGAAGATGCTGCGGAGCAGCGACAGGGTCGACGGCATCAGCATCGCCCCGAAGAAGGCCAGCGCACCGCGGCAGGCGATGAGCGCCTCGGCGGTCGGGGCGAACGCGGCGACGATCGACAGCAGGCCGAAACCGACGGCGCCGATCATGAGCAGGCGGCGACGGCCGATGCGGTCGCCGAGGTTGCCCATGGCGACCAGCAGGCCGGCCAGCACGAGGGGGTAGGTGTCGATGATCCACAGCTGGGCGGTCGCGGTCGGCTGCAGCGTCTCGGAGATGATCGGCAGCGCGAACGTCAACACGGTGTTGTCGACCGAGATGAGCAGAACGGGCAGCATCAGAACGGCGAGCGCGAGCCAGCCGCGAGCGCCGACGCGCAGGTCGCGGTCGCCGCGGGCGGCAGGATCGGTGCCGAGGGCGGTGGGGAGGGTGGGGGTGTAGCTGGACATGTTTCGTTTCTGGCAGGGTTCGGCCCGGGCATCCGGAGTCGGAGCAGTCGGGTTGTGCGTCCCAGTATACCGTCCAGCCGGTACAGTGGCAAATGGGGCGCCGGCCCCGTGTGGTGAGGGCACAGAAGCAGGCGGGTTGCGGATGCCCGGCCCTCCCCCGGACGCTCGGTTCCGGATGCCCGGCCCTCCCCCAGGGCGCTCGGTTCCGGATGCCCGGCCCTCCCCCACGCGCGCTCGGTACGATGGGCGCATGCCTTCTGCGTCCACCGCCTCGGCCCGCGACCGGGTGCTCGACGCGTTCGAGCTCATCCTCATCACGCAGGGCGAACGCGCTGCGACCCTCGAGGCGACCGCCGCGGAGGCCGGCGTCAGCAAGGGCGGCCTGCTGTACCACTTCGGGTCGAAGGATGCGCTCGTCGAAGGCCTGCTCGCCCGCCTCGCCGAGTACGTCGACGTCGATGTGGAGGCGATTCGCACGGCGGAGATCGGGCCGATCGACTACTTCCTCCGCAGTTCGCTGAACCTCGAGAGCGACCTCGACAGGGCGATCATCGCCACAACGCGGCTCGCCCAGGGCTCCCACCCGCAGGCGCGCGATGCGCTGAAGGCGATGCAGGGCGCCTGGTTCGACGTGATCGTCGAGGTGGTGGGCGACCGCGCCCTCGCCCGAACGATCATGCTGATCGGCGACGGGCTCTACTACAACTCGGCGCTGCTGCCGGGCGGTCTCGGCGAGATCGACCCGGCCAGCGACGACATGAACGAGGTCATCGACCTGGTGAACACGCTGGTCAGGGCCCGAAGCGGCGCCTAGTCCCATCCACGGTCGCGGCCGAGCACGGCGCCGACCTCCTCTCGCGCCCCCTCCCCCGGATGAGGTACATTGGTGCTGTTTTCGCCCCACGGGGCGCGTCAGTACGTGGGGGAACGATGGCAGAGAACCAGTCAGGCATGTCGGCACCGGATGCCCGGGCATCCGGAATCTCGAGGCGCACCCTGATCGGCAGCACCGGCGCGGCAGCCGGAGCGGCGGCGGCCTGGAGCATTCCGGCCCTCGGTGCCCTGGTGGCCGCACCCGGAGCGGCAGCCAGTGGCGGCCGGCAGATCACCCTCGACTTCGCGGCCCTCCTTCTGGTGCTGCGTCACGTCGGTTCGCTCAGCGTGCTGGTCACGATCACGAACAACGAGCCCACCGAGGTGAGCGACGTCGCGGTGCTGACGCTCGGCGGCATCCCGACGGCGAACGTCGGCCTCACCTTCAACTCTGAGGCGACGCAGTACGAGGCGCCGGAGAACTCGAACACGGCAGACACTCCGGTGGAGAACGGGCGGTTCGCGCTCAGCACGTCGGGGAACGGCGGGTTCACGCTGATGTCCGACGGGCCGCTGACGCTGGCCGCAGGCGAGACGGTGTCGTTCTTCTTCGACCTCTTCTGGCACGAGGAGAACCAGACGCAGGGGATCTTCGTCATCCTCGGTCACCTGACCTTCGGTGCCGACACGATCGCCGGCCCCGACGACACGGTCACGATCGAGCCCTCCCCCGACCCCGCCTGACCCGCCCGTCCCGGCCCCCGGTGCGCCCCACGGGCGCCGCTAGCTTGGCGAGACGGTCACTTCCGGGCGAAACGGACCGGTGCACCTGTCGGTCTCGCCCGCACCTGACCGTCTCGCCGCATGGAGGGTCAGGCGGTGATGTCGATCTCGGTGAGCACGTCGGCATCGATCGCCGTGCGTACCCGCTCGAGCAGCCCCTCCGGCGCGGGCGAGTCGATCGTCAGAACGCTCAGCGCCTTGCCGCCGGCGGTCGTGCGGGCGATCTGCATGCCCGCGATGTTGATCGACGCGTCGCCGAATTCCCGGCCGTAGACCGCCACGATGCCCGGGCGGTCGTCGTACATCATCACCAGCAGGTGCTCGGCGAACGGAACCTCGACGTCGTAGCCGTTGATCTCGACGATCTTCTCGATCTGCTTCGTTCCGGTGAGCGTTCCCGAGACAGAGATCTGCGAGCCGTCGCTCAGCGCGCCGGTCAGGTTGATGATGTTGCGGTACTCCTCCGACACGGGGTCGGTGATGAGCCTGACGGTGACCCCGCGCTGCTCGGCGAGCAGCGGCGCGTTCACGTACGAGACCGTCTCGCTGACCTGATTGGTGAAGATCCCCTTCAGGGCGGCCAGCTTCAGCACGCTCACGTCGAAGGCCGCGATCTCACCGCGCACGACGACGTCCACGCTGGTCAGCGGGCTCACCGCGAGACCGGAGAAGACCTGCCCGAGCTTCTCGACGAGTCCGATACCGGGCCTGACGCTCGGGTCGATGACGCCGCCTGCGACGTTCACGGCATCCGGAACCAACTCGCCAGACAGCGCGAGCCGCACGGATTTCGCCACCGAGACGCCCGCCTTCTCCTGCGCTTCGTCGGTCGACGCGCCGAGGTGCGGCGTGACGACGACGTTCTCGAGGCCGAGCAGCTTCTGGTCGGTGGGCGGCTCGCTCACGAACACGTCGAGGCCGGCACCCGCGATGACGCCGCCGGTGAGCGCCCGGAACAGCGCATCTTCGTCGATGAGCCCACCACGGGCGACGTTGACGATATAAGCCGACGGCTTCATGAGGGCGAGCTGGTCGTCGCTGATCATGCCGGTCGTCTCGGGCGTCTTGGGCATGTGGATGGTGATGAAGTCGCTCTGCGCGAGCAATTCGTCGAGCGAGAGCAGGGTGACGCCGAGCTGCTGCGCGCGGGCCGAGGTCACGTAGGGGTCGTAGGCGACGACGTTCGTGCCGAAGGCCTGCATGCGCGCCGTGATGAGCGCACCGATGCGGCCGAGGCCGATGATGCCGACCGTCTTCTCGAAGATCTCGGTGCCGGTGTACTTCGACCGCTTCCACTGCCCCTGGGCGAGCGCACTGTGTGCGGCCGGGATGTGGCGGGCGAGGCTCAGGATGTGGCCGACCGTCAGCTCTGCGGCCGAGATGATGTTCGACGTGGGCGCGTTCACGACCATCACGCCGGCGGCTGTGGCCGCCTTGATGTCGACGTTGTCGAGGCCGACACCGGCACGCGCGATCACCTTGAGGTTCGGGGCGGCGGCGATGGCCTCCTGGTCGACCTTCGTCGCCGAGCGCACGAGAATGGCGTCTGCCGTGGCGAGTGCCGCCAGCAGGGCGGGGCGGTCGGTGCCGTCGACGTCGACCACGTCGAAGTCGGGGCCGAGGGCCTCGACGGTGGCAGGGGAGAGTTCTTCTGCGATCAGCACGACCGGTTTGGGCACGGAGTGATTCCTTACGATGAGGCGCCGCGGCGGGCTCGCGGTCGACGTAGCCCCTCAACTTTAGTGCCTCACGCGCGCCCGGATCGTACGGGTGTCCCCGCGTTACGTCGAACGGCCGGCCGGCCCGCGAGACGGCTCCGGATGCCCGTCAGACCGGGATGATGAAGGGCACGATGCTGCGGTAGAGGCTCTGCAGGTCGAGCGTGACCACGGCGACGACCGCGAAACCGACGAGGAAGACGAGCATCGCCGCCCCCGCCCCCCGTCGCCGGGTACCCCAGAGCACGAGCCCGTAGACGATGAGCGGGGCCGCGATCAGGCCGATCAGGGTGGCCACGGCGTTGCCCGGCATCGCGACGTCGACGGCGCGGAACGAGTCGCCGAGGCCGATCAGGTTCGAGAGGCCCTGGAAGGCGTCGAGGGCGTAGAGGAACGCGAAGACGACGGCGACGATCCAGCCGGCACGGCTGCGGGAGCGGCGGGGGGTTCCGGATGCCCGTGCCGGGGTGGATGGCGAGGCGGCGCCCGAGGCGGCCCCGGCCGGCGGGTGTGCAGAGGTCATGGCGTCAGTATCCCGTCAGGAAGGGCCAGGGCAGCAGCACCACGACGCCGATCGCGAGCCAGGTGATGCGCACCGGAACGCGGCGTCTGGCGCCGAGTAGCAGCGTCACGATGAACCAGAGCGCGGGCGCGGCGATCGCGAGCACGTTCTGGGCGTTCTGCACGATGCCGGCCAGGCCGGAGGGGTCGGTGGGGTTGCGGATGTAGGTGACCAGCCAGCCGACGGTATACAGCAGGAAGATGCCGCCGAACACGCCGAACGCAATGAGGCCTGCCGAGCTGAGGGGTGCGGTCTCCGCCTCGGCGTCGGCGAGGTCGCGGTCGGCTGCCGCGAGGTCACGGTCGGCGTCGCGCTCGGCGACAGTGTCGCGGTCGTGGTCGTGGTCGCGGTCGCGGTCGGCAGCAGTGTCGACGCCAGCGGCGACCGGGGCGCCGGATGTCGCGGCAGCCGCCTGGGCGGGTTCGGGAGCCCGGGCGGCATCCGCCTCAGCCGACGGTGGCACGGGCAGCGGCGGCGCCACGGCCGACGAGCTGAACACCTCGACGACCGGAACGTCTTCCTCGAGGTCGTCTTCGTCGAGCGCGGCCGGATGCGCAGCGACGTACGTCGGGTCGTTCTCGTCACCCCAGCTGAGGGCGTCGTCGTCGGGTTCGCGGGCCATCCGTTCAGCGTACCCGCCGCATCCGACTCCGGGAGCAAGCCCGCCTCCGCGCCTGCCCCCGCCTCGCTATCATGACGCCATGGCTGCAGTCGACTACTTCATCTCCGGCGACCACGACGAGGCTCGCTCGGTACTCGCCGAAGCGATGCGGTCGCTGGGCTTCGAGCTCGCGACCTCGCCGCTCGGCGGCTGGGATGTCACCCGCGGCAGCACGAGCGCCACGCTGTGGCTCGGCGCCTTCGCCGGTCGCGAGAAGCAGCGGCTCGACTACCGCATGGAGTTCTTCCAGCAGGAGGGGCAGCTGGTCGCCCGCCTCAGCCGCATCTCCGGCGCCGGGGCGATGGGCGGCGTGGTGGGCGTCTCGCGCTCGGCCGAGGTCTTCACCGAGCTCGACCAGGCCGTCGGCACCGCCCTGACGACCCACGGCATACTCGCGAACGCCCTCCACCACCCCTGAGCCCGCAAAGCGTCGCCCAAAACGCAACGGGCGGCCCAGCCCGAACCCCGCCACAGAGGTGGGAGGTTCGGCCGGGGCCGCCCGTCAGGTCATGGAGTGGCACCGCGTGAGCGGCACCGAAGGATCAGCGCGCAGCTGACCCTTCGACGTGCGCCGGCCACCGGCCGGCGCACCAACAAACACGGCACCGCGTGAGCGGCACCGAAGAATCAGCGCGCAGCTGACCCTTCGACGTGCGCCGGCCACCGGCCGGCGCACCAACAAACACGGCACCGCGAAGCGGCACCGAAGGATCAGCGTGCAGCTGATCCTTCGACGTGCGCCGGCCACCGGCCGGCGCACCAACAAACACGGCACCGCGTGAGCGGCACCGAAGGATCAGCGCGCAGCTGATCCTTCCGTGTAGTCCGCGTCGGTCTGCTTCCATGCGAAGAGCGCGCGCAGCTCGCGGCCGGTCTCCTCGATCGGGTGCTGTGCACCCTTCTCGCGGAGCGCCAGGAACTCGGGGGCTCCGGCATCCTGGTCCGCGATGAAGCGCTCGGCGAACGCACCGCTCTGAATGTCGGCGAGAACGGCCTTCATGTTCTCCTTGACGTCGGGCGTGATCACGCGCGGGCCCGAGACGTAGTCGCCGTACTCGGCCGTGTCGGAGATCGACCAGCGCTGCTTGGCGATGCCGCCCTCCCACATCAGGTCGACGATCAGCTTCAGCTCGTGCAGCACCTCGAAGTACGCGATCTGCGGCTGGTAGCCGGCCTCGATCAGCGTCTCGAAGCCGTACTGCACCAGCTGCGACGTGCCACCGCAGAGAACGGCCTGCTCGCCGAACAGGTCGGTCTCGGTCTCTTCGGTGAAGGTCGTCTTGATGCCGCCGGCGCGGAGCCCGCCGATGGCACGGGCGTACGACCAGGCGAGCGCCCAGGCAGAGCCCGAGGCATCCTCTTCCACGGCGACGATGACGGGAACGCCGCGGCCGGCCTCGAACTCGCGGCGCACGGTGTGACCCGGGCCCTTCGGGGCGACGAGCAGAACATCGGTGCCCTCGGGCGCCTGGATGTAGCCGAAGCGGATGTTGAAGCCGTGGCCGAAGACGAGCGCGGTACCGGGCTTCAGGTTCGGGGCGATGTCGTTCGCGTAGATGCCGCGCTGGTGCTGGTCGGGCGCGAGGATCACGACGACGTCGGCCCACGCGGTGGCGTCGGCGACCGACAGCACCTGGAAGCCGGCCTCTTCGGCCTTGGCCTTCGAAGACGAGCCCTCCTTGAGGGCGACGACGACCTCGACACCGGAGTCGCGGAGGTTCAGTGCGTGGGCGTGGCCCTGCGAGCCGTAGCCGACGACGGCCACCTTCTTCGCCTGGATGAGCGACAGGTCGGCGTCTGCGTCGTAGAAGATTTCAGTCACGTGTTTCTTGCTCCTTGGTTTGTTGACGATGGTTCCGGATGCCCGGCGGCGCCGAGGCGTTCCGGGAGTGAAGCGGAGGGGGTCAGTTCTTGTAGACGCGTTCGGTGATCGACTTGCTGCCCCGGCCGATCGCAAGAAGGCCGGACTGCGCCATCTCCTTGATACCGTACGGCTCGAGCACGCGGAGGAACGCGGTCGTCTTGCCGGAGTCACCCGTCACCTCGATGACGAGCGCATCCGTCGCCACATCGACGACGCGCGCGCGGAAGAGCGTCACGGCCTCGAGCACCTGCGACCGGGTCGTGTTGTCGACCTTGACCTTGATCATCAGGTGTTCACGCTGAACCGACTGGTTGGGGTCGAGCTCCACGATCTTGATCACGTTGACCAGCTTGTTCAGCTGCTTCGTGACCTGCTCGAGGGGCAGCTCTTCGACGTCGACGACGACCGTGATGCGCGAGAGACCGTCGATTTCGCTCGCACCGACGGCCAGCGACTCGATGTTGAAGCCGCGGCGGGCGAACAGGCCGGCGACACGGGTCAGCAGGCCCGGCTTGTCTTCGACCAGCAGGGAAAGCACATGGCTCACGGGTCTACTCCTCTTCCCACTCGGGAGCGTGCTCGCGGGCGTACTGCACCGACGAGTTGCCGACTCCCTGGGGAACCATCGGCCAGACCATCGAGTCGCGGCTGACGACGAAGTCGATGACGACCGGGCGGTCGTTCGTCTCGATCGCCAGCTTGATCGCCGCGTCGACGTCTTCTTTGCGCGTCACCCGGATGCCGAGGGCACCGTAGGCATCGGCCAGCTTGACGAAGTCCGGGATCATCACCGTGCCGTCACCGGTGTTCAGGTCGGTGAACGAGTGGCGACCGTCGTAGAAGAGCGTCTGCCACTGCCGCACCATACCGAGCGAGGAGTTGTTGATGATGGCGACCTTGATCGGAATCTTGTTGATCGTGCAGGTCGCGAGCTCCTGGTTGGTCATCTGGAAGCAGCCGTCACCGTCGATCGCCCAGACCGTGCGGTCGGGGTTGGCGACCTTGGCGCCCATGGCCGCGGGCACGCCGTAGCCCATCGTGCCGGCACCGCCGGAGTTCAGCCAGGCGTTCGGCCGCTCGTACTTGATGAACTGGGCGGCCCACATCTGGTGCTGGCCGACGCCGGAGGCGAAGATGCCCTCGGGGCCGGTGATCTGGCCGATGCGCTCGATGACGTACTGCGGCGAGATGAGCCCGTCGACCGGTTCGTCGTAGCCGAGCGGGAACTGCCTCTGCAGATCGTGCAGGCGCTCCCACCAGGCGGAGATGTCGGGCTTGCCCGTTGCTCCCTCGGCACCGGATGCCGCGGCCACCGCCGCAATGGTGTCGGCGTAGGCGGCGGCGAGGTCGATGATCACGTCGCGCGCATCGCCCACGATCGGAACGTCGGCGATGCGGATCTTCGAGATCTCGGCGGGGTCGATGTCGACGTGCACGACCTTGGCGTCGGGCGCGAACTCGCTCACCTTGCCCGTGACGCGGTCGTCGAACCGGGCGCCGAGGGAGACGAGCAGGTCGCTCTCCTGCAGCGCCAGCACAGAGGGCACCGTGCCGTGCATGCCGGGCATCCCGAGGGCCTGGGGGTGCGAGTCGGGGAACGCCCCGCGCGCCATGAGCGTGGTGACGACCGGTGCGCCGGTGAGCTCGGCGAGCTTCAGCAGTTCGGCAGACGCGCCGGCACGGATGACGCCGCCGCCGACATAGAACACCGGGCGCTCGGCCACGGCCAGCAGG
The DNA here is from genome assembly GCF_002931235.1 of Subtercola sp. Z020. Lineage (GTDB taxonomy): Bacteria > Actinomycetota > Actinomycetes > Actinomycetales > Microbacteriaceae > Subtercola. The sequence continues at coordinate 16,398 of NZ_PSTT01000026.1, read as the reverse complement.
GCCGCAGCGGCCTGGATCTGCTTGCCGTGCGCCTTCAGCACCGGGCGGTAGCCGGGCAGGTCGACCTTCGACGGCCAGACGAACGGCGCGGAGTTCTGCTGCGCGTCTTTGGTGATGTCGACGAGCACGGGGCCCGGGCGACCGGTCGACGCGATGAGGTGCGCCGCCGCGAGCGTGGCGGGGATGTCTTCTGGGCGCGTGACGAGGAACGAGTGCTTGGTGATCGGCATCGTGATGCCGACGATGTCGACCTCCTGGAAGCCGTCTGTACCCATCAGGTGCGAGAAGATCTGGCCGGTGATGAACAGCGTCGGCACCGAGTCCATGTACGCATCGGCGATCGCCGTCACGAGGTTCGTGGCGCCGGGCCCCGAGGTCGCGATGGCGACGCCGACACGGCCGGTCGAGGAGGCGTACCCCTCGGCGGCGTGACCGGCACCCTGCTCGTGGCGCACCAGGATGTGGCGGATGGTGGTCGAGGCCATCAGCTCGTCGTAGAACGGGATGATCGCCCCGCCCGGGAGGCCGAAGACGTCTTTCACGCCGAGCTTCTCGAGGGAGCGGAGGATGGCGCCCGAGCCGGTGAGGATCTCGGGTGCCGAAGCGGCCGGTGGCCGCGCGGGCGTACGGGTGTTCGATGGCACGGGAAGGGATTCCGTGGTCATAGGTGGGGATCCTTAAACGAGGGTGCGATGCCGCGGGAGACCCGGAGCGAGCTCTGGGCCGGAAGGACCTACCCCGTGATCGCGCCTTCTGCGGCGGAGTGCACGAGCTTGGAGTATTTGGCCAGAACCCCGCGGGTATAGCGCGGAGGAAGTGGAGCCCAGCCTTCTCGGCGGGCTGCGAGCTCAGCGTCGTCGACGAGTAGGTCGAGCGAGCGAGCTGCGATATCGACCCGAATCAGATCACCATCGCGCACGAAGGCGATCGGACCTGCGTCGACCGCTTCGGGTGCTATGTGGCCGATACACAGTCCGGTTGTGCCGCCTGAGAATCTGCCGTCAGTCAAGAGTAGTACATCTTTGCCGAGCCCAGCGCCCTTGATGGCGGCCGTGATGGCCAGCATCTCGCGCATGCCCGGGCCGCCCTTCGGGCCCTCGTAGCGGATCACCACGACGTCGCCGTGCTTGATCTCACCGCGGGTCAGGGCATCCATCGCCCCGCGCTCGCGCTCGAAGACCTTGGCCGGGCCCTCGAACACGCTGGCGTCGAAGCCGGCCGTCTTGACGACGCCGCCCTCGGGAGCGAGCGAGCCCTTCAGCACGGTGAGCCCGCCGGTCGGGTGGATCGGGTTCTCGAGCGTACGCAGCACCTTGCCGTCGAGCGCCGGCGGGTCGATCTCGGCGAGGTTCTCGGCGAGGGTCTTGCCGGTGACGGTGAGCGCGTCGCCGTGCAGGAGCCCGGCATCCAGCAGCGCCTTCATCAGTACGGGGAGCCCGCCCTGGCGGTCGAGGTCGTTCATCACGTAGCGGCCGAAGGGCTTCATGTCGGCGAGGTGCGGAATCGTGTCGCCGATGCGGTTGAAGTCGTCGATGGTGAGGTCGACCTCGGCCTCGTAGGCGATGGCGAGCAGGTGCAGGATGACGTTGGTCGACCCGCCGAGCGCCATGGCGACGGCGATCGCGTTCTCGAAGGCGTCTCGGGTCAGGATGTCGCGGGTCGTGATTCCGAGGCGCAGCATGTTCACGACGGCCTCACCCGAGCGGTGCGCGAAGTAGTCGCGGCGCCGATCGGCGGAGGCGGGGGATGCCGAGCCGGGCAGGCTCATACCGAGGGCCTCGGCGACGCTGGCCATGGTGTTGGCGGTGTACATGCCGCCGCAGGCACCCTCGCCCGGAGCGAAGGCGCACTCGATGCGCTTGGCGTCTGCCTCGCTCATGGTGCCGGCCTTGACGCCGCCGACGGCCTCGAACGAGTCGATGATGGTGATGTCCTTCTCGGTGCCGTCGCTGAGCTTCACCCAGCCCGGCGCGATCGACCCGGCGTAGAGGAAGACCGACGCGAGGTCGAGGCGGGCCGCGGCCATCAGCATCCCGGGCAGCGACTTGTCGCACCCGGCGAGCAGCACGCTGCCGTCGAGGCGCTCGGCCTGCATGACGGTCTCGACGCTGTCGGCGATGACCTCGCGCGAGACGAGCGAGAAGTGCATGCCCTCGTGGCCCATCGAGATGCCGTCGCTGACCGAGATCGTGCCGAACTGCAGCGGGTACCCGCCGCCGGAGTGCACGCCCTCCTTCGAGGCCTGCGCGAGCCGGTCGAGGGAGAGGTTGCAGGGGGTGATCTCGTTCCACGAGCTCGCGATGCCGATCTGCGGCTTCTCCCAGTCGGCGTCGCCCATGCCGACCGCACGCAGCATCCCGCGCGAGGTGGTGGCTTCGATTCCGTCGGTGACGACGCGCGAGCGCGGCTTCATGTCTATGTCGGGCATGGTACGAGTTTAGAACCTCAGCGCCGACTGGATGCCGCCGACCAGCGCCTCGATCTCGTCGGGCCCGAGTACCGGGCCGGCGGCGACGGTGAGGTCGCGCCCGATCAGCACGGCAGCGGGCACCTGTTCGATGCCGAGGGCGGTGCGGATGCCGCGGGCACCGTGCAGGGCGCCGGGCGCCGCTTCGGGGTAGGCGCCGGCGAGCGCGGCAGGGGTTGCGGAGGTCGCGATCCGCACCCGCACGGCCGGTTCGAGCGAGGCGGTCCACTCCGGCAGCGCCGCCACCACGAGGCTGCAGGCGTGGCATTCGAGCTGCACGAAGACGAGCAGCAGGGCGTGGCCGGCGGCGAGGTCAGGCGCGGGGAGGTCGGGCGCGTGAAGGCGCCGGGCGAGCCTGCGGTTCTCGAACCAGAGCAGCCCGAACGCCACCGACCCGGCCGTGATCGCCACCAGCCAGGTCACCGACTGCGTGTCGAAGTGTGCGGCCTCGACCACCGGGCCGTTGCTTCCGGTCGCCCCCAGCGCGACCAGCAGGGCGGCAGCGGTCAGCACGAGGTTCCGCAGCACGGTCGCCCGGCCGACCGGCTCGGTGCTGGCGGCGCCGAAGCAGTTGCAGTGCACCTGGTCGGGCCGACTCGCGGCCCGGGCGACGATCACGGTCAGAACCCCGAAGAAGACCGCGACCAGCCACCCCGCCGCGAGGAACCCCCAGCCGGGCAGCGCCAGCACCGCGAGCCCCAGCCCCACCTCGAGCCAGGGCTGCCAGGCCGCGAACCACCCGAGCCGATCGGCGAACGGAACGCGCAGGGCGATCAGGCTGTCGGCGGTCGCCTGCCGGTCGCCGACCTTCAGGAGGCCGCTGAGCAGCAGCACCCCGGCGACGATGACCGGGATCGCCGCGAGCGCGCCAGCATCCATACCGCCAGTATCACCGATCGGCGTCGACGGGTGGCGCTGCCTCCCCGCCTCAGTGGGCCGGGGCCGCTCCCCCGCGCAGTTCGGCCAGCAGCGCCAGCACCCCGGCGACCTCGCGCGGGTCTGCCACGCGGAACTCCGCGATCGTCGTGCCCGCACCGCTCTTCAGGCCGAAGTCGCGCTCGCCCAGCACGGCGAAGGCGTCTTCGTCGGTCACGTCGTCGCCGGCGTAGAGCACGGCTGTCGCCTTCGTGTACTCCTTCAGCTGCAGCAGGGCCTCGCCCTTCGTCGCGCTGCGCACCGAGAACTCGATCACGTTCTTTCCCTCGCGAACCGTCAGCCCGTCGATCTCGGCGCGGGTCTCGTTCAGGGCCTGCAGGTGGGCGATGCGCGAATCCTTCTCCGTCGCCAGGCGCGTGTGCAGAGCGAACCCGGCGGGCTTCGACTCGACCCAGACCTGGTCGAGCCCCGCGGCGACGTCTTCGAGAACCTCGCTCAGCACCTCCACCTGTTCGAGCTCTGTCGTGTCGAGGTTCAGCGTGACGTCAGGGCTGTCGAGCCGGAACTCGACGCCGTGTGAGCCGACGAGCAGCACGTCGTCGGGAACGTCGGCGACGTGCTCGAGGCTCTCCATCGCCCGCCCCGAGATGAGCGCCACCCGGGTGTTCGGCAGGGCGACCAACGCCAGCAGGGCGGCTCGCGCTTCGGGCAGGGCCCGGGCACGCTGGGGGTCGTCGACCTCGGGAGCGAGGGTGCCGTCGAAGTCGAGGGCGACGAGCAGCTTCGGCGTCGCCGCGAGGGTGCCGAGCTTCGCGACGAGCTCGTGAGCGTCGTCGGCTGCCGCGCTCTTCGGGGTCGACTCGCGGATGCCCGGGGTGTCGGTCGCCGTGTCGTTCACTTCTGCGATCCGCCGTCGAGGGGGTGCGCGGCGGCGGTCCCGGTGGCGGCGGTCTCGGCGGCGGCTGCCGCATCGGCCGCATCCCCGGCAGCGGCCTCTGCCGTCTCGGCGGCATCGATCGCGTCGGCCACCTCTGCCGCCTCTGCGGCGCTCTGTGCGCTCGTGCGCCCGGCCAGCTCGTCGAGGAACGACTTCGACCAGTGCGCCACGTCGTACTCGGTGACGCGCTTGCGAAGGGCGCGCATCCGTCTCACCCGCTCGCTCCTCGGCATGGCGATCGCCTTCAGGATCGCCTCCTTGAGGCCCTGGATGTCGTGCGGGTTGACCAGCAGGGCCTGCTTCAGCTCGTCGGCGGCGCCCGCGAACTCGCTCAGCACCAGCACGCCGTCGTTGTCGAAGCGGGAGGCGACATATTCCTTCGCGACCAGGTTCATGCCGTCTCGCAGCGCGGTCACCAGCATGATGTCGGCAGCGAGGTACAGCGCCGCCATCTCCTCGCGCGGGCGGCCCTGGTGCAGGTAGCTGATCGCGGAGTGGCTGATCGTCGAGAAGTCGCCGTTGATGCGGCCGACCGTCAGCTCGATCTCGTCGCGGAGCTGCATGTAGGTCTTCACCCGCTCACGGCTCGGGCTCGCCACCTGGATCAGGCTGGCGTGGCCGACATCGATCTTGCCGTCTTCGATCAGTTCGCCGTAGGCCTTAAGGCGATGGCCGATGCCCTTGGTGTAGTCCAGCCGGTCGACGCCGAGCATGACCACGTCGGGGTCGCCGAGTTCGTGGCGGATCTCCCTGGCCCGCGCCTGGATCTCGGGGCGCTGGGCGAGCTCGACGAAGCTGGCGGTGTCGATCGAGATCGGGAACGCGCGGGCGGTGACGGTGCGCACCTGCTGCCCGCGGCGGGAGAGACGGGTGCGCGTGGTCCGCGCATCCGACTCGGCGGAATCCGCGACCGGAACCTCGACGGTCTGCGCCTTCGTGGTGTAGCCGAGCAGGCGGCGCACGGCGCGGGTGAAGTTGCCGGCATCCGCCACCCGCTGGAAGCCGATGACGTCGGCACCGAGCAGGCCCTCGATGATCTGCGTGCGCCACGGCAGCTGGCTGAAGATGCCGTATGCCGGAAAGGGAATGTGGTTGAAGAACCCGATCGTCAGGTCGGGCCTGATCTCACGGAGCATCTTCGGCACGAGCTGCAGCTGGTAGTCCTGCACCCAGACCGTGGCGCCCTGTGCGGCCGAACCCGCCGCCCTGTCGGCGAACCGCTGGTTCACCTCGACGTAGGAGTCCCACCAGTCGCGGTGGTAGGTGGGCGGCGCGATCACGTCGTGGTAGAGCGGCCAGAGGGTGTCGTTCGAGAACCCCTCGTAGTAGAGCTCGACCTCGTCGGCGCTGAGCGTCACGGGAACGATCGAGATACCGTCGTTCTCGAAGGGGTCGGAACGATCATCCGGAACCCCTGCCCAACCGACCCAGGCGCCCTCGCTCGCGCGCATGATCGGCTCGAGCGCGGTGACGAGGCCGCCGGGCGAGGCCCGCCAGCTCTCGGAACCGTCGTCGGCGACGACTTTGTCGACGGGGAGTCGGTTGGAGACGACGACAAGGTCGTACGGGCCGGTTGCTGGATTCGACATCCCGACCACGGTACCAGCCGAGACGTTCGCGGGCAGGGAGAAAGCGGCAGAGTACCAAGCCGCCCGAGAAGCGCAAGCAGGAGACGGCCGGCCCGGCGAGCGGGGCGGGTTTGCTCTAACGTGGTCGGTATCCACGATCTGGAAGGCTGCGATGCGCAAGTTCATCTTCAACAGCAGTATCATCGGCGCGGTTGCCAGCGGGTTCGCTGTCATCCAGACCACCCGCCGCGGCCCGCGCGACTGGCGCCTGGTTCTCATGTGGGTCAGCTGGGCCCTCACCGTCGCCCTGGCGGTCGGCAGTGTGCAGCAGGATGACCGCGAAGCCCGCGAGCTGAACGCGAAGTAGTCCGTCTCGACCACGTCGAATTCCGCCCGATCTGGGGGCCTGTTCGGCGTGTCACGCCGCTGCGGGGCACCGGGTCGCACACTATTGTTCCAACGGTGTGAGAAGGGCTCATGATGATTGGTTGGCGGCGCAAAGCGAAGGCCGAACGGGCCCGGCTCGAGAACCCGATGTCGGCGGAACATCTGTATGAGCTGGTGAACCAGACCTTGCTCACGCACTTCGGTCCGCTCGGGTCGTACGCGATCACGCGGCGGGCCAGTTCCGACAGTGACGACATCTTCCACACGATGCTCGCGTCGTCGGTCGCGCACGACATCGCGACGACGCTCATCGCCCACAACGCGGTGCCGCTGAAGCCGCAGGCGCCCGTCGCCGGTTCCTTCGTGGGGGCCACCTCGGCCTTCGCGTCGACCCGTGCGCTGCCGGCCGAGCCGCTGTCCGCGCCCGCTGCCCTCGGCCTGCCGCCGCTCCGGGTGGGGGCGCACGCCGCGCCGGGTGAGGTGGCTGCGGAGGCCGCCACGCCCGTTGGTGTTGCTGCTGTTGCCGTCGTTGCTGCTGCTCCCGTCGTTGCCGCTGATGTGGCCGTCGTTGCTGCTGCTCCCGTCGTTGCCGCTGATGTGGCCGTCGTTGCTGCTGCGCCGGCCGTCGCCGCGACCGCTGCCGCCGCGCACGCCCTGCCATCGGCCGAGGCCTCCCCCGTCGTCGCTGCGGTCTCCGTTGCCACGGCCGCCCTGCCGATCCTGCCGCTGCCGGTCTCAGCCGTCAGCGCGCCTGCTGACCTCTCGGCGGCAGCCGTCGCAGAGCCCGTCTCGGCACGCCCCGCGCCGCTGGCGCCGCTGGCACCGCTGGCGCCGCTGGCACCGATCGTCGCCGTGCCCGTCTCCGCGGACCTCGCGGCCGCGCTCGTCGAGCTCGACCGCACCGGCCCCATCGGCGTGGCACCGGTCGCCGCAGCGCCCGTCTCGGCGGCGCCCGTCTCGGCGGCTCGCGCCAACGCCGACCTGCACCTCATCGACGCCGACCGCTAGGCCACCTCGCCCTTCGGGGCGTCGGCGCATCGCGTCACGCCTCAACAGGGCGTCAGCGTGATGCGGCCGGGCTCTCGGGATGCGGCCGGGGCTCTCGGGACTGAAAGGGCGGAGCGTCATGCCCCGATGGCTTCCCGGCGCGCCACGGCCACGGCCACGGCCGCTCGCGACCCGGGGAGGCGCAAGCGGCAGCGGCCGAGCCAGGCCTCAGATACGCGGCCAGAGCGTCGGACCCTCTGAGCCCGCGTGGTAGTTGTCGATCGGCACCTCGTCGCGCTTCCAGGCCTCCACGATCGGCGCCACGATGCGCCAGCCCTCAACGGCAGAGTCGCCGCGCACCGACAGCGACGAGTCGCCGTCGAGGATGCCCGCCAGAACCTCCCGGTAGGCCAGCAGCTGCCCGTCGCCGAAGTGCGCGTCGAGGCTGATGCGCTCGAGCTCGTAGGGGTCACCCGGCCCGTTGATGTTGATCTCGAGCGACATCTCATCCGGAGCCAGCAGCACCCGCAGCACCGACGGGTCGTTGTGCCCCTTCAGTCCCACCGGCAGCTGCCGCGCCGGCCGGAACGTGATCACGATCTCGCGGCGACGCTCCGCGAGCGCCTTGCCCGAGCGCAGCGTGAACGGGATGCCCGCCCACCGCCATGTGTTGATCTCGAACGTCACCTCGGCCAGCGTCTCGGTCTCGCGGCTCGGGTCGACCCCCTGCTCGTCGACGTACGACGGCAGCTGCCGCCCCTGCACCTCCCCCGCCGTGTACCGCGCCCGGCGCGATGCCGCGATCGCGTCGCCCTGCCACACCTGGGTCGCCCGCAGCGCGAGCTGCTTCGCGTCGCGCAGGTCGGTCGAACGCAGCGTCGACGGCGGCTCCATCGCCACGACCGCCATCACCTGCAGCAGGTGGCTCTGGATCATGTCGACCAGCGCACCGGCCTTGTCGTAGTAGCGCGCCCGCCCTTCGAGCGCGAGCTGCTCGTCGTAGATGATCTCGACCTTCTCGACGTGCTCGGCGTTCCACACCGGCTCGAAGATGCGGTTCGCGAAGCGGAGCCCCAGCAGGTTCAGCACCGTCGATCGCCCGAGAAAGTGGTCGACCCGGTGGATCTGCTCCTCCGGCACCAGCCGCAGCAGCAGCTCGTTGAGGGCGATCGCGCTCTGCTCGTCGGTGCCGAACGGCTTCTCCAGGGCGAGGGTGAGTCCGTCGGGGCGCTTCACGTGCTCGAGCGCGGCGCAGGCCGAGGCGGCGACGGCCGGCGGCAACGCGAAGTAGATCGCCGGAACGCCCTCGCACTCGTCGAGCAGCTTCTGCAGGTCTTCCGGCTTCGTCACGTCGGCCTGGTAGTAGTGCGACCCTGACAGGATGCCGTCGACCGTGGCTCCGGATGCATCGACCTCGGCGAAGGAGGTCGCGATGACCTTCCGCCACTGCTCATCGGTCCAGGCTTCGACACCGGCGCCGATGAGCTTCAGTTCGCGGTCGGGCTCCGACGTCAGCAGCTGCGCGAGGCCGGGAAGGAGCAGACGCGCGGAGAGGTCTCCAGACGCGCCGAGAATGACGAGGGTACCGATCAGTTGGCTCATGTGCTCACCCTAGATCACCGGGCTGGTCCCGGCGCAAAGGTCAAAGGATCGCGGTGAGCCCACGTGTGGACGGGCTGGGAACGACTGGAGCCGGGTCGATAGAGGTGCTGGGAAGAGACGGAATCGGCTCACTCAGCACAGGGTCAGCAGCCTCGTCCGGCGGCACCGGCTGAGGTGCCGGATCGGAGGGCACGGGGTCAGGTGCCGGATCGGACGGGACCGGGTCGGGCGCAGGATCGGAGGGCACCGGATCCGGAGCGGGATCGGTCGGTGCAGGATCGACGGGAGGCGGATCCGACGGAACCGGATCGGCGGGAACCGGGTCGACCGGCGCAGGGTTCGCGGGCGCTGGGTCGGCGGGAGTGGGATCAGCGGGAGCGGGATCAGCCGGCGCCGGAGCGTCGGGCGCCGGGTCGCTCGACACCGTACCGCCTGAATCCGTATCCTCGTCGCCTGTCGACCCACCCGACGAATCATCGCCGACAGACGATTGTGACGAGCCCCCGCTGAAATCGATGGCGGAGAAACCGGCGTCGGCTGCGGCTTGTGCTGCTGCGGCCTGTGCTGCTGCGGCTGCCGCCGCGGCATCCGCTTCGCTTGCCGCGGTGACCGGCACAGGAGCCGTCGTGGCAACAGAAGTCGGGCCGGGGGTCGAAGCGCCGACGTTCGAGCCGACCTCAGACAGAGGCGCCCGGTTCGGCGACGTCCGCGAGGCGGCCAGCCCGACGAGCAGCGACGTCGCGGCCACAGCCACAACGAGCCCCGCTCCGATCGGCACACCTCGCGGAATCCGCCGCATGGCTCGCCGCGCTCGGCTACGTACGTTCATCATCATCCCCACGCGCCCGAGCATACGATGAGCAAGAGCACCTGAACTAGTTGTGCCGCAAAAACTTTACAAATGTGTTACTCAGGCCGGGATCGTGTTGCTGGCCGCCAGCTCCGCGTACCAGAGCGCCGAATCCTTCGGGGTGCGCTCGAGCGTGTCGTAGTCGACGCGCACGATGCCGAACCGCTTGGAGTAGCCGTAGCCCCACTCGAAGTTGTCCATCAGCGACCAGACGAAGTACCCGCGGAGGTCCACGCCCGCATCGATCGCGCGGTGCGCCGCCGTGATGTGCCGCCGCAGGTAGTCGACGCGCTCGACGTCGTGCACCGCACCGTCGGTCACGGTGTCGGCGAACGCGGCGCCGTTCTCGGTGATCATCAGCGGCTGCTCGGGGAACTCGTCACGCAGCTGGACCAGCAGGTCGAACAGGCCCGAGGGGTCGATGTTCCACCCCATCTCGGTGTACGGGCCGGGCTGCACATGGAACTCGACGATGTCGGATCCCGGCCACGGCGAACCTCCGACGTTCTGGTGGCCGTCGGCGTTCGCCCGCGGGCTCACGCCGTCCCAGATGGAGACCGTCACGGTCGAGTAGTAGTTCACACCGAGCACATCGATGGGCTGGTGGATGATCGCGAGGTCGCCGGGCTCGACGAACGACCAGTCGGTGACCTGCTTGGTGTCTTCGAGCAGATCGTCGGGGTAGGCGCCCTTCAGGAGCGGCCCGGTGAATGCCCGGTTGGCGAGCGCATCGATGCGTCGTGCCGCCTCGGCCCCGGTCGGCCCGTGCCCGCGGATCGAGTGCAGGTTGAGCGTGATCGAGAATTCGGGGTCGTTGGTCACGACCTCCCGCAGCGCCAGCACCGCCAGCCCGTGTGCGAGGTTCAGGTGGTGCACGGCCGCCAGGGCGCCCTCGGGCGACATCTTCCCCGGGGCGTGCGCCCCGGAGCCGTAGCCGAGGTACGCCGAGCACCACGGCTCGTTCAGCGTCGTCCAGGTGTGCACCCGGTCACCGAACGCTTCGCCGACAATGCGCGCATACTCACCGAACGCCTCGGCGGTGGCCCGCGACATCCACCCGCCCTCGTCTTCGAGCGCCTGCGGAAGGTCCCAGTGGTACAGCGTCGCGACCGGCGTGATGCCCCGGGCGAGGAGGCCGTCGATGAGCCTGCCGTAGAAGTCGAGGCCGGCCTGGTTGGCGGGGCCGCGACCGGTCGGCTGGATGCGCGGCCAGGCGATCGAGAACCGGTACGCCTGCAGGTTCAGCGACGCCATCAGGTCGAGGTCTTCGTCGAGCCGGTGGTAGTGGTCGTCGGCGACATCGCCGGTGTCGCCGTTGAACACCTTGCCGGGGGTCTTGCTGAACGTGTCCCAGATCGAAGGCCCGCGGCCGTCTTCGTCGAACGCGCCCTCGATCTGGTACGACGCTGTCGCCGAGCCGAAGGTGAAGGCGGGCGGGAAGACGAGGCCGCCGTCCCGGTAGTCGGGGTTGCCCTGGCCGGCCGCGGTGGTGCTGTCTGTCACTGTGAAGATCTTTCTCTCAGGGGTGGCCGCTCGGGCCGTGCACTACGAGAGTAGTGCCGGTCGAGCTCCTGTGAGAGCGCTTACACGCGGCGTGCGGCGGAGTTCTAGTGGAAGAAGGCGATGACGACGAGAACGGCAGTCGCCGTGCTGAGCACGGACAACCCGCCGATGGTGAGTGCGCGGCGAAGGCCGGCGTGCGGATCGGTTGCCCGGAGGATCTCGGTCTGTGTCATTGCGGTCTCCTTTGACCGGTCAACTGGTGCCTGCGACGTGCAGGTGCCTCAACTATAGGGGCCCGACCGCCATCGCCCACGTCTCTCGCTCTGCGTTTCGCGGCGAGAGGGCTCCTGGAACGACAGAGGCCCGATCCAGAACGGATCGGGCCTCTCGTGGTGCACCCCCCGGGACTTGAACCCGGAACCCACTGATTAAGAGTCAGTTGCTCTGCCAATTGAGCTAGAGGTGCATGGCTGGCCCGTGTAACCCGAGCCGAGGATAAACATTAGCATGAGTCTGGCGGCCCCGCGAACGGGATGCCGCGGCATCCGCATCGCGCAGCACCTGCAGCCCGCGCAGTACCCGCCGCACCGCACCGCACCGCACCGACGAAAGCGAGACACCACCCGTGAGCGACACCGCAGAACGATTGACCGTCGGCCAGACGGCCCCCGACTTCACCCTCCCCGACGAGAACGGCAACGATGTCTCCCTGGCCGGCCTCCGCGGCCAGAAGGTCGTCGTCTACTTCTACCCGGCCGCCAACACGCCGGGCTGTACCACCGAGGCCTGCGACTTTCGCGACAACATCAACTCGCTGAAGGGCGCCGGGTACCTCGTGCTCGGCATCTCGAAGGACTCCCCCGCGGTGCTGAAGGGCTTCGCCGAGGCGCAGGGCCTCAACTTCCCCCTGCTCTCCGACCCCGACCTCGCGGTACACCGGGCCTATGGCGCCTACGGCGAGAAGTCGCTCTACGGCAAGACGGTCACCGGCGTTCTGCGCTCCACCTTCGTTCTCGACGAAGAAGGCGTCATCACCCAGGCGCTCTACAACGTCAAGGCCACCGGCCACGTCGCGTCGCTCCGCAAGAAGCTCAAGATCGACGCGTGACCGCCACGACCGAGGGTGACAGCAGCAGCCCGACGCCGAGCAGCGAGATGATCAGCAGCGGCCATCCGTCGACCACATCGGCGAGCAGGCCCTGAAAGACACAGATCGCCACGACGATCTGCAGAATCTGCCAGGTGAGAGCTGCACCCCGCACCCACGGTCGCATCCGATAGGCCCCGAGCGCGATGAACAGCACCCACACCCCGGCAGCGAGCACGAGCACGATCAGCGCGATCGCCGTTGCATACGACTCGGGCTGCGTGTCGGCCAGCTGGGCGACCAGCCAGGCGCCGATCGCGAGCACTCCCAGTGCCTCGACCAGCAGGAGCAGGGCGAGCAGAACGAGCAGCAGCGGCCGTCTCAGAGGGGTTTCCGGATGCTCGGCGGAGCCTGTTCCGTGCATGCCAGCCTGATCGTCCATATCTCCACACACCAGAAAAACCTTGATTTGCCACTACCAGTATGCGACCATATTTGAGGTCGATTGTTGCTCACAATGTCGTGGGGGTGCGACGTGAGAGTAATCCCTTAATGCACCCGATGCTGTTCTGATGCGTGCTGTTCTTCTACAGCCCATGCGTCATTCTCAGCTGCTCGTCGTCTGAACCCGAATCTTAGGTCGTTCGACCGAGGCACACGCATTACCCGAAGGAGTACCCCGCATGGATTGGCGCGACAAGGCCGCCTGCCTGACTGCAGACCCCGAGCTTTTCTTCCCCGTCGGCAACACCGGCCCCGCCGTCGACCAGATCGACAAGGCCAAGACCGTCTGTGCCCGGTGCACGGTCACCGAGGTCTGCCTGCAGTACGCACTCGAGACCGGCCAGGACTCGGGCGTCTGGGGCGGCCTCAGCGAAGACGAGCGCCGCGCCCTCAAGCGTCGCGCCGCGCGCGCGCGCCGCGCCTCGTAGGGCGCAGCCCAGAGCACCCGCACAGAGACACCCTCACAGAGGCACCCTTCGAACCGAAACCCGCCGGCTACCGGCCAGTGGGTTTCGGTTCGAGTCTTTTCACGACCCCTTCAGCAGCGCGTCAGCGCTTCTTCAGCCAGCGGAACGGTATCTCGATCGTCACGACCGTGCCGCTGCCCACCATCGTGTGCCAGTCGATGATGCCGCCCAGTTCACCCTGGATGAGCGTGCGCACGATCTGCGTACCGAGGCCCGAGCCGACCTTGCCCTCCGGCAGGCCCGATCCAGTGTCGCGAACCTCGACCGTCAGCGTCTCCTCCGACCGCGAGGCCACTATCTCGACCTGACCCTCCTGGCCCGCGAGACCGTGCTCGACCGCGTTCGTGACGAGCTCGGTGAGCGCCAGCGCGAGCGGGGTCGCGTACTCGCTCGGCAGCACGCCGAAACTGCCGCTGAACTTGGGATGCACGGTCGTGTTGTGCGCCGAGGCCACCTCGGTGACGAGCATCAGCACCCGCTCGAAGACGACGTCGAAGTCGACCTTCTGGCTGAGCCCCTCCGAGAGCGTGTCGTGCACCACCGCGATAGCGGCGACCCGGCGCATGGCCTGCGAGAGGGCATCCTTCGCGTCGTCGGAATGCGTGCGCCGGGCCTGGATGCGCAGCAGCGAGGCGACGGTCTGCAGGTTGTTCTTCACGCGGTGGTGGATCTCGCGGATCGTCGCATCCTTCGTGATCAGTTCGCGCTCGTCATGACGCAGTTCGGTGACGTCGCGGCAGAGCACGATCGCACCGAACCGCTGGCCGCGGGTGCGGAGCGGAATCGCGCGCAGCGACACCGTGACCCCCTTCGCGTCGATGTCTGTGCGCCAGGGGGCGCGCCCGGTGACGACCAGGGGCAGCGACTCGTCGACGACGAGCGTGCCGTTCAGCAGCAGCGTCGTCACTTCTGCGAGGGACTGACCCTCGAGCTCTTCGCTGAAACCCATGCGGTTGAAAGCGCTCAGACCGTTCGGGCTGGCGAACGTCACGGTTCCGTCGGCGTCGAGCCTGATCAGGCCATCGGATGCCCGGGGGGCACCCCTGCGCGGCCCCGTCGGGGCCCCGAGGTCGGGAAAGTCGCCCGCAGCGATCATGGCGAAGAGGTCGTTCGCGCACTCGTTGAACGTCAACTCCTGCCGGCTCGGCGTACGCGCCTCGCTCAGGTTGGTGTGGCGCGTGACCACGGCGATCGGGCGGTCGGTCGTCTTCATGTCGCTCTGCGAGAGGCGGCGGAGCACCGGCACGGCGCGCACACGCGTCGGGGTCTCCTCGTACCAGTCGGGGGCCGCCGTGTCGACGATCTGAGCGCTCTGGTAGGCGTCGGTGACCTGCTTGCGCCACTCGGCCTTCACGGCCTGGCCCACGAAGTCCCGGTAGAAGAGGGTGGCCGAACCAGACGGTCGCGCGTGCGCCACGGCGACGAAGCTGCCGTCGTTCGATGGCACCCACAGCACGATGTCGGCGAAGGCGAGGTCGGCAAGCAGCTGCCAGTCGCCGACCAAGAGGTGGAGCCACTCGACGTCGGCTTCGGTGGAATTGCCCTGCGCGAGGACCAGATCGCTCAATGTTGACACGCGCTCTAGCCTACGGCCCCCGGGAGGGGGGATGCGGGCACGCTCGGGGGTGACGAGGGGATGCACCTCTCCTTCACAGCAGCGGAGCGCCGCGCAAACTCTCCACAGAGCAGATGCCGCTCTGGACACCCGAAGACGCACCTGCTTTCATGACACCACCCGAACCTGAGATATGTTCACACGCCTCCGCAGATCGCTGTCGACCCAGCCGCGATCCGCGGATCGGCCACACCCCCGGAGCCGTGCACTATGAGCCTTTCCCCCACCCTCGTCGACCTCGATCGCCCTTCGCCCGGTTTACCGAGTCACTCCGAGCCGCGCCAGGTCGATGCCCCGCGGCCGCTCGGCGGGCCCGATCAGCCCACCGGAAAGGAGCCCGGGGGTGGTGCGTTCGGCGGTGACGTTGCCCTCACCGGGTGCGGCGACTCGGTCGAGAGCACTGCGACCTTCCTGGAGAGCCTCACGCTCTGCGTCATGGAGGTGCTCGCCGGAGTCCGCGACCTCGACCAGGTGGCACGCTGGGTCTCCGACGACGTCTACCGCCACCTCACCCAGCGCGTCGTGCTCTCGGCCCGCGCCCGCCAGGTCAAGGGCGACCGCACCATCAGGCCCACTTTCACCATCGGACGCACCGTGCAGAGCGAGCCGGCCCCCGGCGTCGTCGAGGGCGTCGTCATCGTGCACGGCAAGGCCCGCTCCCGCGCCGTCGCCCTCCGTCTGGAGCGCCTCAACTCCCGCTGGCGCGCGAGCGCCATCAACGTGCTCTGACCGGCGACGCCGCGCGCTACCCCGTCGCCCGTCGCCCGTGCGCACCGGCACCACTGGACCGGCCGCGGCGACCCGGCTCCGCCCGTGCGAGTCCGTCGAAGAGGACGGCCGGTCTCGCTCAAAGGAACCTCTTGCGCTGTGCCGCTCGCGGTAGCGATCGAGCCCTGGCCGACTGTCACGGCCGCTCCGAATGGGGCAGTTGCTTCGCGGCCGGTCTAAGGGCGGGACGGTACTTGACGGCCGGTCTACGGGCGGGACGGTACTTGACGGCCGGTCTACGGGCGGGACGGTACTTGACGGCCGGTCTACGGGCGGGAAGTGTCTCGCGGCTGGTCGGCTGGTCGGCTGGTCGGCTAGCCGGGGCATCCCCTTTGGCCGGTCGACGGGCGGGTAGTGTCTCGCGGTTGGTCGGCTGACCGGGGGGCATTCCCTTTGGCAGGCCGACGCGCGAGGGCACGCCCAGCGGCCCGCCGAAGGGCGGGGCCGCGCCCGGCGGACGGGCGGGGCCGCGCCGCGCGCCCGGCGGACGGGCGGGGTCGCGTCTGCGGCCGGTCAGCTGGTTGGAGGCGCGAAGGGACGGCCCGCCGGCACGCCCCTAGACGGCGGGGCGAGGCGGGGCGGGAGAGCCAGCCGGTCGGTGCGACCCTCGCCGGCGGCCGGCCCTACGGCGCCCTTGGCGGGCGGGCTCAAGAGGACGCGCCCCGTCGCCAACCGGCCGGGGGCGGCGCCGGGGCGGGCTACTTCTTCTTGGCGTTGCGGCGGTCTGCGCGGTTCGCGGCAGGGGGAGCGCCGACGGGGGTCTTCTGGCCGAAGGCACCC
>NZ_PSTT01000071.1 GCF_002931235.1 Subtercola sp. Z020 | reverse complement strand
GGTCGGGTTCGGGCGGGTCGGGTTCAGGGTCGGGCGGCAGCCTCGCCGAGACCGGATTGCCGGCTGCAGCGCTCGCCGGGTTCGCGGGGATGCTCGCCGTGGGCGGGGCGGCTGCCGCATTCACGGCGCGGCGACGCTCGGCGCAACTCGGGCGGTCGGGCAAGTAAGTCCGGCGGCCCCCGGCGCGCAGCGGAACCCGGTAGCGTGAGGCCATGGCTGAATACATCGGAAAAGAAGCAGAAGAGATCTGGGTCGGCGACGTGCACGTGGCGAACATCCGCCAGGAGAACGGGCACGGCGATCGCCCGTTCATCGTCGAGAGTCTGACCGGCAAGGAGCTGCACACCGCCGCCGACAGGCACTCCGCCGAGGTGTGGATAGCCCTCCACTCCGACACCATCACCGAGAACGAGCTGGGCTGAATCTCCCGCCTTTCGACCACAGACGAAAACGCCGACCCGCAGGTGATGCGGGTCGGCGTTTTCGCGTTGCGAGGATTTGACTCTATGCTGCCGCGCAGCTGGTGCGGAGGATGGGGGATTCGAACCCCCGAGAGCTTTCACTCAACACGCTTTCCAAGCGTGCGCCATAGGCCACTAGGCGAATCCTCCTGGCGAACCGTTCCCTGGGTGCAGAAACGGCCAAAGAGAATCCTACGGCATTACCGCCCGGTGCTCAGTACCGCACCGCGGCCAGAGCATCGGGAATCGGCGTGTCACCCGAGATCGCCTCGAACTGGGCGCCGATCGCGATGCCATCGACGATCGCCGCCGCGACGAGAGCCGCGACATCCGACCGGGGAATCGTGCCGCGCCCGGTGCTCTCGGCGAGAGTGACCTCGCCTGTGGGTGCGTCGTCGGTCAGGCCGCCGGGGCGGATGATCGTCCAGTCCAGCTGACGCCCGCGCACGCTCGCGTCGGCCTCCGACTTCGCCTTCAGATAGACCTGGAACACCTCGTCGGAGTCCGGGTCGAAGTCGTCGGCGCCCATCGAGGAGATGAGAACGTACCGGCCGATCCCCGCGAGTTCCGCGGCGTCGGCGAGCAGGATCGCTCCGTCGCGGTCGACGGTGTACTTGCGTTCCGCCGTCGAGTTCGGGCCAGCACCCGCGGCGAAGACCACAGCGTCAATGCCCTGCAGGTCGCGGGCGAGGGTCTCGGCATCCACCTTCTCGAGGTCGATGACGACCGGGATGCCGCCGGCCGCCAGCACATCGCCCGCCTGGTCGGGGTTGCGGATGATCGCCACGGCATCATGGCCCTGGCCCGACAGGAGGGTTTCGAGGTGGAGGGCGATAGCTCCGTGGCCGCCGGCGATTGCGATTCTCATGCCTCCATCCAACGCCACCCTCCGTGTTCATGCCAACTCCACGGTGTGCGGAACGGGCGAGCTTCGCATTCCCCGCCGGCGTCGTCTAAACTGGGTGACGGCTCCCCGCGTGGCGCCATCCAGGCCAACTCCCCCAGGGCAGAAATGCAGCAAGGGTAACCGGGCTCTGGCGGGTGCGCGGGGGGTCTTTTCTTTTGTGGTGCGCCACCTCGGACGCCTCTTCTCCTCCACAGCCGACAGACTGCTGACGATCAGTTCACAGGGGGTGCGCACTCAGGCGGGTCTCCCTAGGCTGGATTCGGCTGCTCCGGATGACCGGGCGGCCGTCACCGCAAGGAGAACCGTGGCTCGCAGTATCTACATCACCTCCGCCGAGGGTCACTCGGGCAAGTCCACGATCGCGCTCGGCGTGCTCGACATCCTCGGTCGGAACGTCGGCAGGGTCGGGGTGTTCCGCCCCATCGCCCGTTCGGTCAGCGAGCGCGACTACGTTCTCGAGATGCTCCTCGCGCACGACGGCATCGAGCTCGACTACGACGATGCCATCGGTGTCTCCTACGAAGAGGTTCACGCTGACGCCGATGCGGCGCTCTCGCGCATCGTCGAGCGCTACAAGGCGGTCGAACGGCGGTGCGACTCCGTCGTCATCCTCGGCTCTGACTACACCGACGTGGGCAGCCCCAGCGAGCTCTCCTTCAATGCCCGCGTCGCCGCGAACCTCGGTGCACCGGTTCTGTTGGTGCTCGGCGGCCGCGCAGGCCAGGGGTCGACAGAGACGCTCGGCCATTCGGAGGCGCGGAGCCCCGACGACATGCGGCAGATCACCGAGCTCGCCCTGGTCGAGTTGAAGGCGGCCCACGCCTCCCTGCTCGGCATCGTCGCCAACCGCAGCGACCCCGAGAACCTCGAGAAGATCCGCGACGCCATCGCCCGGGCCGCCTCCGACGCCGCCATCGGGCACGCCCTGCCGGCGCCGGTCGACGCGACGCGTGCGCGCATCCCGATCTGGTCCATACCCGAAGACCGGCTACTGGTGGCGCCGAGCATGGCCAACCTCGTCGAGTCGACGGGCGGCACCATGATCAAGGGCGACCCTCGCCTGCTCGGGCGCGAGGCGCTCGGGGTGGTCGTCGCCGGCATGTCGATGGTGAACGTGCTGCCGAGGCTGATGGAGGGCGCCGTGGTCGTCATCCCGGCCGACCGCACAGAGGTGCTGCTGGCCGCTCTGATGGCGAACGCCTCGGCGACGTTCCCGAGCCTCTCGGGAATCATCCTGAACGGTGGTTTCGAGCTGCCCGAGCCCATCGAGCGCCTCATCGACGGCCTCGAACCGTCGCTGCCGATCATCACGACTCCGCTCGGTACCTACGACACGGCCGTTCGCATCACCTCGACCAGGGGGCGGCTCGCAGCGGACTCGCAGCGCAAGTACGACAGTGCGCTCGCGCTCTTCGAGCAGTATGTCGACGGGGCGAGGCTGCTCGACCTGCTCGACGTCAGCTCGTCTCCGGTCGTCACTCCACTGATGTTCGAGTACGGCCTCATCGACCGCGCGCGTGCCGCCCAGAAGCACATCGTGCTGCCCGAGGGCACGGATGATCGGGTACTCCGTGCGGCGGCGACCGTGCTGACGCGGGGCATCGCGCGGCTCACGATCCTCGGCGAGGCGGAGGAGATCCGCTCGCGGGCAACGTCGCTCGGTATCAGTCTCGACGACGCGGTGATCGTCAGCCCGTTCGACCCGGAACTGCGCGAGCGGTTCGCGGAACAGTACGCGAGCATCCGGGCACACCGGGGCATCACCCTCGACATGGCGAGGGACACGGTGGCCGACGTGTCGTACTTCGGCACGATGATGGTGCACCTCGGGCTCGCCGACGGCATGGTCTCCGGGGCCGCCCATACGACGGCCCACACCATCCGCCCGGCGTTCGAGATCATCAAGACGCGCCCGGAGGTCTCTGTCGTCT
The DNA here is from genome assembly GCF_002931235.1 of Subtercola sp. Z020. GTDB lineage: Bacteria > Actinomycetota > Actinomycetes > Actinomycetales > Microbacteriaceae > Subtercola. Next base: position 149,923 of record NZ_PSTT01000071.1, on the reverse strand, counting down.
CGAGTGTGTTCCTCATGGCGCTCGCCGACCGGGTGCTGGTCTATGGGGACTGCGCGGTGATCCCCGACCCGACCTCCACCCAGCTGGCCGACATCGCCATCTCGTCGTCGGAGACGGCGGTGCAGTTCGGCATCGACCCGCGCGTCGCGATGCTGTCGTACTCCACCGGCGTCTCGGGTTCGGGGGCCGACGTCGAGAAGGTGCGCGAGGCGACCGCCTTCGTGCGCACGCGTCGACCCGACCTGCTGGTCGAGGGCCCGATCCAGTACGACGCGGCTGCGGATGCGGCCGTCGCGGCGGCGAAGATGCCGGAGTCCGATGTCGCCGGGCGTGCGACCGTCTTCATCTTCCCTGACCTCAACACGGGCAACAACACGTACAAGGCCGTTCAGCGGAGCGCGGGGGCCGTCGCTGTCGGCCCCGTGCTGCAGGGTCTCAACAAGCCGATCAACGACCTCTCCCGAGGAGCACTGGTGCAGGACATCGTCAACACCATCGCCATCACGGCCATCCAGGCGGCGACCGACGTCGAGATCGTACCGGCTGCGGCGGGGGTGGCCCTGTGAGCGCCGTTCTGGTCATCAACAGCGGGTCGTCGTCGCTGAAGTACCAGTTGCTCGAGATGGAGGGCGAGACGGTGCTCGCGAACGGGCTCATCGAGCGCATCGGCGAGCAGGCCGGGTCGGTCAAGCACTCCGTGTCGGCTGAGGGCGACGAAGAGACATTCCGGAACGAGGAGCCCGTCGCCGACCACTCGGCGGCGTTCCGGGTGATGATCGATGCCTTCGAGCAGCACGGGCCGTCGCTGGCCGAGAACCCGCCTGTGGTCGTCGGCCACCGGGTGGTGCACGGCGGCAAACGCTTCTTCGAGCCGACGGTCGTGACCGACCTGGTGAAGATCAACATCGAAGATCTCTCTGACCTGGCACCCCTCCACAACCCGGCGAACCTCGACGGCATCACGGCGGCGCAGAAGGCGTTCCCCGACGTGCCGCACGTCGCGGTGTTCGATACGGCGTTCCACTCCACGCTCGCTCCTTCGGCGTACACCTACGCCATCGATGCAGAGCTCGCGGAGAAGAACCGGGTACGCCGTTACGGGTTCCACGGAACGTCGCACAAGTTCGTCTCCGAGGCGGCGGCCGCCTTCCTGCAGAGGCCTCTTGGCGAGCTGAAGACCATCGTGCTGCACCTCGGCAACGGGGCGTCGGCCTGCGCGGTCGACGGCGGCCGGTCGAAAGACACCTCCATGGGGCTCACTCCGCTGGAGGGGCTGGTGATGGGCACGCGATCGGGCGATCTCGACCCCGCGGTGCTCATCCACCTGCACCGCAAGGCCGGCCTCGGTTTCGACGAGCTCGACACCCTGCTGAACCGTCGGAGCGGGTTGGTCGGGCTGAGCGGCCGCGGCGACATGCGCGACGTGGTGGAGGCTGCGGAATCGGGCGACGACGCGGCGGCGCTCGCCCTCGAGGTGTACCTGCACCGACTGAAGCACTACGTCGGTTCGTACATCGCGGTTCTCGGCGGGGTCGACGCCATCGTCTTCACGGCGGGCGTCGGGGAGAACAGCGTCGCGGTGCGGGGGAGGGCGCTGGCCGGCCTCGAGCGGCTCGGCATCCGGATCGATCCCGAGCGGAATGCCTCGCCGGAGCGCGGGCCGCGCGTCATCTCGACCGACGACTCAGCGGTAGCGGTGCTGGTGATTCCGACGAACGAGGAGCTGGAGATCGCGCGGCAGTCGCTCTCGGTGATCTGAGGGGTGGTCTGGCTCGTGCGACGCGGGTAGGCGCGGTCGGTCGGCGCGGCCGTCCGGTGCAGGCGTTCGGTACGTCCGGCGAGGCGGCGCGGTGCAGCTGGGCGCGGTCAGTCGGCAATGAGGCGCTTGCCGAGGCTCACGGTGCGGTCGTTCGCGTACCCTATGGCCTCGTAGAACGCGATCACGCTGTCGTTGCCTTCGCGCACCTGCAGGTTGAGCTTCGGGCAGCCGAGGGCGATCAGCAGGCGCTCGGCTTCGTCCATGAAGGCGCGGCCGTAGCCCCGTCCACGGTGGTCGGGGGAGACCGCGAGGTAGTTGATCCAGCCGCGGTGGCCGTCGTAGCCGACCATGGCCGTGCCGATGACCGTGGCCTCGGCGTCGGATGAACCGTCGAGGTCGGCTCGGTCGGCAGCCTCATCGTCCACGCCGACGAGGAACAGCTCGGGCTGCACCGTCAGCTTGCGGGCGATGTCCTTGCGCGGGTCGTTCCACGCCCGCACGAGACCGCACTGCTCCCAGAGTGCGACGACGGCTTCGGTGTCAGCGGCGGCGAAGGATCGGATCTGCATCGTTCGAGCATAGAAGCTCGGCGACGGGCACCCAGAACCGAGCCCCGGGCATCCAGAACCGAGCCCTAAGGCCCGAGCAACTGCGCCATGCGGTACGGCATCAGCTGTCGCAGCACGATCGACGTCGACGTGCGCCGGATGCCCGGGCAGCGCAGGATGGCCTGCCCGACCTCGTACAGATCGTCGGCATCCCGGGCGACGACCTGGCAGATGATGTCATCGACGCCCGCCACAGCCGAGCATTCGATGACCTCGCGGATGCCGGAGAGGGCGGCGATCGTCTGGTCGAACGTCTCCTGGTCGACTTCGGCCGTGACGAACGCCCGGAGCGGCAACCCCAGCGAGACCGGCTCTATGCGCACGCTGTGGGCGCGCAGCAGCCCGCCCCGTGCCAGGCGCTCAAGGTGGGCCTGAACCGTTCCGCGGGCGAGCGCGAGCTTCTGTGCGAGCAGCAGCACCGGAATGCGCGGTTCGCTGTCGAGCGCTTGGAGAAGACGGCGGTCGGTCGCGTCGAGCGGGTCGCTCGAGCCGGGGAAGCGGGTGGGCATCGTGATGATCCTTCGCTGAGAGCTGAGCACAGGATTGTGCAGTCTGATCAGTCAAACTAGCATCGCTTGCGCAGATCGACTACTACCGGGTCTACTCGTGTGCATGACAGACCTCGCTCCTGCCCGCATCAGCGTCGGCGCCTACCTCGCGACCCGGCTCACGCAGCTGGGTGCCCCGCACCTCTTCGGGTTGCCCGGCGACTTCAACCTGAGCCTGCTCGACGAGATGCTGACTGTCGACGGCATCGAGTGGGTCGGCACGAGCAACGAGCTGAACGCCGCCTACGCCGCCGACGGATACGCCCGCATCCGGCGGGGAATCGGCGCCGTCGTCACCACGTTCGGCGTCGGCGAACTCAGTGCGATCAACGGCGTGGCCGGCAGCTTCGCCGAAGACGTGCCGGTCGTGCAGATCACCGGGATGCCCTCGACCTCCGCCCAGGCCGCGGGAGCACTCCTGCACCACACGCTCGCCGACGGCTCCTTCGACCACTTCGTTCGCGCCTACGAGCAGGTCACCGCAGCTTCGGTCGTGCTGAAGCCCGCCACCGCGCCCGCCGAGATCGACCGCATTTTGCTGACCGCACTCAACGAATCGAAGCCGGTCTACATCGGTGTGCCCGCAGATGTCGCGGTCGCCAGCGTGCCGGCCGCGAATCTGCGCGAGCCGCTCGAACGGTTCGGCAGCGCGGCTCGCCAGCTCGACCGGTTCGCAGAGGCGTTCCGCGAGGCCGTCTACTCGGCCGCGAGCGTCGGGGTGTTGGTGGGGCCGCGGGTGCATCGCCGACACCTCGAACCGATCATCCGTTCGCTCGCCGACGCCCCCGGCGTCTACATCGCCAGCCAGAGCGGGTCTAAAGCCGTTCTCGACGAGTCGCACCCGGCCAGCGTCGGCACCTACCTCGGCGCCCACACGCAGAGCGATGCCGCCCGCCGGGCCATCGATGAAGCGCCCCTGCTCGTGCTCGCCGGAACCATCATGAGCGACCTGCTCACCGGCTTCTTCACGCACGGCTTCGACCCCGACCGCGCCGTCGAACTCGCCCTCACCTGGGCGCGCGTCGGTGAGACGACCTTCTTCGGCGTACAGCTCGAAGACTCCCTACGCATCGTCGACGAGGTGCTGCAGGATGCCCGGCTCGACGCCCTCGAGCCGATCTCCCTCCCCGCGGCAGCCTCGGCGATGCCGGGCGACCGCGCGATGACCCGGCCGGCCGACGCCCTCGACCCGCCACTCTCGCACGCCGCGTTCTGGCGGCACCTGCAAGGATTCCTCGCTCCCCACACCACGGTCATCGCCGAGGCCGGCACCTCCTTCTTCGGAGCCATCGACCTGCGCCTGCCCGACGACTGCGACCTGCTCGGCCAGCCCGTCTGGTCGTCGATCGGGTTCACGTTGCCCGCGACCCTCGGCGTCTGCATCGCCGCGCCCGAGAAGCGCGCGGTGCTGCTCATCGGCGACGGGTCGGCCCAGCTGACCGTTCAGGAGCTCGCCACGATTCTGCACCGCGGCCACACGCCCGTCATCGTGCTGCTGAACAACAGCGGATATACGATCGAGCGGGCCATCCAGAGCCCGGATGCGGTCTACCAGGATGTCACGCCGTGGAACTGGACCGCTCTGCCGGCTGCCTTCGGTGCCGCCGATCGCGCTGTGACCGTGACGGCACGCACCGAGGAGGAGATCGAGGCCGCGCTGGCGCTCGCTGCCGCCACCACCGACAAGCTGGTGCTGATCGAGGCGGTGCTTCCGAAACTCGATTCACCGCGACTGCTGCGGCTGCTCGGTGAGGGGCTGTCGGAGGCGAACGCTCCCCTCACCACGGTTCCCGCGGCCGGGTAGGCGGTTCAGGGGGCCGTTGACTTCCACTCTGTGAGTACCGCGACCGATCCGCGGTTCCACTGCGCGGCGTAGACCTTGTGCAGAAGGTAGTCCGAGGCCATCGATCCCACATCGTCGGCCGTCATGCGCTCGGCAGACCCGGCGTAGAACGCCCAGACCGTCGCGTCGTTGGCTTTCGCGAAGAAGGTGTGGCTGATGATGTCGACTCCGAGCGGTCGCCCGGCCGACACCGGCATGTCGGAGGTATACCTGACGGCGTCGGTGCGCGTATCGACGACGACCAGAGACGACTGAGTGGAGACCGCCAGCGCATGATCGAACGGGTCGACTGCGATCTGGCCGGTCAGTTTCGCCACCGGAATGCTGCCGACTACAACGCTCTCCTGGCCATCCACGACCGTGACCCCGCTGCCCAGGAGGTTGTTCGGCACGTAGACCTTGCCCTGCCAGTAGTCGACGGCGAGGGTCGTGCCGCTGCCGGGGATGTTCAGCATTCTGCGGATCGGGATGCCGGACTCATCGAGGGTGAACAGGTTGTGCTCGGTGTCCATCACGAAGACCCGCCCGAGGAACGGGTCGACCGCCACGCTCGCGAGCCTCGACGACAGCTTCACCGAACTGCCGATGACGGCGCCCGTGCGGCCGTCGAGAACGGTGATCTTCGCTGCCGCGCTGTCGGTGATGAAGACCCGGTGGGTCTGGTGGTCGGAGGCGATGAAGTCCGCGGCGGGCAGAGAGATCGGTGCGCCGATAACTGTGTCGGTTCGGGCGTCGATGATCGTGAGCATCCTCTGGCCGCGATGCGCGGCATCGTCGCCGAGCACGAAGACGCGGTGCAGCGGTGCGTCGACGGTGATCTGATCGGTCGACGAGACGCCGGGCGTCGTGACGACGTTCGGTGTCTCTGCGTGGGCCGGCACTGCCGCGCCCAGCACCAGTGCCGTGGCAACCGCGAAGGCGCTCGCGGCTCGCAGAAAGCGTCGGTGTCGAAGTGGATTCATCGTGGGTTCTTCTGATCGAGAGGGCATACCTGAGAGAGTCGGCTGGCGCGTCGGCATTACGGGGGCGCATGCCCCCAGAGCAGGGGGGCGGTCGCGGGGTGGGCCCGCTGGCCTCGGGGTGGACCCGTTGGCCCCAGGGTGGCCCGCAGGTGCTGCCCCGCTGCGCACTGCCCTCTGCGCAGGGCGCGACCTTCCCCGCACAAGGCGCTTCGGGCGGACGTCTCTCCACAGGTTGGTCGCCGGGGGGAGCGGTGTCAGTGGTGGCGGATACGATTGGTGCCATGGTCACAGCCCTCTATCGTCGCTACCGGCCTGAGACGTTCGGCGAGATGATCGGGCAGTCCCAGGTCACCGAACCGTTGATGACGGCCCTGCGCACGAACAGGGTGAACCATGCCTATCTGTTCAGTGGCCCGCGCGGCTGCGGCAAGACGACGTCGGCCCGCATCCTGGCCCGCTGCCTGAACTGTGCAGAGGGCCCGACCGACACGCCCTGCGGGGTCTGCCCCAGTTGCGTCGAACTGTCGCGCGACGGGTCGGGGTCCCTCGACGTCGTCGAGATCGACGCGGCGAGCCACAACGGTGTCGACGACGCCCGCGACCTGCGGGAACGCGCCGTCTTCGCGCCCGCGCGCGACCGGTACAAGATCTTCATCCTCGACGAGGCTCACATGGTCACGCCGCAGGGTTTCAACGCGCTGCTGAAGATCGTCGAAGAGCCGCCGGAGCACATCAAGTTCATCTTCGCGACGACCGAGCCCGACAAGGTGATCGGCACGATCCGGTCCCGCACGCACCACTACCCCTTCCGGCTCATCCCGCCGGCCCAGCTGCTCGAATACGTGCAGGCGCTCTGTGAGATCGAGGGCATCACCGCCGCCCCCGGCGTGCTGCCCCTCGTCGTGCGGGCGGGTGGGGGGTCGGCGCGCGACACGCTGTCCCTTCTCGACCAGCTCATCGCGGGCTCCGAGAGCAACCGCATCGAGTACGAGCGTGCCGTGGCCCTGCTCGGCTACACGCACGCCTCCCTGCTCGGCGAGGTGATCGACGCGCTGGGCGCCCACGACTCGGAGGGCGCCTTCGGGGCCGTCGACCGCGTCATCCAGACGGGCCAAGACCCGCGTCGTTTCGTCGAAGACCTGCTCGAACGTCTCCGCGACGTCATCATCGTCTCGGCGACCCGGTCGGCCGAGGGGGCGGCGGCAGTTCTCCGCGGAATGCCGAGCGACGACATCCTGCAGATGCAGCAGCAGGCCGCGCTCTTCGGCTCCGCTGAGCTCTCGCGCACCGCCGACATCGTGAATGCCGCGCTCACCGAGATGACCGGCGCCACCTCGCCGCGCCTGCACCTCGAGCTGATGATCGCGCGCGTTCTGGTTCCGGCGAGCGACGACACGGCGCGGGGAGCGCTCGCGCGCGTCGAGCGGCTCGAACGCCGGGTCGGTGTGGGCGCAGACGCTGCCGTGACGGCTCCGGATGTCGCGGCCGGCGCCGCGGCGATGCCAGCCGTCACTGCGGCCGCGCCTTCCACGTCGGCCGCTGCCTTCTCGGCGCCGCAGGGTTCACCGGCTTCGGCCGGTTCGGGGGCTTCCGCGCTCGGCGGTGCAGCTTCGGGCGCGGCGTCGACCGCGCCGCCGCAGCGCGCCTACAGTATCGACCGGCCGTCGGGTTCGTTCGCCCAGGCGGGAGCGTCGCAGGCAGGAGCGTCGCAGGCCGATGTGTCTGCCGAGGAGGCTCCGCGTGAGCCCGCCGACACGTCGCACACCTCCCGGCCGGCTCCCGCGACACCAGCGTCGGCTGCGCCGACGGAAGCTGCGACGGCGCCTGACGGTGCAATGGCGGAGCCGGCCGCCCCCGCCGCACCGACAGCCGTCACCTTCCAGCAGCTCAAAGACTCCTGGCCTGAGATTCTCGAAACGGTCGAGAAGGCGAAGCGCACGGCCTGGATGGTCGTCTACACGGGTTCGGTGCGCGCCCTCGACGGAGACGTTCTGACGCTCACCTTCCCGAGCCAGAACGATGTCGACAACTTCCGACAGCAGCAGGTTCCCGGGCAGGGCGTCAGCGAGCATCTGCGCCAGGCGATCGTCGACGTGCTGGGCCTGCGGGTGAAGTTCATTGCTCGCGTCGATGCGACGAACCCGGCCGCGGCCACGCAGGCGGGTCGCGCCGCCGCGCCCGACGCCGCCGGCCCCTCCGCTGCCGCGCCCGCTTCGGCGAAGCCCGATGCAGTGCCCGTATCCTCGCAGTCCGACGCCGCGCCTGGTGCCCCGAGGTCCGATGCCGCGCCTGCTGCCCGGCAATCCGATGCAGCGCCCGCGACCTCGCGCAACGCCGCCGCGCCTGACACCCAGCAGTCCGCCGCCGCGCCCGCGTCCCAGCCGACCACCCGGACCGCCGGCGGGAATGTCCCATCGCGCCCCGGGCAGCCTGCTGCGCCATCACGCGCCGAGCAGGCCGCAGACGTGTCCGCCCCTTCCGCCTCGCGAGCGCCCGCAGCAGTAGATCCCGCATCCCGCGCTCGCGCGGGTGCCGCAGCTGCCGTGCGATCCGCTGCACCAACCGCTCCGGCCAGCACGACGTCGTGGCCGGTGGTTGCGATCCCCACCTCCGCGCCTGAGCCCGGCGACGAGCCGGTGCGCGCGGGGGCGATCGTCGTCGACATCCCGATGTCTGACATCCCCGAAGACATTCCCGAGGGTGCCATCCCTGACTACGACCCGACCGTGCAGTGGGCGGGCGCCGACGACGACATCCCCGTCGCTGCCGGCCCCTCCGATGATCCGATTGCTCCGTCGGGCTCGGCCCCGTCGCCCGGCCGCACCGGCGCTGGGACTTCGGGCGAGCAGCCGACCCAGCCCGCGGCATCCGTTCGGCGCCCCGTCGACCGGTCGGCGGCATCCGATCGCCCCATTCCGCAGTTCGGTGAGAAGCAGCGCTACGGTGAGGCCGTCGTGCGGGAGATCCTCGGCGCGAGCTTCATCGAGGAGCGCCCGGTCGCACCGCGTCGCGCGCCCGAGCGGGAGGGCTAAGCCATGTATGAAGGAATCGTCCAAGAGCTGATCGACGAGCTCGGCCGCCTGCCCGGCATCGGCCCGAAATCGGCGCAGCGCATCGCGTTCCACATTCTGCAGACCGAGTCGTTCGACGTGACACGCCTGGCCGAAGTGCTCATCGAGGTGCGCGACAAGGTGCACTTCTGCTCGATCTGCGGCAACGTCTCCGAACAGGACACGTGCGCGATCTGTCGCGACCCGCGCCGCGCGCAGAACGTCATCTGCGTGGTCGAGGAGGCGAAAGACGTCGTCGCGATCGAGCGCACGCGCGAGTTCCGTGGTCTCTACCACGTGCTCGGCGGCGCCATCAGTCCGATCGACGGTATCGGGCCCGACAACCTGCGCATCCGCGAGCTGATGAAGCGGCTCGCCGATGCGACTGTCGCCGAGGTCATCATCGCAACAGACCCCAACCTGGAGGGGGAAGCGACCGCGACGTATCTTTCGCGGCTGCTGACGACTCTCGAGATCCGCGTGACCCGGCTGGCCTCCGGGCTCCCGGTCGGCGGCGACCTCGAATACGCCGACGAGGTCACGCTCGGGCGCGCATTCGAGGGCCGCAGGCTGGTCGAGCAGTAGCATGCGGTGGCGTCCGCCGGCTCCCGGCCAGAAGGTCGGACCGTTCCCGAGCACGAAGCCCGCGGCGGTCGACGACGAGGCTGCTTCGAAAGGCTCGTCTCCCGGTGAGCCGTCTCTGGATGCCGCTGCTCCAGGCGCAGCGTCGGCGAACGACCCGCACCCGGCCGACCGCCACGATCACGACGGACAGCCGGAGGAGGCTTCGCGGAATGCTCATGGCCGGACCGACGTCGACGCGTCGGCCAACCCGGGCGCCGCCCCTGCGACGAGGTGGGCAGAGGCGGTCAGGGGCGACGAGGGCAGTCGTCAGCCGTCGACCGACCAGCCGGGGAAGGGCGAGCGATGACGAACAGTGCCGGGCCCGACGCGAGCACCCCCACCGCCACCGGAGCTGAGGCGGCGGCCGCGCCCGAGTGGCTCGGTGACCCGGCGCTGCTGGCCGCGTTCTGGCGGTACGAGCGGGCCCTGATGACGAACGATGTGCCCGAACTCGATGAGCTGTTCGCCCGGGGACTCGAGACCATCAGGAGCGAAGCCGGCTCGGCGCTCGTCGGCCACGACGCCATCGCGGCGTTCCGTGCCGCGCGGCCGCCGGTGCCCCGTCGGTCCCTCCGGCGGGTGCACCTCCGGCCTGTCGCCGAGGATGCGGTGGTCGTCGTTGCCGAATCCGTTCGGGCCGACCGCGGAACCGGAACCCAGACGCAGCTCTGGCAGCGCATCGACGGGCTGTGGGCCGTCACCGTCGCCCACGTGTCGACCGTGCCCGGGATGCAGTTCAGCGGCCTGAAGCTCACCACCGCCGAGGAGCGCGCCATCTGGGCGACGCCCGAAGACCGCCGCCCGCTCGTCGCCTCGATGGCCTACCCCGACGGTGACGATCGCGTGGGCGCCCTTGCGGGCATCCGGGTCGCCGTCAAAGACCTCTTCGCCATCGCCGGCGAGACGATCGGCGCCGGGAACCCCGCCTTCCGCGCCGGCCGCACGCCCGAACGATTCACCGCGCCCGCTGTTCTGGCGCTGCTCCGCCAGGGTGCGGAGATCACCGGGCTCGCGCAGACCGACGAACTGGCCTTCTCCATCGCGGGAACCAACGTGCACTACGGCACCCCGCCGAACCCGGCGGCGCCCGGCCACATCTCCGGGGGTTCGACGAGCGGACCGGCCTCGGCAGTCGCCCTCGGGCTCGCCGACCTCGCGCTCGGTACCGACACGGCCGGGTCCATCCGGGTGCCCGGTTCGTACACCGGGCTGTACGGGCTCCGCACGACGCACGATGCCGTATCCCGTGAAGGTCTCGTTCCGCTCGCGCCGAGCTTCGACACGGTGGGGCTCCTCGGCCGCGACCTCGCAACGCTCGCGACCGGCGCCCGCGCGCTTCTGACGACAGGGCCGGCCCGCGCCTCTCGCAGCGAGCCGATCACCAGGATCGTGGTCGATCCGGCCCTGGTCGCCCTCGCCGATGCATCGTCGCAGCTCAGCTTCCGGGCAGCCGTTCGGGCGCTCGGCCTCAATTCCGGAGCAGACGTCGTGCAGAGCGCAGGCCCCGAGGCCATCGATCCCGATGCTCTCGAGCGGTGGTTCGAGGCCTTCCGCACCGCGCAGCAGTTCGAGGCCTGGCAGTCGGACCGCACCTTCGTCGAAGCGAACCCGGGCGCGCTCGAGGCCGCGATCGCCGAACGGTTCCGGGTGGCCAGCACGCTCACAGAGCAGCAGGTTCTGGATGCCCGTTCCGTGCTCGCGCGCGCGACAACCTCCCTCGAAGCGCTCATCCCCGCGGGCTCGGCGCTTGCCTTGCCGGCGACGGCAGGCCCCGCGCCCGCGCTGGACGCCACCGCGGAGGAGATCGATCGCGTTCGGGGCGCCACCCTGCGTCTCACCTGCCTCGCCTCGTTCTCGGGGATGTCCGCCCTCACCCTGCCCTATGGGCGCGTGGGCACCCTCCCCGTCGGTCTCTGCGTGATCGGGGCCCGAGGCGCCGACCTCGCGCTGCTCGATCTGGCCTCGTCCCGCGCCTGACCTCGCGTCACCCTGACCCGGCCCCCTCTCGCGCCTGACCGGGCGTCGCACTGACTCGGTTCCCTCCCGCGCCTGACCGGGCGTCGCCCTGAACCGGCACCCGTGCGCCGCGGGCGCAGGCCCCGACCGGGCAGCCAGCCTCACCCGCGCGAGCGATCCCGCGTGCACCTCGATCGTGCGCTCAGCCCAGGCCTCACCACGCGATCTTCGGCAGCGCCGACACGGTGTAGGTCGCGACGGCGTCGGGCCCGGCCAGATTGTGCGCCCGCACCGTCACCGTGCTCGACCCTGCCGCTGTCGGAGTGCCCGAGAGCTGCCCCGTCGATGCGTCGAAGCTGAGGCCCGCTGGCAGACTGCCGACAAGGGAAAGGGTCGGCGCCGGAGTTCCGCGCGCCTCCACACTGTGGCTGTACCAGACGCCGACCGTCGCGACCCGGGGCGGCGCGGAGACGATGGTGGGAGCCGCCGGAGTCAGCGGCGGCGAGCCGCTGACGGTGCCGTTCAGCGGATTGGTCGCGAAGACGGTGCCCCGGCTCTCGTCGACCGCGACGCCCCGCGGTGCCTTGCCGAGCGGCAGGCTCATCACCGGGGGCGAGGCCGCTCCGACCGCGAACTGCGACACGGTCAGGCCGAGGCTGTTCGCCACGAAGGCGTTGTGCGTCGTCGGATCGATCGCCACCGAGCGCGGTGCCCGGCCCACGGCCACGGTCGACACGGTGGGGGTCGACGCCCGCACATCGAACCGCGAGACGGTGTCGCCGCGCAGATTCGCGACCACGGCGACGTGGAGGGAAGGATCGATGGCCAGGGCGCAGGGGGACGCTCCGACGGAGACGGTCGTGACGCGAGTCGTCGACGACCCAGCCGACCCCGACCCCACCGACCCCGACCCAGCAGACCCCGCCCCCGCAGGCACCGACGTGTCGTCTGAAGGCGCCGTCGTGACGACCGAGACCGTGTTGTCGCCCTGGTTCGTCACCGCCACGACGTGGCCGACGGCATCCAGAGCCACGCCCGACGGCTCGCGACCGACCGGCAGCCACTGGAGTACGGGAGTCCCGGCGGCGCTGTCTGAGTCGGTGAACCAGTACAGCCGGTTCTCCGACGAACTCGTCACGTAGACGGTGTGGCTCACCGGGTCGACGGCCACGGCCGAGGGGTTCTCGATCGAGACGAGGTTCGTGGCGGGAGAGGAGGGGTCGTCGGCGTCGAACGCCGACACGGTCGCCGAGTCGGCATTCGCCACGTAGACACGGCCGGCGACTGCGTCGAGCGCCAGCGCCACGGGATGCGTTCCGACCGTGACCCTGCCGATCGTCGGGGCGTCGAGGCTCCCGTCGAAGACAGACACGACGTCGCCGCTGGGATCGGCCGCGTAGACCCGGTGCGTCGCAGGGTCGACGGCGACCGCTCCCGGCGACCCGCCGACCGCGGTGACCGAGGAGGGGAACGCCGCAGCACCCAGCGGGCTGCCCAGCGTCACCAGGCAGGCGCATACAACCGCGCAGGCCGTTGCGCCGACGGCGACGCCGGCGCCGGCGCCGATTCCAGAAGTCGTGGCGGGCGGTTTCGAAAGACGACGCAGTTTCATGACGCCACATTACTGAGCATTACTCGATTAAACCAGACCCCAGAATCGGCACGACTAAGATGGGAACCCGCCTTTCATGTGATGTCGGGAGCACCCTTTCGTGAGTTTGATCGTCCAGAAGTACGGCGGCTCGTCCGTCGCCGACGCCGAGAGCATCAAGCGCGTCGCCAAGCGCATTGTCGAGACCCGCAAGGCCGGCAACGACGTGGTCGTCGCGGTGAGCGCCATGGGCGACTCCACCGACGAACTGCTCGATCTCGCGCACCAGGTGACGCCGATTCCCGCGCCCCGGGAGCTCGACATGCTGCTCACGGCGGGGGAGCGCATCTCGATGGCCCTGCTGGCCATGTCGATCCGCAGCATGGGCCACGACGCGCGTTCGTTCACCGGCAGCCAGGCCGGCATGATCACGGATGCCCGGCACGGCCAGGCCCGCATCGTCGACGTGACCCCCGGTCGGGTTCGCGACGCGCTCGACGAGGGAGCCATCGCGATCGTCGCCGGTTTTCAGGGATTCAACCGCGGAACGGGCGACATCACCACCCTCGGCCGTGGCGGCTCAGACACGACGGCCGTGGCGCTCGCCGCCGCCCTCGATGCCGACGTCTGCGAGATCTACACCGACGTCGACGGCATCTTCACCGCTGACCCCCGCGTGGTTCCGCGGGCGCGGAAGATCGACCGCATCTCGAGCGAGGAGATGCTCGAACTCGCCGCGAACGGCGCGAAGGTGCTTTACATCCGCGCCGTCGAGTACGCACGCCGGCACGGTGTGACCCTGCACGTGCGCTCCTCGTTCAACAACAACGAGGGCACGATCGTGTTCAATGCGCCGGAACCGACCGCCCCAGACGAAGCATCACCCGATCGAGAGAACAGCGAGAGTCCCGTGGAAGAGCCCCTCATCGCCGGAGTCGCCACCGACCTGAGCGAAGCGAAGATCACCGTCGTCGGTGTTCCCGACATCCCCGGCAAGGCCGCCCAGATCTTCAACATCGTCGCGAAGACCGGCGCCAACATCGACATGATCGTGCAGAACGTGTCGGCGGCGGCGACGGGCCTCACCGACATCTCGTTCACCCTCCCGAAGTCCGACGGCCAGACCGTGCTGACGGCGCTCACGGTCGAGCAGGAGGATGTCGGCTACCGCGGCCTGCAATACGACGACCAGATCGGCAAGCTGGCCCTCGTGGGTGCCGGAATGCGCACCAACGCAGGCGTCTCCGCCAAGCTCTTCACCGCCCTCTACGAGGCGGGCATCAACATCGAGATGATCTCGACGAGCGAGATCCGCATCTCGGTCGTGACTCGGGCCGACACGGTGAACGACGCCCTCCGCGTGGTGCACACCGCGTTCGGCCTCGACGCCGACGACGAGGCGGTCGTGCACGGCGGCACCGGCCGCTGAGCGCGCTTCTGCTGTCGGTACACTGGATGATCTGACCGAGGGAATGGGTGTCGTGGGTACTTCAGGGTTGAACATCGGCGTTGTCGGGGCGACCGGGCAGGTCGGCACAGTGATGCGCCAGCTGCTCGAGGAGCGCGACTTCCCGATCGCGAGCATCCGGTTCTTCGCCACGGCGCGCTCCGCCGGAACGACGCTCACCTTCCGCGGCGAGCAGATCGTGGTCGAAGACTCGGCGACGGCAGACCCGGCCGGGCTCGACATCGCTCTGTTCTCGGCCGGCGCCACCGGTTCGAAGGCGCTTGCTCCCGTCTTCGCGGCGGCCGGCGTGACGGTCATCGACAACTCGAGCGCCTGGCGCATGGACCCCGAGGTGCCCCTGGTCGTGAGCGAGGTCAACCCGCAGGCGATCGACGAGGCGAAGAAGGGCATCATAGCCAATCCGAACTGCACCACGATGGCAGCGATGCCCGTGCTGAAGGTGCTGAACGCCGAAGCCGGCCTCGAACGGCTCATCGTGAGCACGTACCAGGCGGTCTCGGGCAGTGGTCTCGCCGGCGCCGAAGAGCTCGCCGAGCAGTCCGTCGCAGCCGTCGCCTCCGGCAGGCTGCTCGACCTGGTGCACGATGGTGGGTCGGTCGAGTTCCCCGATCCCGTGAAGTACGTCAGGCCCATCGCGTTCGATGTCATCCCGCTCGCCGGCAACCTCGTCGACGACGGCTCGAACGAGACCGACGAGGAGAAGAAGCTCCGCAACGAGAGCCGCAAGATCCTCGAACTGCCTGATCTGCTGGTCAGCGGTACCTGCGTGCGCGTGCCTGTCTTCACGGGCCACTCCCTCTCGATCAACGCCGAATTCTCGCGGCCGCTGAGCCCCGAGCGGGCGACCGAGCTGCTCTCGGGCGCCCCCGGCGTCGAGTTGGTGGATGTTCCCACCCCGCTTCAGGCCGCCGGCAACGACCCGAGCTACGTGGGTCGCATCCGGCGCGATGAGGGTGTTCCGAACGGGCGCGGTATCGCCCTGTTCATCAGCAATGACAATCTCCGGAAGGGCGCCGCGCTGAACGCCGTGCAGATCGCCGAGATCTTCGCGGAGCGGGCTTCGGCGTCTGACTACCGGCAGAACGCGCCAGCCGCCACAATAGGAGCATGACCGACTCAGGCACCTCCGGCCCCGACGTGCGACTCTCGAATGCCGAGCGTGACGAGGCGGTCGCCCGCCTGAACGCGAACCAGCGCGACGGTCGGCTGAGCGAGGCCGAGTTCGACGAACGCACCGCCGCCGTGCGGAAGGCCGTGCTGCGCTCCGACCTCGCCCCGCTGTTCCGTGACCTCCCGGCCGACCCGTACGCCTCCGGCGCATCGGTGCCGGGGTCGGCACAGGCATCCGCGCCCTCCGAGGCACCCGCTGCCTGGGGCTCGACAGCGGACGCGTCGACGCCCATGAAGTCCCCGTCGATCGACGATCCTGCCCCGCGGGCGGGCGGGCGTTCGCCGGGCCTGCTCATCGTCTCCCTCGCCCCGTTCGTCGCCCTCGTGCTCTTCCTCATCACGAGTTGGCTCTTCGGCTGGGAGTACAGCTGGCTCTGGTTCATCCTGATACCCGTGGCCGGGGTGATCGTCTACGGCGGAGGATGGTCGAATCGGTCGCAGCGGTGACCGGCCGACGGCACTGTACAGAGTGAGTATTTCTCAGCTAAGCTGACACGGTCATGGAACCTCTCCTCATCGTCGCCATCGTTCTGGCCTGCCTCGTCGGGTGGGTCATCGTCTCCCTCACGGCCGCCTTCATCTTCGGCCGTGTCATCGGTCGCGCCGACGACGAGCGGCGCGCGAAGCGCTCAGCCCGGTCGCGCTCTGCGGCGTACGGTTCACGCTCCGCACGCACCGCTCGCTCCGTCGTCGAGGTGGTGGGCGCGCGGGATGCAGGGCCGCCCTCGCCCGAGACGGGCAGGCGCGACGCGCCGCTGTGGGGCGCGCCACCGACGTTCACCCAATCGGGTGTGCTCACCGACCAGGTGCCCCCCGAACGGGCTACGCTGCGCTGAAGACCGCCACCACGGTGGTCGGTCACGGGGGCCCGGAATGTCATCGAAGCTGTCCAGAAGGCAGCTCATCGCGGGCGCAGCGGTGGGTTCGGCGGCCGTGGCGGCCCAGGTCGCCGCAGGGAGCCCCGCCTTCGCCGCGTCACCGTCGCCGGCAGCGTCAGCGGCAGCGGCTCCGACCGTCGCGGGTGCCGGAACGGTCCTCGACGCCCCGGGCGCCGTGCCATCGGGCGTCCGCGCCGTCACCCGCGTCGCCTCCTTCCCCGTCGGCTACTCGACGGGCTCCACGATGCTGTTCGAGTCGAAGGCCAACATCGCGAAGACCCTCGACACCATCGTGGCCTCGGGGGGCACCACCGTTCGCTTCGACATCATGTGGATACTCATCCAGCCGAACGACGGCTCGTACACGTGGGGCATCTTCGACTACGCCGTGGCGGAGTCCCGCGCGCGCGGCCTCACGATCCTCGGCATCATCACGACCTGCCCGCCCTGGGCCGCCCTGAACGGCGGCAATGCCGGCGGCACGATGCGACCTGCGACGACCGGAACGTACGCGAAGTTCGCGGGCGTCGTGGCGAAACGGTACAAGGGCAAGATCGCCGCGTACGAGATCTGGAACGAACCGAACGCGCGCATGTACTTCGCACCCGACCCCGACCCGACCTTCTACGGTCAGCTCGTCAGGGCGGCCTATCCGGTCATCAAAGCCGCAGACCCGGCCGCCACCGTGCTCGCCGGCGTCATGGGGCCCGCCTTCGACGGCGACGGGCTGCTCAGCCCGATCACCTTCCTCACCAGGATGTACGCGGCCGGAGCTGCCGGCCGGTTCGACGCGCTCTCGTTCCACCCCTACGACTACACGCAGGGCTTCGCCTCTGCGACCCTCTGGGACAACACCGCGGCCCGGCGCATGATCGAGATGCACGCCATCATGGTCAAGAACGGCGACGGCCTGAAGAAGATCTGGATCACCGAGTACGGCGCCCCGACCGGCACCGGCGGAGTCTCCGAGACACGCCAGGCCGCCCTCCTGCAGAGCTCGCTGCAGTCGTGGGGAGAGGTCTCCTACGCGGGCCCCTTCTACATCTTCACCGTCACCGACATCGGGGGCGAGACGATGGGCGTCACCACCTCGACCTTCGCCCCGAAGAAGTCCCTCGCCACCGTGACGGCGCTGCAGGCATCCGGTCTTCCGCTCACCGCCCGGGGCCAGGCCTTTAAAGACAACGCCGACCCCGCCCTCGGCGCCAGTGTCTCCGTCACGTACCCGATGGGCGGCGGAGCCGTGCAGGAGTGCGAGAACGGCAGCCGCTACCAGACCTCGAAGGGCTGGTTCAGCTCGCCGACGGCCGTCGCGACCCTCGCGCGCCTGTACCAGTTCGTGCCCATCACCCCATTCGCGAACAACTACCAGAACTTCAACAAGACCGGCGGCTTTCGCATCTTCTACACGCCGGCCACCGGCGCTCACTCCGTCGCCGGCGTCATCTTGGCCAAATGGACCAGCGCCCTCGGGGTCGCGACGACCGACGAGTACGCCTACGCCGCCGACGGCAGCCGGGCCAACGACTTCGTGAAGGGCCGCATCGTCTGGTCGGCCACGACCGGTGTAGTGACGGTCACGAAGTTCTGACGGCCTCCCGCGCCGGGGCGGGCTTCTTCTTCTTTCGCAGCGAGCGGATGGCCGGCAGCTCCACGAACCGGTAGCTGAGCGAGGCGACCGCCACCCCGACGGCGAAGACGAGCGCCACGTTCCAGGCCCAGCCGAGCCAGGTGTCTGGCGCGATCCAGTGCAGCCGGTAGAGCACGACCATCACCGGGTAGTGCCAGACGTACAGGCTGAGAGACACGGTACCGAGCCAGAACAGCACCCGGTTGTCGATGAGGCGGGAGACCCGCCATGCTTCGCCGTGCACCGGAATCATCAGCAGCAGCACCAGGCCCGTGCTGAAGAGGGCGAAGAAGGCCCCGATGAAGGTCGAGAAGTACACGAAGCTGATGGCCGACGTCACCAGGCCGACCGCCACGAGCAGCCAGGCGAGCGCACGCACCGACAGTCGGCCGAAGCGAAAGCCGCCCCGTCGGTACCAGACCGAGACCACGACCGCGACGAGCATGCCCCAGCCGAAGTTGTCGGCCCAACTGAAGAAGCTGCGCGTGAACACCGCCTGCCAGGTCGGCCCCCACTGCGCGTCGAGCAGCGAGATGTCGCTCGCCGCGAACCAGACGGCCGAGACGATGCGCGAAGCGAGACCGATGACGATCAGGGCGACCCCCGGCAGGGCCGCCGCGACGACAGGGCGCACCTTCAGTCGGCGGGCGACGAACGCGGCCCCCATGCAGAAGAACGGCAGCAGCAGGTAGAACGTCAGTTCGCCGGTCAGGGTCCACGACGCGCTGATGCCGGTCTGCAGTTCTGACGGAAGGTAGTTCTGCACCAGCGTCAGGTGGGCCAGCACGCTCCACGGGTTCGTGATCATGCCCGATCCGTGGTCGTTGCCCGGCTCGATCGACTCCATCGCATTGGTCACGAAGACTGCGCTGAGGGCGAAGTTCGCCAGCAGGAACGCGACGAGGTAGGCCGGGTACACACGGAAGATGCGGGCGCGAGCATAGGTTCTGAGCGACGGGAGGGGGCGACCATCCAGAATCGCATTCAGGAACGGCCAGTAGATGAGAACGCCCGACAGCACGAAGAACACCACGATGGCCTGGCCGAAGATCTCGATGTGCAGAGTGTTCAACACGTGCGGGTTGTACTGCGCGGTCGCGTGCACGAGCACGACGCAGAAGGCGAGGATGCCCCGCAGCCCGTCGAGCCCGACGAAACGCTTGGGCAGGGTGCTGTTCGCCGGCATCAGCAGCTGTTGGCTCATGGAACGTAGACCTCCCGGCGTTTCGGTGCAGTGCTGGTCGGCAGAGACCGCCCGGATGCGGGCGGGGGCAGGGGGTCGGCCCCGGCCACTCCGAGGTTCATCAGCAGGATCGAGAAGCCCATGGCGAGCGGGGGCATGGTGACCACCGGGAAGTCGAGCTCGAACGCGATGAGCACCAGCCCGATGAAGACCGCCCCCATCATTCCGAACCCGATGTTCTTCGAGCGGAGCCCCCGCACCGACGCGACGACTCCGACGATCAGCAGCACGAGGAAGGCGATCCCGGCGATGATGCCGCCGCGGTAGACCACGAGCAGCGGGGTGTTGGCCACGTGGTTGATCAGGTAGCCGTAGTACGAATCCGTGAACTCCCGGAGCGCCCAGCCGCGACCGAACAGCCAGTGGCCCTCGAGCTGGCCCGGGTAGTTGACGTACGCCTGCAGCCGGTCTTTCGCACCGACGTCGGAGTCGCTGAACGAGCCGGAAAGTCGGCCGGAGATGCTCGGAACGAGCGCGAGCGAGACGAGGCCCGCCCCGAAGATCACCCCGATCACGATTCGGCGGATGGCGGACTGGTTCTGCACCAGCAGCACGACCAGCGCCGCGAAGATCACCGAGAGGATGGCCGACCTGCTGAGCGTCGCAGCCGTGCCGATCGTCAGAACGATCATCGTCAGTGCGCGGGCCACGCCCGTGTAGACGAAGGCCGCCACGCCCAGGGCCATCACGAAGAACAGCCCTGCCGTGTTCGGGTCGGTGTAGAGACCCGTCGCCCGCACGGCCAGTGAACCACTCACCTCGACAGTGCGCACGATGGGGCTGCCGGCCCCTCCGTAGCCGACGAAGGTCAGGCTCTGTACGAAGCTGCCGGTCTTGTCGACGACGCTCAGGATGATCGACAGCACAGCCCCGAGGGAACACCCCACCACGAAGGCGCGGCTCACGGCGATGCGGAGGGTCGGCGACATCCAGACGCCGAGGCAGACGAGAACCGAGGCGAGCGCCCAGCGCACCCACTGGTTGACCGATTCGAAGCCGGTGAAGGTGGCCACCATCGAGAGGAAGCAGGCCGCGATGGTGATCGCCATCCAGAGGGCGATCGTCGACGAACGCCCCTCCCTGCGCCGGGCCGTCGCGTGGCCGAGGCCCAGGATCAGGACGGCGATCGCGAGAAAGAAGACGAGCTGCGTACCCGTTCCCGGCAGCGTGATGAACGGCGAAGCGCCGAGCACGATGCCGAAGAACCAGCAGTAGAGCTGCGGCCGGCGCACAGCGGCGAGCAGCAGCAGGGGGCTGACCAGCACCAGCAGTCCGACCGAGATCGAGATGAACGACCCGATGCGGAGCGTCGCGAAGATGACGAGCGCGCCGAACACCACCGCGCTGGCGACGAGCAGCCGGCGGCGCATCAGGCGAGCCATTCTGCGACAGCGGCGTGCGGCACGCGTGCCTGCCACCGGTCGCGGTTCTGCTCGTAGAGTCGAACGCCTTCGCGAAGCGACGCGTCGCGGTCGAGCAGCAGCTGCCGCGCGGCCTCGACGAACGCGTCTTCGGTGTCGTGCGGTTCGAGCGAGAACATCTCCGACAGCGAGCCGATGGCCGTTGCTGTGGCGACGAGCGGGATGCCGCGGCGGGCCGCATCGAGGATCTTCACCCGAACGCCCCCTCCGGTGCGGAGGGGCGCGAGGATGCCGCGGCTCTCGTTCAGCGCCGCATCGAGGT
Source organism: Subtercola sp. Z020 (assembly GCF_002931235.1). Lineage (GTDB taxonomy): Bacteria > Actinomycetota > Actinomycetes > Actinomycetales > Microbacteriaceae > Subtercola. The sequence continues at coordinate 128,910 of NZ_PSTT01000071.1, read as the reverse complement.
CGTCGACGAATCCGAGGTCGCGCACGCCGTCGGGCAGCGGGAGGAGCTTCGCCGGCTTGCCGATGATGACGAGCTCTGCATCCGGAATGCCGGCGGCGATGCGCGGCCACCAGGCCAGCAGTTGCTCGTAGCCCTCCTGGTTCGGATTCCACGTGCGGTCGCCCACGAAGGCCAGACGGGGTCTGCCTGCGGTGTGCCCGCGGCGCGGTGCCGGCTCGAGGCTGACGTCGAGCCAGCGCGCGGCGCCGACGCCCCTGGCCCGGTACTCGGCGGCCTCGTCGGCATCGTAGGTGGCGATCGAGCGGGCCAGCCGGGCGATCCGCAGCTGGTCGCGCTCGATGGCAGACTTCTGGGCCCGGCCGACGATGCCGTGTGACGAACTCCACACCGACGACTCCGAGACGACGGAGTTGACCCGCAGGTCGCCGCCCACCCGGGTCGAGGCCGCGAAGGGTTCGGCCATGTACGAGTGGTCGGCGACGAAGGTGTCGGCGTCACTCCGCTCGATGGCGCGGGCGAACCCGGGCACAGTGAACCGGCTGTGCACCAGGCTTCGCCCGGCCCGTGCCGAGTCGAACAGCAGCCGGGCCAGCGAGACCCGCGGCTTCTCGACGAGCGTGTTTTCGCCGCGGGTGCCGGTGGTCGTCGAGAGGGCGATGTAGCGCACGGAGTACGCCTCGGCGGCGAGGTCCATGACGAGGGAGGCCATCGCCATGTCTCCCGTGCGTTCGAGCACCGGGTCTTTGGCGAGCAGGAATTCCAGGGTGCGCGTCATCGGAGGCCCTCCGCGACATCGAGCCGGGCCACCTGCGCGGGCGGCAGGGCACGGTGCACCAGCCGGGTGTACTGGATGCAGACGAACACCTCGGCCGTGACGGCGGCGATGGCGGCGCCGATCGCGCCCGGCCAGCCGAGCACAGCCACCAGCAGCAGGATGCCCGCGCCTTTGATCGCCAGCGCGATGCCGGCGTTCGCGATTCTGCCGGCGTCGCGATGCTGCGTGTAGAGAACCGTGGTCCAGGCGTTGTCGATGGTGCGGAGCCCGGCGAACAGGCTCATCACCAGCAGCACCGCGCCGATCCCGCTCTGCCAGCCCGTGATCAGCAGCACGGCCGCCACGGCCACGGTGCCGACCGTGAAGAACCCGGCGAGACCGACGACGAACCTCGGGCGGGGCCCCGCGGCCGGGTCGCCGCCGCTCTGCCGCAGGCTCACGTGGAAGCCCTGCGCGTAGAGCTGGCCGAGCGTCGACAGGGCGAGCGCGATCTGCGACGCCACGGAGTAGGCGCCGACGGCTTCGTCGCTGGCCAGCAGGCCGAGCAGAACGATGTCGCCCTGCAGGTAGAGGCTGGTGATGAAGGCGTCGCCGAGCAGCAGGAGGTTCTCGCGGAGCCCGCCCGGCAGGCCCGGCATCGTGCCCCGGGCGCGGATCGTCGAGAGCACGAGCACGACCGCATAGGGGGCGAGGTAGATCGCGAGCGCGACCGGCAGCGACGCACCGCTCCCGGCGAGCACCAGGTACAGCGCGGCGAGGGCGATCGAGGCGAACTGCCGCAGAGCATCCAGTCGCATCACGACCACCGGCTGGCCGTTTCGGAGCGGCAGGCTCTTGTAGGCGTTGAACGCCATCTCGCAGCCCGCGACGATGAGCGCGAAGCCCAGCACCAGGATCGCCGGGAAGAGCACGACGCCCACGACCACCAGCAGCACGCCGATCAGCAGCCGGGTCGACCGCTCGTGCTCGTAGTCGTGCTGCCCGACCCGAACGCTCCGAACGACGAAGACGTTCTCGAGCGGTGCGGCGATGATCGCGGCGAACGCGCAGGCCGTCGCGTAGATGCCGTAGTCGCCGAGGCCGAGGGTGGCGATCAGCAGCAGCGTCCAGGCGAAGCCCGCGGCCCGGCCCGCAATCATCCACGTTCCCGCCGCACCGAGGCCGCTGAGGTGACGGAGCAGACCAGCCCGGGGCGACCCGTACCCCGTCGTCACCGCGTCACCCCGGCGAGGGCGCGCTGCCACTCCTCGGCGTAGCGCTCGAAGGCGTTCTCCGTCGTGAGCCGGCGCCGCAGCGCCTCGACGCGCTCGGCCTCGGTGTCGAGCGCGACGTCGTCGCCGAGCAGCGCGGTGACCGCTTCGGCCAGTTCGGCCACGGTCTCGAAGACGAGGGCTTCGTCGTCGAGCCCGGGGTAGCGCGTGGCGACGACCGGGGTCTGGTAAGCCAGCGCGCGGGTGATGGCACTGGATGCCACGTGGGTCTCGGGCCCGTACGAGCTCCGTTTGCCGTACGGCACGATCATCGCCCTGATGCTCGCGAAGAACGCATCTTCTTCGGGCCCCTCGACAGCGCCGAGGATTGTCACTCCGGGCACGGCTGGCAGCGACTCGGTGCCGCGCCCGGCCACCCTGATCTCGATGCGGTCGTCGATCGCCTCGCGCAGTTCGACGAGCCGGTCGAAGCCCTTGCCCCGGTAGACGTAGCCGAACAGGCCGACAGCGAGCGGTCGCTTCGAGAGCGGCGGCAACTGGGGCCGGTCGGGTACCGGCAGAAAGCTCTGCCGCACCGAGTCGTGCGCGAGAACCCGCTCGGTGGCGCGCGCGCCCGAACGGGTGAGGGCGAACAGCAGCACGTCGCGCATGGCCCGGCGCTCGAACCGTTCGAGAATCGGCAGGATCGGGTAGTGCAGCCCGTGCTGCACATACCGGTTGCGGCTGACGAGCTTCGTGCGGAAGGGCAGCCAGACGCTGAGCGGCGCGTCGTGCACGGTGGCGCTCCGAACGCTCGCCCGGGCGCCGATCAGGCCCCAGAACGGCAGCAGCACGCCGCCGCTCTGCTCGGTGTGCAGGATGACCGGGCCCTCTGCCTCGGCAACGGCCCGCCTGATCTCCCCGCGGCCGCGCAGCACGTCGGCCACGCCGTCTGCCGAGGAGCCGCCGTGCCGCACCTCGACGACCCGCGCCAGGCGCTCGCGGGCGAAACGGAGGATGTCGTCGGCGTAGTCGCTGACACCGTTCGTGCCGGTGCGCGGCGCCACATAGACGAGGGTCGCCGTCGACAGGTCGAACAGGGGGGTGTGCTGCACGGCCGAGCCTTCCACTAGTAGAACAGGCGCCGGAACTTCGCCGAGTAGGCCAGCGAGGAGGAGCGCTCGCCGCGCTTGGTCGCCGGTACACCGGCTGCGACATCCATCGCCGCCACGTCGGAGCGCACCAGCGAGCAGGCGCCCACGACGGCGCCGCGCCCGATGCTCACCCCGGGGAGGATGGTGCAGCGCGAGGCGACCCAGGCGAACGAGTCGATGACGACGGGGGAGAACTCGGCGTCGAAGGTGTCGGAGTCGATGATGTGCGTGCCGGTGATGATCTGCGTGTCGCTGGCCAGCACGACGTTGTCGCCGAGCGTGATCGTTCCCCGGGCGTCGAGCAGGCAGCGGAACCCGATGGAGCAGTCCCGCCCGATCACGATGCGGCCGATGTCGAAGACGGTCGTGCCGCGCGACACGGTGCTGCCTTCACCGATGGATGCCCCCCAGAGCCGCAGGGCACCGAGGCGCACGGTGTGCGACGGCACGAAGGTCAGCACGATGTTGTACGCGGCCACCCCGAGCTGCTGCCATTTGGCTGCGACGTTCATCGTCGTGACGGGGTGCGGACCCGCTTCCACACGTCGTCACCGGCGGGTTCGGCGGTCGGCGTGGCCTCGGCGATCGTGTCGAGCTCGACCAGGGCGGGCAGGCGTCGGTGGGAGCGGCTGTGGGGCTGCTCGTGGGCGACCTGCCCCGGCTGTGCGCCGAGGTGCAGCGCCGCCTCCGCCTCGGCGCCCGCGCGATCGGGCATGACACTGCCGTACCCGTAGGTGTAGTACGAGTAGGCGTCGACGCCCCGCCGCGGGAGGAAGTTCGCGGCGATGCCGAGCACCCGGGCATCCACCTGCGAGAGGATCTCGAAGCTCGTCTCGAGCTGCTGCTTCTTCACCTGGGCCGTGCCGACCACCACGATGACGCCGTCGCTGACCCGGCTGAGGATGGCGGCATCGGTCACGGCCAGCAGCGGGGGAGCGTCGAGGATCAGGTAGTCGTACTCGTGGCGCATCGCCGTGACGAGGGTCTCGAACTGCTCGGAGCCGAGCAGTTCGCTCGGGTTCGGCGGCAGGGCGCCGGCCGGCAGGATGGCGAGGCTGGGGAGAGCGCCCGGCTGCAGCACGTCAGCGAGTTCGGCGCGCGAGACCAGAACGTCGGAGAGGCCGACGGCGCCCTCGACGTTGAGGTACTTCGCCGACTTGGGCCGCCGCAGGTCGCACTCGATGTAGAGCACCTTCTTGCCGGTCTGGGCGAGGGCGATCGCGAGGTTCAGCGACGTCGTCGTCTTGCCTTCACCCGGGATCGAGGAGGTGAACAGCAGAACCTGGTGGTTCACCGCCAGGTCGAAGTACTGCAGGTTCGTGCGGAGCGCCCGGAACGACTCGGCGCGCTGGCTCATCATGTCGTCGGCGAAGAGCAGCGGGCGGTCGCGCACCTTCGCCTGCCGCGGGAAGTGCCCGAGGATCGGCAGGTCGGTGAGCCGCTTCACATCGTCGACGCTGCGCACCCGGTTGTCGAAGCCCGAGATCAGAAAGGCGAGACCGATCGCGAGCAGCAGGCCGCCGACCCCGCCCACCACGAGGTAGAGCCAGGAGACCGGGGTCGTGGGGTTCGCTGCCGGGCTGGCGTTGGCGATGATGCTGACGGCGATCAGCGGCTTGGTGCCGTCGCCCGGGTCTTCGATCTGCGTCGTGATGGTGGAGACGAGCTGGGCGGCGACGGCGTTCGCGATGTCTGCGGCCTGCTGGGGCGACGCCTCCGACACCGTCACCTCGAGGATGAGGCTGTCGGTGATCACGTTCGCCGTGACGTGACCGGCCAGCTGGTCGGAGGTGAGCGCCAGCCCGAGCGAGGAGATGACCGGGTCGAGCACCACCGGCTGCACCACGAGGTGCGAGTAGGAGATCATGCGGGACTGCGTGTAGGTGCTGCCCTGCAGCAGGTCGGAGGCGCTGTCTCTGGCCTGCGTCGACACGAAGAGCCGGGAGGTCGACTGGTACTGCGGCGTCGTGACCGCCAGGGCGGCCCCGGCGGCGAGCAGACCGAGAATGGTGAGCCCGGCGATCAGCAGCCAGGATCGCTGGAAAACCCTCAGAACGTCTTCAAGCTGCACTTCTCCGCCTCCCTCACACCCCTCGGATTTGTCTCAGTATTACGCACCTTCTGCGCCGCCTCGGTGAATCATCCTGAGTCCTTAACTCATTAGGGCGAGACCCGAAATTGCCCCCTCGTGCCCTCCCTAGGCTGCCCGTAATTGTCGTACCCGGGGGGTGCCGGTCGCAGCGCGATTGTCGATCTACTGACAGGGAGCGTGCCACATGACCATGCAACTCAATCGGGAAGCAGCCACCGGCTCACCTCTCTCGGTCGCGCATGTCACCGAGAGCCTCGGCGGTGGGGTGGTCACCTCGCTCGCCCGACTCACCCTCCGCCAGGTCGAGCAGCAGATGCGGGTCACTCTCTACTTCACCCGCCGCGATGACACGCCCGCGACAGCCGAGCTGGCGGGCATCTTCGGCACCGGCGTCACCCTGGTCGAGGCCCCGGCCGGCGACACGTCGATGCTGGCGCACGCGATCTGGATCATGTCGAAGGTGCGCGGTGAGATCGCGACGAGTGCCGACATCATCCACTTCCACTCCTCGGTGGGCGGCGCCTTCGGCCGCCTCGCCCTGACCGGCCGCCGCCGCAAGCCGGCCTCGTTCTACTCCCCGCACGGCTTCTCGTTCCTCCGCACCGACTACTCACCTCCCGTGCGCCAGGTGTACCGGGTGATCGAGAGCGTTCTCGGCCGGCACGGCCCCTCCCAGCTCGTTCTGGTCAGCCCCTCCGAGGCCGAGGTGGCCACGCGCGTGCTGAAGATGGCGCACTGCTTCGTCGTCTCGAACGGCGTGGCGCTGGATGCTCTGCCGCACCGCGAGCAGAGGCCGGCCGACGGGCTGCCCATCGTCGCGATGGTCGGCCGCATCGCCTACCAGAAGGCCCCGTGGAAGTTCGCGGAGGTCGCCCGGCACTTTCGCGGTCGCGCGCGATTCCTCTGGATCGGCGACGGCGAGACCGACGAGTTCGCCGCCGATCTCGACGACGCCGGCGTCGAGAAGACCGGCTGGCTCAGCTACCCGGCCGCCATGGCGCAGCTGGCCCGCATCGACATCCTGCTGTTCCTCACCCTGTGGGAGGGGATGCCGCTGGCCGTCATGGAGGCGCAGTCCATGGGCATTCCCGTGGTGGCGTCGAACATCGTCGGCAACGTCGACATCGTCGACGACGAGCGCACCGGCTTTCTCGTCGAATCGGTGCGGGAGGCGATCGACTCGGTCGAACGACTGTTGAGCGAAGAGGGCCTGGCCGAACGCTTCTCTGCAGAGGCGCTGGCGGTACGCGAGAGCCGGTGGAGCGACGTGCACCTGGGCGTCGAATCGGCCGAGCTCTACAGCGGCACGCTCCCGGCATACACCCCCAGCGTACGTGCGGCGCGAAGGGCCATAATCTCTACATGACGCCTTCTTCCCCGCTGAACATCCTGTTCATCTGTACGGGGAACATCTGTCGCTCGCCCCTCGCAGCCCAGCTGCTCGCCGCCGGCCTGGAGTCGGTGGGCGTCACCGGCGACGTCGTCAGGGCGACGAGTCGCGGAACGCACGCCCGGGGCGGCCTCGAGATGGATGCCCTCTCTGCGCGCCAGTCCGTCTCGCACGGCGGCGACCCCTCGGGTCATCACTCCGAACGGCTCACGCCCGCCGACCTCCGCGCGGCCGACCTCGTCGTCACCATGACGCTCGAGCAGCGGGCGTCGGCTGCACGGATGCTGCCGGTCGCCTCCAAAAAGTCGGTGACGCTTCTCGAGTTGGCCCGGCTCGTCGAACACAACCCGGTCGACTCGGCGGGGGAGAGGCGTGCGCCGGCCGAACAGCTCGAGTACCTGCTCAGTCGGCGGAGCGCGATGCCGCCGCCGCGCCGCGAATCGGAGCTCGACATCGCCGATCCCTACCGCAAGTCTGCCGCCACCCACGCGAAGGTGGCCCGGCAGATCGACGCCGCTGTGTCGACGCTCGCCGGGTGGCTGGCGGAGGTCGTGCCGTCGCACGAGGTGCAGGTTGCGCCGGTGCTGCCCGACGCCGTTCCGCTCACCCGGCGGCAGGCGAGGGCGCTGCAGAACATCGACGTCGCGCTGCCCTGACCGCTTGGCGGGTTCAGTGCAGCAGCAGAACCGCAGGCACACCCACGAGCAGGCCGAGGGCGTAGCCCGCGAGCACATCGGTGGGAAAGTGCATCCCGAGCACCACCCGGCTCAGGCCCATCGCCAGAACCACGATGAGAGCGAGCGGCCAGAGCGCCGGGAAGAAGGCGGTGTAGACGATCACCGCCGCCATGGTCGATGCCGAATGCGAGCTCGGGAAGCTCAGGCGGCTGGCGGCGTGCGCATAGACGGCGACGGGCCCGTCGGTTCCCCTCGGGTACCCGCCGGCGGCCTTGAGCGCGTAGACACCGTCGGCCGAGGCCGCGACGCCCGGCCGGGGCCTTCTGATGACCTGCTTGACGGCCGACGAGAGAACCTGGGCCACCGCCACGGCGGCGACGCTGAGCAGCCAGGTCGCCCAGCGATCGTGGTCGACCAGGGCGCCGATGATTCCCAGCACGAGCCAGCCGGCGGCATTCTCCCCGAAGAAGCTGAGCACGCGGGAGGGGGCGACCAGAATGCGACCCAGCCGGGTCTGCTGCAGCCGCACGATGACGGCGATCTCACGGGAGCGGAGGGTAGGCACCCGCCAACCCTATCGCCGGGGTGCGTGCCCTAATATGAGTGCGTGCGTCTCCAGCCCTGTTCGGGGGTAGGCCGGGGTGCCGAAGGGAACCGATGTCTCTCGTTCTGCCCACCGATGTTGAGGGTGTCTCGACCTCTCGCGCCCTGGGTCGGGCCGCGATCTGGGTGAGCAGCGTCTTTCTCGCCGCCACCTTCCTGCTCGTGATCGGTTTCGGCCTCGAGATCCCCCAGGCCGACGTCGCCCTCGCGATCGCGGGGCTGGCCATCGCAGGGCTGGCCGTGGCCTGGGCGCTCCTGGCGTCGAACCCGTGGCTCGTCTTCGGCCTGATGCTCGTCGCCGGCGCCGGCATCTTCCTGTTCACCCTGCAGATCTCGGCGGGCGTCGGCGACGGGTGGCGGTCGGATGCCGCAATCTTCACCATGCCGAAGATCGCCATCACCGTGGTGGGAATCGCGGGCCGCTCCCTGCCGGCCAGCATCGCCCGGTCGACCGTCGGTTTCGTCGTCGCCTCACTGGCCGTGCAGTTCGGCACACGCATCCACGGGCTCGTGTTCGCCTTCGACATTCCGTCGATCGTCACGTGGCTCGGCATCGTTCTCCTGCTCGCCACGCTCTGGTACGGCAGGGCGCGCGCGACCCGTGGCGTTCGCACCATGCAGGTGGCGGCGGAGGTCGAGGAGCGCATCAGTGAACGCGGCCGCATCGCCGCCGAGGCCTCTGCCGCCCTGCACGACACCGTTCTGAACGACCTGCAGGCGCTCGCGGTGTCTGCTCCCGGCCGTCTGCTCGAAGACCACAGGGCCTTCCTGGTGAAGGACATCGCCTCTCTCGCCCATCCCGGCCTGCTGGTCGACGACGTGATGGTCAGGAGCCAGGCGGGAGCGGAGGCACTGCGGAGCTCCGGCCTCGGCACGGTCATCCGGTCGGCCAGGGAGGCGGGCCTCCGCGTGAGTGTGAGCGGTGACCCTGCCCTCCTCCGCGAGCTGGAGGCGCCGGTGCTGCGCGAGGTCGTCTACGTGGTCGGCCGCGGGCTCGCCACTGTGCGGAGGCACTCCGGTGTGACGTCGGCCGAGGTGTCGGTTGCGGCCGGTGCCGGCAGCGTCAACATCATCGTCTCCGACGCGGGCCGGGGTTTCGACCCCCGGCTGCCCGGTACGCACAGCGCCGACGTCAGCGAGGCCGTGCGCCGTCGCGTCGAGGCCGTGCACGGCACGATCCTCGTCTGGTCGGCTCCCGGCAGCGGCACGGCTCTTCTGCTGAGCGTGCCCCGCTCCGAGTGTCCGGTGGGGCGGTGACGATGACCGGGAGCACCGCGCAGGAGATCGATCCCCTGAGCGGGATCACTGCGCGCATCTTCGTGGTCGCCGTCTCCGTCGTCGCGGTGGTGGTCGCCGGCGCGCTGACCGTACTGAACGGCAGCGAGACCTCCTCCTTCGCGCTGGTCGCCCTGGGCCTCGCCGCACTGGTCGCCGCCTTCGCCCTGTTGATCAGGGCAGCCGACCCGTACCGGCGACGAGTCACCCGGGCGGCGTACGGCATCTCGTACGCCCTCGTGCTCATTGCGTGCATCCTCGAATCGATCGGCCAGTCGGGAACCGACACCGACGTGCGGAACGACTGGGGTCCGATCGCCGTCGCCCTCGTTCTGATGGTCTCGGGGTCGTACCGCCCCCCGGGCGAGATCGTGTTGCGCACCCTCGTCGCGACGATCGTCGTGGCCGCGACGACCCTGGTGCACTTCGGTTCCCTGCGCTCGGAGCTGCTCACCTCCCTCACGATGTCGGGGGTTCTCGTCGTCGCGCTCGGCGGGGGAGCGGCGATCTTCTCGTCGTCGCTGATCGCCGGGCTGAGGGCTGACCGGCAGCGTGCAGCCGAGGCGCGGGAACACCGCGATCTTCGGGACCGTCGGCGCGCCATCGAGGAGTTCCTGGGGACCGACACCGAGTCGTTGCGGCGGGAGGTGCTTCCTTTCTTCCGCGAGGTGAAAGCCCGTGACAGCCTGACCGACGCCGACAGGGAGCGCGCAGCCGAGCTCGCCCGAAGCCTGAGGGCGACGCTCGAGTCGAGTCTCGCAATCGAACCCCTCGAACGGCTGGTCGGCCGCTACAGCGACCCCCACGCCGTCGCGCTGTCGTTGACCGACGAGCAGCGCACCGCCCTCCGTACCGTTCTCCTGCACTTCGCGGGCGATGCGGGCCCCGGGGCACGGGCGCTGTCACTGTCGTTCGACAGGGTGGGCGTGCGGATGACCGGGGAACTCGGCGCCGTCTTCAGCGACGGTCGCAGCAACCCCGGGGCGGGTGCATCGCCCTTCGTCGGGCTGATGCAGCTCGCCTTCCAGCGGGTCGACGCAGAGACCGCGGAGCAGTCGCTCACGATCCGCTTCGTCTTCTGAACCGTAGGCTTGTCGTCGTCACCACTCCAGGCAGTGACCCTTCAGAGGCTGACCGCCAGACAGCACCCCCGGCACCCCCCAGCCCGGCACCCCCCCAGCCCGTGACCGCCAGACAGTGAGGCACCATAATGACGACTTTCTCGATAATGACCGTGTGCTCGGGCAACATCTGCCGTTCCCCGCTGGCCGAGGGCCTGCTGCGGGAGCGGCTGCGCGAGATCGGCGACGTCGACCTGTCGAGCGCAGGCATCATCGCGCGTGACGGAGACCAGGTGACCGACCAGATCCTGCAGATCGGCGGCCAGTTCGACGTCGACCTCTCGGCGCACCGGGCCCGGTACATGATCGAGCCGTACGTGGCCGGCGCCGACCTGCTCTTCGCGATGGCCCGCTCGCATCGGCGCGCGATCGTCGAGATGATGCCGAGAAAGGTGTCTGTCACCTTCACGCTGCGCGAGTTCGCCCGGCTGGCGGGCCAGATCTCCGACGAGGAGATCAGTGCGGTCGCCGGTCGTGAGGCCACGACGCGCGACAAGCTGAAGGCCGCCGTCGCCCTCACCGCCTCGCGCCGCGGGCAGTCCGACCCGCCCGCCAGCCCCGACGAGGACGACGTCGTCGACCCGTACCGCCGCGACGACGAGACCTATGCGCTCTCGGTCGCTCAACTCGTTCCGGCCGTCGGCGCCGTGGTGCACATCCTCTCGCTGGCCGCCCGCTCCTGAAAACCGAGTGCCCGGTCAGGGGTTGCTTTTGCGTCTAGCCTGCGAAGGCCGACCGTAACGTGACGGAAACCTGTCAGAGACTGTTCTGACTCGTCACTGTGTCATCATAGGGTCGTGGTGGGTGACCCGTTCGGGTTACAAATGGGAAAGGCTGTGCGCGTGGAACTTCGCGACTATCTCCGTGTTCTCCGAAAGGGATGGATCATCATCCTGGCTCTGGTGCTGTCGGGAGTGGCGATCGGTTCCGTCGTCTCGCTGCTCACCACCCCCATGTATGTCGCGTCGAGCAAGGTCTTCGTCTCCGTGCAGTCGGCCGGCACCGTCAGCGAACTCAGCCAGGGCAGTTCGTTCACCCAGAACCAGGTCAAGAGCTATACCGATGTCGTGACGACCCCCATCGTGCTCCAGCCCGTCATCGCAGAGTTGAACCTGCCTGTCTCGGCCCAGGAGCTGGCGAGTCATGTCACGGCCAGCACCACGACAGGCACCGTCGTCGTCGACATCGCCGTCAGCGACGTCTCCGGGCAGCGCGCCGCCGACATCGCGAACGCCATCGCCTCGAGCTTCGAGAAGACGGTCAGCTCGATCGTGCCCGTCGATGCGGCCGGCTCGAGCCCCGTGAAGATCACGGTGCTGCAGCAAGCCCTGGTGCCCGCAGCGCCGTCGTCACCCAACACCCGCGTCAACATCCTCATCAGTGCGTTGATCGGTCTGATCCTGGGCGTGGCCATCGCTGTGCTGCGCCAGACGCTCGACACGAAAGTGCGGAATGAGCGCGACGTCGAAGCGGTGACGACAGCCCCCATCCTCGGCGGTATCGCGTTCGACCCGAAGACCGTCGAGCGCCCGCTGGTGGTTCAGGATGACCCGCGGAGCCCGCGCGCCGAGTCGTTCCGAACCCTCCGCACGAACCTCCAGTTCCTCGTGGCGCTCGACCGGCCGAAGAGCTACGTCATCACCTCCTCCATTCCCGGGGAGGGCAAGAGCACGTCGTCGGCGAACCTGGCGATCGTCACCGCCTCCGCTGGAACGAAGACCATCATCATCGACGCCGACCTGCGAAAGCCGAAGCTCGCCGAGTACCTCGGGCTCGAGGGGGGTGCAGGCCTCACCGACGTTCTCGTCGGCCGGGTCGAGATGGCCGATGTCGTTCAGCGCTGGGGCACCCACGACCTCTACGTGCTCCCGGCCGGCCGTATCCCGCCGAACCCGAGCGAACTGTTGGGCTCCAATGCGATGATCGCGCTCATCGAGCAACTCGAGGCGGAATTCGACCTGGTGCTCTTCGACGCCCCGCCTCTGCTGCCCGTCACCGACGCCGCCATCCTGGCCAAGCACACGGGCGGTGCCCTGGTGATGGTGGGCGCGGGTCGGGTGCATCGCGGCCAGCTGAAAGGCGCCATCTCGGCCCTGACGAACGTCGGCTCGGGCATCGCGGGCGTGGTCATGACGATGCTGCCGACCAAGGGGCCCGACTCGTACGGGTACGGCCGCTATGGCTATGGCTATGGCTACGGGTACGGGTACGGCGAGGAGTTCGACGAGCCAGGTTCGAACGATCGAAAGCGACGCAGAACGAAAGGCGAGGTCGTCGAACCCGCCAAAGAGTTGACGCCTTCACAATAGGCTGGCTACCGCGGGGCAGTGTTATACATTTGATTCCGAGGATGAGCGTGAGCCGCAGCACGGTTCCGCGCAGTCTGTGGGGGAGCATGATCCAAGAAGAAGTGCCGATCTTGACACAGAACGAGATGAAGGCAGAAGGCGGGACGAAACGGACGAGCCGCGACTGGCGGGTGGTCTATGCGTCGAGGCTGATTCTGAACGACCTGGTGGTCGTGGTCGTGGCTGTCTTCGGTACCCAGTTCCTGTGGTTCGGTGCGAACCTCGTGAAGCCCGCCGTCGCCGGCACCACCAACCTCGTCCTCAGCTACACCCTCGTCTCGCTCGTGCTGATCGCCGCCTGGATGCTGGCGCTCAGCATCTACGGCACCCGTGAGTACCGCATCGTCGGCACCGGTTCTGCCGAGTACAAGCAGATCGCGGATGCCACGCTCCGCCTCTTCGGCCTCGTGGCCATCGTTGCCTTCCTGACCCAGGTCGACCTCGCCCGCGGGTACATCATCGTCTCGCTGCCGCTCGGCCTCATCCTGCTCGTGCTCTCGCGGAGCGTGTGGCGTCGCTGGCTCAGCCTGCAGCGCAAAGCGGGGCTCTACAGCTCGCGCGTGCTGTTGGTCGGTTCGAGCGCCAGCGCCTCGCACATCGCCCGGGAACTGGCCCGCCAGCCCCAAGCCGGCTACCGAGTCGTCGGCGCCTGCGTGCCGAGCGGGCTGGTCGCGGGGTACCTGCCCGACACCGACATTCCGGTGTTCGGCAACATCGACCACCTGAAGGCCGCCATGCTCACCTGCGGCGCTGACACGGTGGTCATCACCTCGAGCGACGAACTGGCGCCCGAGAAGATCCGTGAGCTGAGCTGGAGCCTCGAGCCCGGCCGGCAGCACCTCGTGGTGGCGCCGTCGCTCACCGACATCGGTGGTCCGCGCATCCACACCCGGCCTGTCGCAGGCCTGCCGCTCATCCATGTGGAGACGCCGCGCTACGCGGGCGGCAAGCGGTTCGCCAAGCGCGCCACCGACATCGTGCTCTCGTCGATCCTCATCCTGATCCTGTCGCCCCTTCTCGTGGTGGTCGCGATCGGGGTGCGCCTCAGCACCCCCGGCGACGTGTTCTTCAAGCAGGAGCGCATCGGTTTGAACGGTTCGCGCTTCAACATGCTGAAGTTCCGCTCGATGGTCGTCGATGCCGAAGCCCGGCTCGCCGGACTCGAGAGCGCCGAACGCACCGAGGGCAACACGATCCTTTTCAAGATGGCCAACGACCCCCGCGTGACGCCGATCGGCAAGTTCCTGCGGCGCTACAGCATCGATGAACTCCCGCAGCTGTTCAACGTCTTCGGCGGCAGCATGTCGATCGTGGGCCCGCGCCCGCCGATCCAGCGCGAGGTCGAGCAGTACGAGACCCACGTGCACCGCCGCTTCCTCGTGAAGCCCGGCATCACGGGCCTCTGGCAGGTCAGCGGCCGCTCCGACCTCTCGTGGGAGGATTCGGTTCGTCTCGACCTGTACTACGTCGAGAACTGGTCGATGACGGGCGACCTGCTCATTCTGTGGAAGACGGCGAGGGCCGTTCTTGCCTCGGAGGGCGCCTACTAGTGGTGGCTCGCGCAGGCATCTTCCGGCACAACCTGTTCGTACCCTCCGAGACGTTCATCCGCGCCCAGGCCGGCGCGCTCTCGCGGTACTCGCCGACCTTCATCGCCCGTCGCGCCATCACCGACCGGCCGGAGGGGGTCGACGCCGTCGCGCTCTCCTCCCGCGTGGGCACCGTCGGCGATGCGCTGTACGGGATGACCGGCACCTCCCGCGCGCTGAACCGCCTGGTCGCCGAGCAGAACCTCGACATCGTGCACGCTCACTTCGGCCCCGACGGCCTCTACGCGGTGGGGGCAGTGAAGAGTGCGAAGGTGCCGCTCGTGGTCACCCTGCACGGGCGGGACGTCACCGTCTCGAAGCAGGCGCTCATCGCGACACGTCGCCCGATGGCGGTCAACTACGCCCTGCGGCGGCTGAGCCTCGGCACGCACGCCGAGCTGCTGATCTGCGTCTCCGACCAGATCCGCCAGAGCGCGCTCGCGCTGGGGCTGCCGGAGAACAAGCTGCTGACGCACTACATCGGGGTCGACACCGAGCTGTTCGCCGTCGCGCCGTGGCCGAGGCCGCCGCAGATCATCCATGTCGCCCGCCTCGTGGAAAAGAAGGGCACGGCCGACCTCATCTCGGCGTTCGCCGCGGTGGCCGGAAAGCATTCAGACGCGACCCTCCGCATCATCGGCGACGGGCCGCTGATGGAGTCGCTCGTCGCGCAGGTCGCGACGCTCGGCCTCACCGACCGCGTCGTGTTCCTCGGCCGCCAGTCGGAGGAGGCCGTCCGCCGCGAGATCGGCGCATCGCGCATCTTCGCCCTGCCCAGCGTGACTGCGGCGAACGGTGACAGGGAAGGCCTGCCCATCGCGCTCGTCGAGGCGATGTCGCTCGGCACCGCCGTCGTCTCCACCCGGCACTCGGGCATTCCCGAGGCGGTGTCGACCGATACAGTGGGAATACTCGTCGCGGAGCACGATGTCGATGGCCTCGCGGCGTCGCTCGACCACCTGCTCGGCGACGAAGTGGCGGCCAGGGCGCTGGGGCTGGCAGCGGCCGCCCATGTCGCCTCGAACTTCGATCTGGTGAAACAGACCCAGAAACTGGAGTCGTTGTACGACTCCGCGCGGTGAACCCCGACCCAATGAAAGTGGAGCAGACGTGAAAATCGGCGTCACCAATGCAGTTCTGTCGAACACCGGCGATGCCGCGATCTTCGAGGCCATCGGCGATGCCC
The DNA here is from genome assembly GCF_002931235.1 of Subtercola sp. Z020. GTDB lineage: Bacteria > Actinomycetota > Actinomycetes > Actinomycetales > Microbacteriaceae > Subtercola. Next base: position 113,510 of record NZ_PSTT01000071.1, on the reverse strand, counting down.
TGGCGGCAGCCCTGCCGGGCGAGAGCCTGACCGTGATCGCCTTCGACTCGAACGCGGCCGTCACCTCGAAGCTCTACCCCAACTGGAAGATCTTCCAGCAGCTCACGGTCTCGCCCCCGCGCGAACCCGCCCGCCTGCGCAACGTGCTGCAGCGGGTGCGCCACGCTCTCGTTCGCCGCGTCATCGACCGCAACCCGCTGCTCATGCGCGCGCTGAACCTGCCGTTGGTACGGTCGAGTCGCTTCAGCACGAGCCTCCGCGAGCTCCGCACCTGCGAGGTGATCATCTCCAGCGGCGGCACCTACCTCGTCGACCACTACAACTTCTCGCCGCGCGTGCTCGAGTTCCGGCTGGCGAAGTCGTACGGCAAGCGCATCGTGCTCTGGACCCAGTCGCTCGGCCCGTTCACCCGCGAGCGGTCGGAGGTCGCGATCCGCCAGGCCTCCGAGCTGATCGACGAGGTCTACTTCCGCGACGAGCGTTCGGCCGCTTCCTGGAACCGGCTCGGGATGAAGGAGCTTCCGCGCGAGGTCGTCTCCGACTCGGTCTTCGCCCTCGCGGTGCCGGAGGCCCCCGGGCATCCCGCTCGAGAACAGGGTGCGAAGCGCGCCATTCTGAGCGTGCGCGAGTGGTCACGCGGGGTCGACGGCGAGCTCGACACGACCGCGGGCTACGAGGCCATGATGCGCGCCGGTGCGAACCGGCTGTCGTCGCTCGGCTTCAGTGTGTCGGCCCTCTCGACGTGCCAGGGCGTGCCCTCGTACTCCTACGACGACTCCGAAGAGGCCGCCCGCATCTTCGCCGGCACGCCCGTCGATGTGAACACGGGATTCCACCGGCCGCTCGAACTCGTCGACGAACTGCTGGCGAGTGAACTGGTCGTCTCGACGCGCATGCACCTCGCGATCCTCGCGCTGCTCGCCAAACGGCCGGTGATCGCGATCGCCTACGAGTTCAAGACCCTCGAACTGTTCCGCTCGATCGGGCTCGGCGACTTCGTGGTGAAGATCGAAGACGCCTCACCCGAGTGGCTCGAGAGCCGCATCGAGATGCTGGCCGCCGACCCGTCGCTCGCCGTGCTCCCCGACGACGCACTGCTCGAACTGCGCAGGTCGGCCAGCGTGCCCGCCGAATCGTTCGCCCGATCGCTCGCCGGGGGTACCAGGCCGTGAGCCGGGCGCCGGGATCGGCCACCGACTACTCCTACGACGACGCTCCGGGCGGATCCGGCTCGACCAGCGTGCGCTGGAACGCGATCGCGCTGGTGGGGCGGCAGGGCATCATCCTGGTCGCCTCGGTCATCCTGGCCCGTCTGCTCGGCCCGACGGCGTACGGCATCGTGGCGCAGGCGAACGTCTACATCGCGCTCACCACGCTGCTGCTCGACCAGGGGCTCACGGCCGCCCTGATCAGCCAGAAGAAGATCACCCGCGACACGGCTGGTGCTGCCGCGACCGTGAACCTCGGCCTCGCCGTGGTCTTCATCCTCGTCACTGTTCCGCTCGCCGGGCCGGTGGCGAGCTTCCTCAACACGCCTGAGCTCGTCTCTGTGCTGCCCGTGCTGGCGCTCGGGCTCATTCTGAAGTCGATCGCCATCGTGCCGCGCATGCTGCTGATGCGCACGCTCAACTTCAAGTCGATCGCCTACTCGGATGTCGGATCCGCGGTTCTGGGCGGCGTGCTCGGCATTCTCGCCGCACTGCTCGGCTTCGGCTACTGGGCCATCGTCGTGCAACTGGTGGCCAGCGACCTGCTCGCGGCGATCATCCTGTACGTCGCGGCCCGCCCGCCCCTGCCGAACCTGCGGATGCGTGCCCTCGGCGATTCCATCGGCTTCGGCACGCGCGTCTTCATCGGCAACCTGATCGCCTTCGCCTCGCGCAACATCGACAACGTGCTGGTGGGCAAGTTCTTCGGCTCGCAGCAACTCGGCTACTACTCTCTCGCGTACAAGGTGCTGCTGACGCCGATCCAGATGGTGGGCCAGGTCGTCACCCGCGTGCTCTTCCCCGCCATCTCGCGGGTGCGCGACAACCACGCCGAGGTGTCGCGGCTGATCCTCCGCAGCACCCGCGGCATCAGTTTCATCGCCTTCCCCCTGATGGCCTTCATCGGTGTCTCGGCCGAGGACACGATCGGGTTCTTCCTCGGGGCGTCCTGGCTGCCGGCAGTGCTCGTTCTGCAGGTGCTCTCGGTGACGGGCGCGCGGCAAGCCGTCACGGCCGTGAATGCGCCCGTGCTGCTCGGCCTGAACCGTTCCGACATCCACCTCAGGTTCAACATCGCCGCAGCGATCGTGCAGATAGCCGGGATGATCGCCGGGCTGCCGTGGGGCATCGTCGGTGTGGCCGTGGGCTACACGATCGCCGGCATCCTGCTCACGCCGGTGATCTTCCACCTGCAGAAGAAGCTCGTCGGAATGGGCTACCGCAGCCAGCTGGGAGCGATCGCACCGGCCTTCCACGCGTCGCTCTGGGCGATCATCCCGTACGCCCTGCTCTACCTGGTGCCGATGCTGCCGATCGTGCGCATCGTGGTCGGCGCCGTCATCTTCTTCGCGGTCTTCGCGCTCGTGATGCGCGTCGTGCACCGCCGGGTGTGGAAGTCGCTCGTGGCCGACGGTGTGAGCCTGCTGCCCAAGCGCGCGCGGCGCTGAGCGCCGGCTGCAACTCGGCTAGTCTGGGTCTTGCGGGCAGGGTGGCCCGTACATGACTTGGGGAGTCTTCGATGGCAAGCGCACAACCTCGTTCGGAACGGTCGGGAAGCCGGCTGAGGACCGAGGTTCCGAAGCGGTTTGACATCCAGGGAATCCGCGCGGTTGCGGTACTCCTCGTTTTGTTCTACCACGTCGGTTTCCAGCCGCTCGTCGGCGGCTTCGTAGGCGTCGACGTATTTTTCGTCATTTCGGGGTTCTTGATCACCGGCAGCTTGCTTAAGGAGCACGAACGCAAGGGGCGAATCTCGCTCAAGGAGTTCTACACCCGGCGAGCGGCTCGCATTCTGCCCGCCGCAACGGTGGCCCTTGTCTCCGTCCTGGGACTCACTCTTCTCGTTCTCCCCATGACTCGGTGGGTGGCAGTGGGTCGCGACGCTGTCGCGAGCTCCTTCTACGTCATGAACTGGGTGCTGGCAGGGAGTTCCGTCGACTACCTTGCCCGGGATCAGGCACCCAGCCCGCTGCAGCACTATTGGACGTTGTCCGTCGAGGAACAGTTCTACCTGTTCTGGCCTCTCTTGCTCATCATTGTGTTGTTCCTCGCCAAACGGCGGGCGGCATCTCGCGCAAAATTGTTGGCCATCGCCTTCGTTGTTGTCGCGGTGCCGTCTCTCGGGTGGTCGATCTACCTCACTTCTACTGATCCGGGGCCGGCCTACTTCGTCACAACGACACGCGTCTGGGAATTGGCCATCGGCGCCGGTCTAGCGATCTTTCACGGGCATCTCTCTGTCGCACCCAGAATCTTTGCAGCGATCGTCGGCTGGCTCGGGGTTGTTGCCGTCCTCGGATCGGCTCTGCTCTACACAACGGCGACGCCGTTCCCGGGGTATGCGGCGCTCGCACCGACTCTCGGTACTGCGGCGATCATCTGGGCCGGACCGATCGCGGGCAACCGCGGCCCGGCCGTCGTCCTCAGCTTGCGCCCGATGGTCTGGATCGGAACCATTTCCTACTCGTTGTACCTGTGGCATTGGCCGATGCTGGTGCTGGCAGCAGCCGTGTTCGGCACGCTGAGCCTCCCTCTCGCCCTCGCTGTCGGTGCCTTCTCCGTGATTCCGGCGTGGCTGAGCTATCGCTTCGTGGAGACGCCCTTCCTCAACTGGTCCAAGTCGAGCTACGCATCGGACGGCGCCCCCCTGAAACTCGGTTTGATGACCTCACTTGCTTCGATTGTCGCAGCGCTCCTCATTATTATCGCGGTGCCTTTCGTTCCTCCTCTAGAGGAGAACTCTGCTGCCACCGTTGTGAAACCAGTCGCGACGGACGCGCCGCCCGCGGTTGAGCGTGGTGCGGAGTTGCTTTTCGATAATCCGTCTATGGACCTCGCCGTGAATTCTTTCTCGAGCATCGATCCCACCCCTGTGGCCGCGTCGACGGACTTGCCGCGCAACGCCTGCCTTCAGGACAGTGAGTCGACGACAGTCAGAGGCTGCGCCGTGAAAGGCGGCGACGCAGGGCCGAACATCGCGCTGGTGGGAGATTCTCACGCCGCTGCGTTCTCCCCGGGTCTGGCGAAGGCTGTTGCGCAGGCTTCCGGAACACTCACGACCTACACCAAGGCGTCCTGCCCGTTCTCGACCGCCACGGTTGTGTTGGACAAGGGCCCCTACGACTCGTGTACTGAGTGGGGGGCAAAGGTCACTGCCCAGCTTCTTGCAGATCACCCGGATGCGGTCTATGTCGGTACAGCTCGTTACATCGTGGCGGGTTTCGGCACATCGGACAATGAAGAGGCGCGCGACCGCCTGGCTGCCGGTTTTGCCACCGCCTGGAAGCCGCTTCTGGATGCGGGTATTCCCGTCATCTCCATTCGCGATTCCCCGCGCCCCGACACTCTCATCCCTGATTGTGTCGCGAAGAACACGACGACTCTTTCATCCTGCATGTTTTCAAAGAAGGACACGCTCCGCGAGAACGGTGCCGAAGTGAGGGCAGTCGCTCTTGCGCCGGGCTCGACACTTCTGGATCTCACGCCCGCGATCTGCCCGGGCGATCTTTGTCCTGCAGTGATGGACGGACTTCTGATGTGGAGGGACGGTAACCATCTCACAGCGACCTTCTCTGCGACTCTCGACAAGTTCTTCGCCCAGTCCTTGGCGACCCTGCCGACAGATGCGCTGTCAAATTCCACACCATCGCCGGCGGCAGCCCCGTAGGGGTCGGCGGTCAGACGGGAAGCGGGCGGGTGATGCGGGAGGTGAGGTCGCGCGTACCCGTCTCGATGTTCTGGAATTCGACCTGACTGGGGAAGTCAGAGAACTTGTAGGAGCCGATGCGCAGCTTGGGGGCGATATTCCTGCGATAGCCCATCGCGACAGGTTTGTCGATGATCTGCGTACCATCAAGCCAGAAACCGAGGTATCCACCCCCCGTGTCGGAGAATACGGTGTGAAGAACCACTCTGTGCCACTCGCCGGGAACATATGGCCACGGCCCCAGTTCGACGGTGGTGATTCCGGCCGGCGTGCTCTTTCCGGCCAGCACCGGCACGCCGTTATCGGTCCGATAGTGAAGCACGAAGCGATTGTTCGTCAGCTGCTCGAAAGCGAGGTCGGGCCCAAGCTGACTAGAGTCTCCTGTCTTGTTTCTCACGTACCGGAATTGCATCAGAAGCGCCTTCCTCGCAGCCGAACTGTCTGAGAGAGTCGTCATCGCACGTACTGAGAACGCCGTCCAAACGTGCTGTCCGAAGCCGACTGATTTGCGGAAGCCGATCTCCGACCGAGACGGCACAGGCTCAGAAGGTAACTCGCCGATATACACACCCTTGTCCGTTGTGAAGGATAGGTACGAGAGACGGTTTGAATCGAATGCGGCAGATTCGATAGGGGGAGCGTCAAGCGTGGCGAGCGGGTAGGCGTTGTCATCCTCCGGAGCGGGACCCGACGACGTCGTGACGAGTCCGGTTGCCCGCCCGATGCGGTTGGGAGACTCGACGCGTGACTGACCGGCCGTGTTGTTGATGTTCATGAAGAGCAGCGGCGTCCATGCCGTGGGCGACAAGCTGCTCATCCATCCCGACGTCCAGCGCGATCGCGCGATGAACAGCAACTCGCGTACCGTTACGTCTGCCGTCGCACCCAGGACCGTTTTGACGTCGATCTGAGTGGCCGTAGACGAGACCATGACGCTTTCGGACGCCCAGCCGAACTCGTCGGTTCGAACAAGGAGGTAATACTCGCCTGCGGCCACCGCAGGCTTCACCAACAGGTTCTTCACGGGCACGGTCGTACGCGAATACTTCGGTGCTGCGTACCGAATGCCGATGCGTGGAACCGCTGGTTCAGCAATGACCGAGATGTTTGAGATGTCGATGGTGGCCGACTGGTTCGCGGCCGCACTGCCCGCAAGCGCCATGAAGACGATGCGGTACTTCTCTGTTCCACCGGGCGGGGCCACGAGCCGCACAATACACCGCATGCCCGCCTCCTCCTGGGCATTGTAGGCACGCTGGTACAGGGTCGTGCCGTCGCTTCGAAGAAGCTGCACGAGGATGCTGGCATTCGGGTCGCCCGTAAGGGAGACAAAATCCGCGTTGAAGGACAGAAGCACGCTCTGCCCAGGGGCCACGACTCCTGTCTGCGTTCTGACCCCGCCGAGATACTGCGTGGAAGCCGTGGTCTTGCCGGTGTACCTGATGGAATCGCCGGTATACGAAACGAGGGTCTTGGGCACTGATGAACCGTGCCATTCCAGCCCGATGGGGACGGTATTCGTGGCAGGGTCGCCGGCGTGGAAGGGGAGAAACGGCCCCATCATGTTGGTGCCGCCGGGCGACATGAGACCATCGCCCGATACAAGCGTACCGATGGTCTTCGAGACACCGTAGCTCGAGGCTACCCTGGTCTGAAAATTCACATAGACAGCGCTAGCCTTGATCACCGCTGAGTTGACCGTCGTTGCGGCTACTGCGCTCTCCGCTCCGGCGAAGACGGAATTAAGACTCAAGGAAGCACCGAGACCGAGTGTGGCCCCCGAAAGGAGAAACCCCCGCCGGCTGACCTGCTGCTTGAACGCTTTTCTGGTATTCACGAGCATCTCCGAATCATTTGACCCTCTTGAGGGCGTGACTGCGGAAGAGCTGCAGTACCCCCCAATTTAGGGGCACGGTATCAATACCGTCCACCAAATTCAAGAGTCCGCCATTGAGGGTCCCCCAATCGGGCGCTCTGTGGCGGTGTCAGTGCCGGGGGCGAGCCGATGCTCGCGTAGAAACCGACTCGGTTCCTCTCCCTGATCCTCGCGTGGGGGGTGGAGAGGAGCCCGGTAACTCAACCTGTTCTGGCTCTGCGAGGCTGGACTTCGTGAGTCTGGTACCCCCGACGGGACCCGAGCAAACCATGGCGAAGACGATCGCAACGGCTCTCCACGTCAACGCGTCGAAGGAGAAGAACATCAACACGAGGATGCCGAGGCAGAGACGAGAGAGCATGTCCCCCCGCTTCAAGCCGACGACGATGGCGATCACGAGAAGACCGAACCCCAAAATTCCCGAAACCGCGATCTCTCGTACGAACTGGTTGTCATATACCGGCACACTGTCGGCGGAACCGATGACGCCGTTCGTCAACAGCGTGTTTGCCAGCGCGCCGTTCCCGAAAAGAACATTGAACATGGGTTGTTGTGTCAGGAGGGAGCCCACAGAACCGATCACTCCCGAGCGGTGCACGTAGCTCGTGCTGTCAGCGAAGTCAGAGAAGCCGAAGAGCGCCACGACATTCACCGAAGCCGCAAAGATGAATGCGCCAAGAACGCCGAACAAGACGATGAGTGGGCGGGAGACCCGAGAACGCACCAGAATCCAGGCAATGATAGCGAGAATGACCGCCAACAGAGCGCTGCGGGTCCCCGAAAAGAGGAGGGCTCCGGCTGCAGCAACCACGGCAAACCAGTAGACCCGCTTTCGCTGTTCGACCGCTATCCACAGAGATGCCATCAGGCCGATCGCTGCGAGAGTGCCGTAAGGAATGGGGCCTGCCGTCGAGCCGAGAACGCGGCCGGGAAGGAACTCGGCGAAATGGTTGACGCGCGAGAGAATCCGGTCACTGCCGTCGGGCCTAGGCCACAACGCGGGATTGCCCAGGACCGCCTCGTTGAAGCCCAGGAAGAACTGGAACACAACTACGACCACCATCAACCTGGCCAGCATAGCGATCTTCTGATCGGTGATGAGGTTGTTGCAGAGCACGAGAAGGAGAAGCGAAAGCCCAGTGGCGAGCGCGAGTACTGTCGCAGGCCCAGAGGCGTTCACGGTGGCCATGATGGAGGAGTAGATGAAGTACAAGATCAGGGGAAGCTGGAGCCTCTGGCGCAGAAGTGCTGACCCGTTCCGGAGAATCGCTAGTGTCAGTGGCACGATCGTCACGACGAGAGCTGCCGCTTTGAGATCTGGAGCGGGACCGAATGACGGAACCAACACGGCCGAGATCGCTCCTGCCGTGACAGCAACCACCAGCGCCGTCGATCTTTTCGTCAGGAGAACAGCAATAAAGGCTATGAACCCAACGGCGATGATGACGATGAGCATGAACGCCCTCCCTTTGGCTTTCGGTCGATCAGTTCATCAACAGAGCTGGAGACGCGAGCAGAATGCGGGCACCCAGCGCGTCTGCGAGCGCCGCGGAAAACGTGGCGGTCAAGTGATGATTGTCACGATACATCAGGAGATTTCCATCGATGACTGGGCAGACGGTCGTGCTGCAGAGATACGGCGTCATATCGACGACCGTGGCGCCGACGTCTACGAGAGCCGCCTTCTCCTCGTCGGCGAGCGTGGAATTCAAGACCACGGCCGGCTCGGCATCACACCCGTCCGCGTCCGAAAGATGGGTGGAGAGGCAGACAGCCGGTGTGTCGGGGAAGGAAGGAGTGTCCGCCACCATCGTCACCGCACTGGAACCGGCGAGTTCGCCCGCCACTGATGCCAGACCCGCTGTCCATTGGTCGGCGAAGGAGCGAGAGCGATCTGCGACGGTTGCGCGGGCGTAATTGGAAAGCACGACGAGGGCGGGAGGATTCGCCTTCAGCTCAGCGACGACGCTCTCGCGCCACTTTTGGCAGGCGATATATTCATTGCCCTGATTCACAAGCCGGATGTCCACTGACGGGCAGGATGACTTGGTGTACGTCATGAGGCGAAAGTCATTCTCGGTTGCCCAGCTGTCGAGCGCGGGAAACCATTGGGCGGCGTGGGAGTCGCCGAAGAGGGCGATCGTTCTCGACGATTGCGTGTCGCCGAACACACAGTTCTGCACCTCGGTCTGCGTCTCGTCGAGATGACAGCCGTCGCTGTAGATGATGGGGTTGTCACCCGCCGCCTGGCGAAGTCCCGGGGCGAGGTTCCGTGGCACAAAGGTCGTCGCCACGGGTGGCGCGGAGGGAGCGGCAACGGCAACTGCTGTGTCGGTGTACAGCGGAATGAGGTTGGTTGCCCGTTGCCCAGCGAATGAACCCCCGACGATGACGAGCGAGGCAATCACCGTCACGATGAGTGTCGCTCTGGCCGGGCGTCGTGTCAGTGCTGGCAGCTTGCGCACTGGGTCTTCCACGAACCTGTAGAGCAGCCAAGCCAGAGGCACAGAGAGAGTTCCGAGAAGCCAGAATATCCAGACCGGTAGCTCAATTCCGACTCCGACGGCCTCCTGGGGCAGCACGAGCAGCGGCCAGTGGACGAGGTAGAGGGAGTACGAGATCAGGCCGAGCCACTGGAATGGGCGGACCTTCAGCAGCCACACGGCGCCGGAGGGGGTTCGCGACTCTCCGCCGATCAGCAGCAGCGCCGCGCCCAGAACGGGGACCGCCGCATTGAAGCCCGGGTAGAGGGTGTCCGAGTCGAAGACGAAGGCCGCGCTGACGATGATGGCGAGCCCGGCCCAGGAGAGCACGGCGCCCACGACCGGTTTCAGAGTGAGGCGGCCGCTCACCGACGCGAAGCCGATGATACCTCCGACGCCGAGCTCCCAGGCCCTGGTCGGCAGCAGGAAGAAGGCGAGCGGCTGCGAGCGTACGGTCAGCACGAGGCAGGCGGCGAAGGAGAGCACCACGATCGCGACCAGAACGATGAACAGGCTCCGTCGCGACTTTCGAACGATAAAGAAGGCCAGTGCGATCAGAGCCGGCCAGACGAGGTAGAACTGCTCCTCCACTCCGAGCGACCAGTAGTGCTGGAAGAGCGACGGCGTGCTCTCGGAGAGGTAGTTCGTGCCCTGCACGGCGAACAGGATGTTCGGCGCGTACAGTGCCGTCGCGATGGCGTCGTTGAACATGCCGCGAACGTCGAGCGGCGGGAGGAAGATCGCTCCGGCGACGGCTGTCAGAACGAGTACGACGAGCGACGCCGGGAGGATGCGGCGGGCGCGCCGTGCATAGAACTCCCCGAACCGGATGCGCTCCCCGCGGAAAAGCGGCGCGACGAGGTGGCTGGTGATGAGGAAACCGGACACGACGAAGAACACGTCGACCCCGATGTACCCTCCGGAGACCACTGAGACCTGCGCGTGATAGAGCACGACCAGCGTGACCGCGACAGCGCGGAGACCCTGGATATCGCTCCGGAACCCTCGCTTGACCACCGGCGTCGTGGCCGAGCTCACCGCTGCGTCCCCGAGGGCCCGCGCACGGCGCGGGCGGCAGCACCCGCGATCGCAGCCACGGAGGCGGCCATCGTGAGGCGCTGGGCGTTGCCGTAGACGTGGTCGCTGAGGCGCATCCGCAGCGCTTCGTCGGCGGCGAGGTCGACGAGCGCCCGGGTCCAGGCGGCGGTGTCTGAGGTCGGCAGCATGAAGCGCCGGCGCAGGTCGGGGTCGGTGATGAGCAGGGGAGCCGCGCCGAAGGTGTCGGCGAGCACGAGCGGGATGCCGCTCATCGCGGCCTCGACGGCGCTGCGGCCGAAGGCCTCCCGGTGGGAGGTGCCGACGTAGGCGAGGGCGCCCTCCCAGAGGGCGTCGGGCGTGGTCCAGCCGTCGACGGAGACGTTGGCGGGGGCCTCAGCGGCCAGCTGGTCGCGCAGGCGGCCGCTGCCGTACATGACGCCCTGCAGGTCGGTGCCGGCCAGGGCGGCCAGGAACAGCGACGGGTTCTTGTCCTGGTCGTAACGGGCCGCCCAGACGGCCGTGCGGCGCTCGCCGCGGCCATCCCAGAGCCGGGGGAGGGGCTGGATGCCCGCGGGCACGAGCTGCGCGCGGGAACCGAGCCCGACATCGGCGGCCAGCACGTCGGTGGTGACCCAGACGGCGGCCGCCCGTCGGAGGGCGGTGCGTTCGAGGGTCTTCCAGACGAGCGTCTTGCCGGTGCCCGACTCGCCGGCGGCCGGCCACGGCAGACCACGGATGTAGGCCACCCACGGCTTCGAGGTCTGCGCCATCGCCATGTCGCTCTGCGGGATGAGGCTCACCACGAGGTCGCTGTCGGCCACCAGGGGGTGCGTCGCGAACAGGGCACGGAGCTCCAGCGGGCCCTTGAGGCCGGCCGGGTTCACCTCGATCTCCGAGATCCACGGTTCGTCGGCGTCGGATGCCGGGGCCGAGCCCGAGGCGGAGGCGGCGACGCCGAGCAGCAGCGACCAGTCGTGGCCCTGCCGGCGGCCCTCGGCGACGATCTCCCGGGAGGAACGGTAGACGCCGCTGCGGGCGGTGAGCGGGGCGGCGACGAAGCAGATGCGGGGCCCTGAGGCGTCGGGGCGGGCGGTGGAGGCGGCGGGGTGCGAGCGCGCTCCGGCCACGCGGGCGAAGAACTGCGCGTGCTCCGTCGTGATCCCGGCGTCGGAGAGCAGGCCGGGGGTCTGGCGCGCGGCGTCGCCGAGGCGGGCGCGCAGGTCGGCGTCGCCCGCGACGGTGCGGAGGGCATCCGCGAGCCCCTCCCTGCTGCCCATCTCGAAGAGCAGGCCGTTCTCGCCCGGGGTGATCCACTCGGCGGGCCCTCCGGCGTTCACGGCGATGGTGGCGCGGCCGCTGGCCAGGTACTGCAGAACGTTCTGGCCGAGGGGTTCGGGGCGCATCGCGGTGTGCAGGCAGACCTGCCACGAGGCGATGAGGCCGGCGACGTCGTCGACGTGGCCGAGAAAGTCGACCCGGTCGGCGATGCCGAGTTCGACGACCAGGGCCCGCAGTTCTTCTTCGTAGAACTCGTTGCCGAAGGCGGCGCTGCCGGCCAGCTCGAGCCGCACGTCGCCGGTGGGAAAGGCGTCGGCGAAGGCGCGGACCAGCAGATCCTGCCCCTTCCACGGGTCGAGCCGGGCGACCATGCCGATACGGCGGAGTTCGGGCTCTGCCTCGGTCGGTGCAGTCGACACCGAGATGCCGGCTGCGCTCGCGATCACGGCGCGGTCGACGGATGCCCGGAGGTACGGCAGCGCCGACTCCAGCGTCGCCCGCGAGTTGGCGATGACCCCGTCTGCCCGCCGCAGTGCGACGCGGGTGAAGAGGCGGAACCCGATGCCGCCGAGGCTCTCGGCGTTCACGAGGTCGCGGAGGTGAACTACGAGCTTCTTGCGGGAGAGCAGCGAGGCGACGGCGGAGTAGACGGCCGCCCGCGAGGTGTTGGTGTGCACGACGTCGGCCGCCCGGAATTCGGGACTCAGCCGAATGGCGAGGGACTGACCAAGTGCTCTCAGAGCGAAGGTCAGTGTCGACCGGATTCCCGAGCCGGTGCTCGCTCCGCTGAGCTGGGGTGGGCCGACCTTCCGCACGCACACAGACGGAGAGGTCGCCAGCGGAGCATACAGACCAAGCCCTGCCCCGGTCGGCACGAACAACGTTGCTTCCCACGGGGGGCTCGGCTGGAGCATCCGGAACAGGGCGAACTCGGCGCCGCCCACCGAAGAAGTGTGATCGACGTGCAGAATGCGGAGCTGTCGACTCACGAGCCCACCCAGTCGGTCATTCCTTTGTGGAAAGCGGCTCTGGTGAACTGGTCGGCCTGTGCCTTGCAGGCGGCGGGGTCGATCGAGGCCACCCGGTCAACGGCTTCACGCATCTCTGTCTCCGTGAAGTTCGGCAAGAGGGCTCCCGTCACGCCGTCGACGACAGTCTCGGCTGCGCCGCCGAAGCTGCGGGCGATCACGGGAGTTCCCGTTGCCATCGCCTCGACCGGCATGATGCCGAAGTCTTCGATGGGTGGGAAGACGTACACGAGCGCACGCCGGTAGAGCTCGCGGAGCAGCGCGAGCGAGGGACGATCGACGAAGGTGACCTGCCCCGGGTGCTGATCGGCCAGGGCGCGGAGCTCGCCCATCGAGGGCCCGTTTCCCGCGAGCACCACATGCACGTCGGCGGCGACGCCCAGCTGGATCACGAGATCGAGCCGCTTGTACGGGATGAACCGCGACGCACCCATGACGAAGGTGTCGGGCAGGCTGTCGAGAATCTGCTGCTCACCCTCCGTCAGTTCGCCCGGTGCGTCGTCGGCGAAGGCGGCGATGTCGACCGGCGGATAGATGACGATACTGTCGCGGCCCCAGTCCCGCTTGATGCGCTCGCGCACGAATTCGCTGATCGCCGCGATCGACTTCGGCTCCTGAGCCCTCCGTCTGTCGAGTGCGCGGAGAGGGCGCGACACTGCGCGCGCACCGAAGGAGTTGCCGCGTACATCGGCATCGGGTTCCCAGATGTAGCGGGCCGGAGTGTAGGCGTAGACGTACTTCGGTGCATTCCGCGCCGGCCCCGAGAAGCGTGCGTGGTGTGCGAAGAGATGCGAACTCGACAGGATCCACTCCGCGTCGCTCGAACCCAGATGGCGCCAGACTTCGGGCATGATCGGCAGGGCGAGAGCCTTGTGGCGGCGAAGCGGCGTGCGTGCCAGCCAGGTCTCGGTCACCCGACTGGACTCGAAGCGCTGCGGCGCATCGTTCCAGAGGCATCGGATCGGGGAGTCGGGGTACAGAGCGGCGATTTCCTCCATGACCTTCTCTGCTCCGCCGAGCGGCTCCAGCCACTCGTGCACAATCACACCTGCCACGTTTTACACCCCATCCAGTAAGACATATGCGTCTCACGACCCATTGTGACCTATCAACGTTTCGGATTTATCACGCAAGACCCCCGAACGGGGGTGCAGGTCCCGGTTCATAAAATCGAAACACATTACTGGTAGAAATGATTCGCCCAGTGGGAGGTGATTCTGCTGGCGGGCTCGCTTGAAGGAGACGAATGAAATTATCGGTAATCGGCTGTGGCTACCTCGGGGCAGTCCACGCGGCTGCGATGGCCGAGTTGGGGCACGAGGTCGTCGGCATCGATGTCGACCCGAACAAGGTGGCCACACTGGCCGCCGGTGAAGCTCCCTTCTTCGAGCCCGGTCTTCCCGAGATTCTCGCGAGCGGCATCGCCTCCGGGCGTCTGTCGTTCTCGACCGACATGGCCGATGTCGTCGGCGCGAAGGTGCATTTCGTCGCGGTCGGCACCCCGCAGCGCAAGGGCGAGAACGCCGCCGACCTGACCTACGTCGACGCAGCGATCGATTCGCTCATCCCCTACCTCTCTGACGGCGACCTCGTCGCGGGCAAGTCGACCGTGCCGGTCGGCACCGCCGCCCGCCTCGCCGAGAAGGTGGCGGCCGGCTCCGGTGCGCACCTGGCCTGGAACCCGGAGTTCCTGCGTGAGGGCTTCGCCGTCGAAGACACCATCAGCCCCGACCGCCTGGTCTACGGGCTGCCGGGCGGCGACGCATTCGAGGTCGCCAAGAGCGCGCTCGACGAGGTCTACGAGGTCGCCCTCTCGCGCGACACCCCTCTCGTGGTCACCGACTACGCGACCGCCGAGCTGGTGAAGGTCTCGGCGAACGCGTTCCTCGCCACCAAGATCTCGTTCATCAACGCCATGGCCGAGATCGCCGAGACCACCGGCGCAGATGTCACGCAGCTGGCGGATGCCATCGGTTTCGACGCCCGCATCGGCCGCCGGTTCCTGAACGCCGGCGTCGGCTTCGGCGGCGGCTGCCTGCCGAAGGACATCCGTGCCTTCACCGCCCGCGCAGAGGAGCTGGGCCGCGGCGAGTCCGTCGCCTTCCTCAAAGAGGTCGACTCGATCAACCTGCGTCGCCGCCAGAAGGTCGTCGACCTCGTCGTCGAGTCGTTCGACGGCCAGATCTTCGGCAAGAAGGTCGCCGTGCTCGGCCTGGCCTTCAAGCCCGATTCCGACGACATCCGCGATTCCCCGGCACTGGATGTCGCGGCCCGCCTCAAGGGGCTGGGCGCCGAGGTCATCGCCACCGACCCCGAGGCGATCGCCAACGCGAAGCGCACCCACCCCCAGCTCGACTTCACGACCGACATCGACGAGGCCCTGACCGGAGCCGACGCGGTGGTCGTCGTGACCGAGTGGAAGGTGTTCCGCGAGCTCGACCCGGCGCGGGTCGCCGGCCTCGTGGCGCGCCCCTACGTCATCGACGGTCGCAACTGCCTGGTGCCCTCGGACTGGCGCGACGCCGGGTGGACCTACCAGGGGCTCGGCCGCCCCTAGCCGTAATAAGCTGGGAGGGTGACTGACTCCCCGAAACCCGTTGACGTCGTACTGATCGGTGGCGGCATCATGAGCGCCACTCTGGGTGCGCTGCTGAAGCTGCTGCAACCCGAGTGGACCATCGCCGTCTACGAGAAGCTCGGGCACGTCGCTCTCGAGAGCTCGAACCCGTGGAACAACGCGGGCACCGGGCACGCAGCGCTCTGCGAGCTGAACTACATGCCGCAGGCCGCCGACGGGTCTGTCGAGACGTCGAAGGCCGTGGCCATCAACGAGCAGTTCCAGGTGAGCCGGCAGCTCTGGTCGTTCCTGATCGAGCAGGGCGTCATCGACGACCCCGAGACGTTCATCAACCCGACGCCGCACATGACCTTCGTCAAGGGCGACGACAATGTGGAGTACCTGCGGAAGCGCTACGAGGCCCTGCTGCACGAGCCGCTCTTCGCCGGTATCGAGTACAGTGACGACCCCCGGGTCATCTACGGCTGGTCGCCGCTGCTGATGCGCGACCGCACCAAAGGCGAGAAGATCGCCGCGACCCGCGTGCCGGCCGGCACCGACGTCGACTTCGGTTCGCTCACCAAGCAGCTCTTCGACTTCATCACGAAGAACGGCGCGACGCTGAACACCGAGCACAAGGTCACCGGGCTCAAGAAGCAGAAAGACGGCACCTGGAAGGTGTCGATGAAGCACCTCGTCGGCGGTACGCCGTCGATCGTGAACGCCCGCTTCGTGTTCGTCGGCGCCGGTGGCGGCGCCCTGAACCTGCTGCAGAAGGCCGGCATCCCCGAGATCAAGGGGTTCGGCGGCTTCCCCATCAGCGGTGAGTTCCTCCGCACCGACAACCCGGCCGTCGTGCGGGAGCACCAGGCCAAGGTCTACGGCAAGGCCTCGGTCGGCGCACCGCCCATGTCGGTTCCGCACCTCGACAAGCGCGTCGTCGACGGGGAGGGCTCGCTGCTCTTCGGCCCCTACGCCGGGTTCAGTCCGAAGTTCCTGAAGTCGGGCTCCTGGCTCGACCTGCCCCGCTCGATCCGTTTGCACAACATCGGGCCGATGCTGGCTGTCGCCCGCGACAACCTCGACCTGATGAAGTACCTCATCGGCGAGGTGTTCGCCAGCCGCGCCAAGAAGATGGAGGCGCTGAAGGAGTTCATGCCCACCGCAGACCCGAAGGACTGGTACCTCATCACGGCCGGCCAGCGGGTGCAGGTCATGAAGAAAGACGCCAAGAAGGGCGGCGTGCTGCAGTTCGGCACCGAGGTCATCACCGCGGCAGACGGCAGCATCGCGGGTCTGCTCGGGGCGTCACCGGGTGCGTCGACCGCTGTTCCGATCATGCTCGACCTCATCGAGCGCTGCTTCCCGGCGGAGTACGCCGGCTGGGTGCCCCAGCTGAAGAAGATGATCCCGTCGCTCGGTACGCAGCTGAACACCTCCCCGGCGAAGGCCAAGAAGGAGATCCAGGCCACCGCGAAGGTGCTCAACATCGCCAGCTGACCGCCTCAGTCCGCGCGCTCAGTCCAGCCGCTCAGTCCGCCCGCTCGTGGGCCTCGACCAGTTCGAGGTCGACGAGTTCGGCGAGGAAGAGCAGTACGGAAGGCTCGATCTCCGAGGCGTCTGAGTCGGACTCTGAGGCGACCTCGGCGACGACCGTGCGAGCCTCCCGCCGGTCTGCCGTCAGGTGCCGCCAAACCAGCATGCCGCCACCGGTGAGCCGGAACGGTGTGCAGTGGGGCGCATCCATCGCCAGAACGACGACGCCGTCTGCAGACTCGAGTTCGGCGACGTTCTCGCGGCGTCGCACCGTCGTTCGATCCCCGAGCGGCCGGGTCACGGGCGTTCCACCCGCGCGCTCCGAAGGGCGCGCACCGTGCGGGGCAGCTCCCCGAGGCCAGAACGCCATCGACCCGTCCAGCCGAGAACGAGGCCCCGGATGCCCGGCGGGAGGTCGGGGTGCAGCCGACGCAGTTCGGCCGAACCCGGCAGCACCGCCCGTTGCACCACTCGCACCCGTTCGATGCCGCGCGCGCGTCGCGCCTCCATCAGCCAGGCGCTGACATTGCCGCGGGTCTCGGCCTTCAGCCGCCAGAGCTGCAGTTCGCGGCTCGGAGCCGGATCGGCGGCAACCGCCACCCCGAGCATCCTTAGGAAGGGAGCCGCCGTCTGGGTCGCGCCGAGCTCGCGTGCGCGCCGCAGCAGGGTCTCTCCCGTGGCGACCGGAACGACCCGCCGGGTCGCCGCGGAGAGGGCCGCCAGATCGTCGACCCGTGAGCTGTCCCTGCCGAGGGGGCGGCGCAGGGAGTGCAGCGCCAGAATGAGGGCCATGCTCTCGGCGCTCGGGGCCGTCACTTCAGCACCCGCGAGCGTCGAGTGGATGCGGCTGTTCCAGAGAGTGTCGAAGACCTGCCCGCTGTCGGCGAGAAAGCCCGGCCAGAACGCGTGCACATCGAGGTCGATCGGCCAGTCGTCGTTGATCAGCGACACCGAGTGCGCCTCGACGAGCTGCGGCACGGTACCCTGCGGGCGCTCGTGCCAGCCGAACGGTGCGAGAGCGTCGACGAACTCCGCGACCCTGCCCGGCTCGACGAGGATGTCGGCGTCGGCCGAGACCCTCTCCCTGCGCAATCCGAGGTGCGCGGCGACCGGCCCCTTGACGAGCAGCGCACGGATTCCGGCCACGCGCGCCCGATGGCAGAGCCAGGCCGATGCGAGGTCGACAGCGTCTCTGGTGCTGAGCAGCTGGGCGGATGCCGGGTGCGGGGCGCTCATGCTCGCAGGCGATCGCTGCCCTCGGAGTCGACAGCCCAGCCCGCGAAGTTGTGCACGATCTGCGCCGTGGCCAGGCTGATCTTCTGCGCGACGGCCTCGTGAACCTGCGGGTCCCGGCGGTACGGGTCGGCGATGTCGTCGTCGGCCTGCAGGCGGGCGCGGCTCCGCAGTCGCGCGTAGCTCCGCGTGCGATCGCGGAGCATGCCGGCGATCTCCGGCGCTCGCTCCGGAAGGCCCGATGCGGCGAGCTGGGCGGCGACGGAAGCGAAGTCGCTGTTCGATTCCGGCAGGTCGACGGCGTCGAGGGCCAGCAGCTTCGCGAACTCGACCAGGGTGAAGGTGCGCTGCAGGATGCGCGGGTAGCGCTGCACGACGTCGTCGCGCTGGGCACGGGTCATGGTCAGAACGAGGTCTGCCGGGTTCACGATCGCCGACCGCAGCTGGCGTGCGCGGAAGTCGTCGGGGCGCCCGCGGTACCGGCGGGACTGCTCGGCCGCCGTCGCATCCATCGCGGAGCCCACGAGGGCGCCCAGCCCGCCGCTGGAGACGGTGACCGCCGCGTACAGGCCCGCCTCGCCGAGGCGGGAACGCATCAACTGTTCGGCGAGCGGCGAGCGGCAGATGTTGCCCTCGCACACCATGACGATGCCGAACGCCGCGGGGTCGGCGCCCCGCGTGCCCGGACTGCCGGGGGTTGTCGTCTCGCTCATGGCCGGCTCGCGCTCAGCGGAGCGGAGTCGTCGGGGCGACCGGCGCCTCGGCGACCTCCGGCTCGGTGACCACGCGCTCGGCCCGTACCGCGCGGCGCGCCTTCTCCCGGGGCACGTCGGCGTACTCCGGAACGACGTGCGGGGCGGCGGTGCCCTCGGCGTTGGCCTCAGAGGAGTAGTAGTCGCCCTTGTACTGGTACCCGTAGTAGCCGCTGCTCGATCCCTTGCGCGGCACCCGGTTCAGAATCACCCCGAGAGCCCGCCCGTTCACCTTCGCGATGTTCTGCAACGACTTGCCGAGGGCGTCGATCGAGGTCTTGCCCACAGAGGCCACGATGAGGGCCCCGTCGGTGCGGGCGGTCAGAATGGCGGCGTCGGTGACGGGGATGAGCGGCGGAGCGTCGATCAGCACGATGGCGTCGCGGGCGAGTTCGTTCAGGAGTGACTGCATCGCCATCGACCCGAGCAGTTCGCTGGGGTTCGGCGGAATGACGCCCGCTCCCATCACGGCGAGCCGCCCGGAGTCTCCCCAGGGCTGCAGCACGTCTTCGATCTCGGCCCGGCCGACCAGCACGTCGGTGAGGCCCACGCCGGGGAGGAGGTCGAACGACTTGGCCACGGTGGGTCGGCGGAGGTCGCCGTCGACGACGACGACGCGCTGGCCGGAGGCGGCGATGGTGGTGGCGAGGTTGGCCGTGATGGTCGACTTGCCGTCACCGGCGAGAGAACTCGTGACGACGATGATGCGGGGCGGGTTGTCGACGTTCATGAACTGCAGGTTGGTGCGGAGCTCGCGCATCGCCTCGGAGACGGCGTCGTCGTCGGTGCGCCGGCCGACGTAGTTCGACGTGGAGCTCTGCTCGACCAGACGGTTCGTGTCGGTGAAGTTGCGGTCGAAGGGCACGGTTCCGACGACGGGCAGCCCGAACTCCTTCTCCACAGCGGTGACGGAACGGATGCGGCGGTCGAGGGTGTGCCTGACGACGGCGTAGGCGATGCCGAGGCCGAGGCCGAAGAGCAGGCCGATCAGAATGGCGAGCCGGGTGTTGGGCGAGGTGGGCGAGGTGGGCAGAACGGCGGAGTCCAAGGTCTGCAGGGTGACGATCGAGGGGCCGGCTGCCGCCGTTCCCGTCGCAGCGCCTGCCGACGCGTTCTCCAGCGCATTGACCTGCTCGGTCATGCCGTCGACCCAGGTCTCGGCGAGGTCACGTGCCTTGGTGGGCGTCGACCCCTGCGCCGAGATCTGCAGCACGGCGGTGTCTTCGGGATTGACGACAGTGATGCTCGAGATGAGCGATTCCGGCGACGACGTGAGCCCCAGCTTGTCGATCGCGTAGTTGGCGACCGCCCGGGATTTGGCCACGTTGAGGTACGACTTCACCCGCGACTTCGCGTAGTTGTCACCCACGAGCGCGGAGCCGAGGTCGGTGCTCACGCCCGTGGTGAGGATTCCGCTCGCATCGGCCGTGTACACGCGCGGCTGCACGATCGACCAGCCCGACGCGACGCCCGCCCCGAGCGCAATGAAGACGATGATGCCGATCCAGTGGTTCCTGAGAATCCGAAGGTACGCCGACAGCTCCACAGTGCCCCCTGCTCGCGTGCTTGATGTTTTCGCGATCGTAACATGTGCCGCCTTCGGGGGTCTTCCGGGTCATCTGAATGGATGTCCTATGCTTTTGCTACCCCGGGCCGGCCCAGCGGCAGGAGGAAGAGGTAGCGTGGCACCCGCAAAACCCCGTCGCATCCGCATCCATGTCGTGCACGAGAGCAGGATGCTCGCCGAAGCGATCAGCGTGAAGCTGAAGACCCTGCTTCCCGGCGCGTCCGTCGACGGTTGGACGAAGTCGTGGCACGTCTACAACAACCGCGACCAGAGCGTGGCCGACGTCGTGCTGCTCGACAACGAACTGAGCAACGGAACACCGACCGCGGCCAAAGTCGCCACCCTCGCCCCCCACGGCACGGGCATCGTGGTGATCGGTGCGACCACCTACGCGCCGGCCATCCGCCGCGTGCTGGCCGCGGGCGCCCACGCCTACGTTCTGCAGAGCGATCCCTCGGAGAGCGTCGCTGCCGCCGTTGCCGGAGCCTCCCGGGGCGACGTGACGCTCTCCGATTCCGTGGTGGAACTGCTCGACGAGGGCCGCACGCCCGAGGTGCCCGCCCTGACGCTCCGGGAACTGGAGATCGTCAGCGCCTATCTGTCGGGTTCCGGCGCCTCCGTGCCCGAGACGGCTGCCCGGTTCGGGCTCTCAGCCGAGACGGTGCGAACGCACATCGCCCACGTGCGCCGCAAGTATTCGCTCGACGGGGAGACGGTGACGAAGATGGAGCTCAGGCGCCGGCTGATCCGAGACGGCTGGATACTGACGTGATCCCCGCGTCGCCGGAGAAGAGCTCACGGGGAACGTCGGAGACGATCGAGATGGGAACACCGGGTGTGACCAGCAGATCGAAGGTCTGCGGGGTGCCGTCGTCGAGTTCGCAGAGGAACGGTACCCACTCGGTGCGGCCCTCGGAGACGATCCGCTGGATCATCTCCTTCAGGTAGGTGATCTCGTTCGGATCGCTGACGACGATCTCGTTCGAGCCGAACTGCAGTACTGACGTCATTCGGGTATGCCTCCAAGGGGGTCCCTTCCACGCTACTCCCGACCCCGAGTCGGGAACACCTCCCGGAGTGGGGGGCTTGTCCGCTCGGGCGCTGTGCACTACAGCACAGCCGGCATGGCCATAATGTGGAGAGTGAGCGACGCCATCCTGAGCCTGAACATCGTCAACGCGCCGCTGATCGCCACGATGAGCGGCATCAGCATCGCCCTGGTGCTCTACCTGCTCATTCGGCGGCCCACCGTGCGCTGGGTGCTGACGGCGAGCATCGGTGCCGTCTCGGGTGCGCTGATCGGCGCCCTCACGATCCTGCTCACCGTCAATGTGCTGAATCTCTTCGGCACGCGGCTCTCGCCGATCGTCGACACCTGGATCATCCTGACCTTCGCGGCTGTCGCTGTGGCGGTGGTGAACCTGTGGCTCTCCCGGTGGTGGCGCAAGGTGATCGCCGCGGTGTCGATCCTCGTCTTCGTGCTCACCGGAACGCTCGGCGTGAACGCGGCGTTCGGGCTCGACAAGACGGTCGCAGCGTTCCTCGGGGTCACGAACGAGAAGCCGCTCGACCTGGGCGCCCCGTCGACCGCCGACCCCGGCATCGACCCGAACACCCCGCTGTACGAATCGTGGAAGGCTCCCGCCGACCTGCCGGCCACCGGTTCGCTCGGTACCGTCGACATTCCGAACTCGGCATCGGGGTTCGTCGCCCGCACGGCGCTGGCCTACGTTCCGCCGGCGGGGCTGGTGGCATCGAAGCCGAAACTGCCGGTGATCATCCAGCTGAACGGCCAACCGGGCAGCCCGGGCCTCGACGACCCGAAGGCCATCCTCGACAAGATGGCGGCGGCCGACAACGGGCTCGGCCCGATCGTCGTGAACCCCGACCAGCTCGGCGACGATTCGAAAGACCCGCTGTGCCTCGACACCTCCATGGGCAACGTCGAGACCTACATCATGAAAGACGTCGTTCCGTGGGTGAAGTCGCACTTCGCGGTCTCTGACGACCCGAAGGACTGGACCGTTCTGGGCTTCTCGAACGGCGGCATGTGCGCGGCCTACTTCGGCGCGAAGTACCCCGAGGTGTTCGGCAACGTCGTCGACCTGTCGGGTGACGAGTACCAGGGCGTCGACGATCGCTCGACGCTCTCCCGGGTGTTCGGCGGCGACCAGGCCGCCTATGAGGCGGTGTGGCCGAAGACCATCATGTCGAAGACGAAATATCCGGACTCGGTGGGGGTCTTCGCCGTGGGAGCGAACGACTCGGAGGCGCTCCCGGGGGTGAAGCGCACCTACGACGCCGCGGTCGCCGCAGGCATCACGGCGACCTACACGGAGATCCCCGACAGCAGCCACGACAACGTCGCGCTCGATGGTGGCCTGACCCGCGGGTACGAGGTTCTCTACCCCCGCTGGGGACTCACGAAGCCCTCCTCGTAGCGCCGGGCGTGTGCGCTAGCGTGGGGGGCATGACGCACCTCGTCGAAGTCAGCTGCCTCGGCGTTCCGTTCGCGGTCTCGCTGTCGGGTGTCACAGATGCAGAGGCAGAGCAGGTGGCGCGGGCCTGGGAGTGGTGCGGCGGGCGGCTCGTCACCGCCGCCCCGACGATGCCGGGGGCCGAGGTGCGGGCCGAACTCAGGGCGCCGTCTTCGGCTCCGGATGCTGGTGCCGAGCTGGTCGCGAACAGCTTCGGTGAACTCGAAGACCGTCTGTCGGGCCTGCTCACCCGCCGGGCCATCGACACCCGCCGCAACGACCTCGTGATGCTGCACGCCGGAGCGGTGGCCGACCTCAGCACGGGCGCGGTGATCGCTTTCGTCGGCCCCTCCGGCCGCGGCAAGACCACGGCGTCGATCGCGCTCGGCCGGCAGTTCGGCTACGTCACCGACGAGACTCTCGGGGTCAACGACGACCTCACCGTGCTGCCCTACGCGAAGCCGCTCTCGGTGAAGCAGCCGGCGCCCGAGCGGTGGAAGCGGCAGGTCTCGCCCTCTGAGCTCGGTCTGCTGCCGCCACCGGCCGTACCGCTGAGGCTCGTCGGCGTGGTGATGCTCGACCGCCGCACGGGGGGCGACGGCACGGGGCTGCCGAGCATCCGGAGCACCGGGTTGGCGGAGGCCATCGGCGAACTGGTGCCGCAGGTGAGCTACCTCGCCGAACGCGGGCGCCCGCTGCAGCGCCTGCAGGGGATTCTCGACCGGTGCGGAGGGCTCCGGCAGGTCAGCTACCTCGAGGCGGAGACGCTGGTCGACGTGTTCGCGGGGATCTTCGCGGCGGCGGGTGCTGCGGGTGGGGCGGCGGATGCGGTGGAGCCCGATGCGGTGGAGCCTGATGCGGCGGACCCTGATGCGACCCGCCGAGCCTCCGCCGAGCTGCTGTACGCCGTCTTCGACGACGCCGTGAGAGACGGCGACTCGCTGATCGTGCTGAACGACTCGGTCGTTCGGGTGCTGGCCGGTATCGCCCCGGCCATCTTCGAGACGGCGGTCTGGGGGGCGACGCTCGACGACCTTGCAGGGGCCGTGGTGGCGACCCACGGTGACGCGCCCTCCGGGTCTTCGGGTGAGCTCGTGTCGGCCGCTGTCGACGAGCTGGTCTCCGCGGGCCTGCTGCGCCCGGCCGGTGTGTCGTGACCGCAGAACCGCCGGCCAGGCGACCGGCCCGCACGGGCATCCGGCGCATCACCGGCAGCTTCTGGTTCAACCTCCTCGCCGCCTTCGTCGTGCTGGCGCTGGTGCAGGCGTTCATCGTGAAGGTCTACTACGTGCCCTCGGGGTCGATGCAGCAGACCCTCTCGATCGGCGATCGGCTGCTGGTCGACCGGGTGTCGTTGGACTTCGGCGACCCGCACGACGGCGACATCGTCGTCTTCACGGCCTCAGACCTCTGGGGCGAGGCGACCCCCGCCCCCTCGAACCCCTTCGTCTACGCGGCGCGGTGGGTGGGCGGGCTCGTCGGGATCGGCCCGAACCTCGACCACACGCTGGTGAAGCGGGTGATCGCGGGGCCGGGGCAGACGGTGTCGTGCTGCGACGCCGAGGGCCGGGTGCTCGTCGACGGGGTGCCGCTCGACGAGCCGTACGTGTACGCCGACTATCCGTTCGTCGCGGGCTCGTTCGACTGTTCGACCTCCCCGGTGTCGGAGCGGTGCTTCGGCGAGCTCACCGTTCCTGAGGGGCAGTACTTCGTGCTGGGCGACCATCGGTCGAACTCGAACGACTCGATCTTCGCGTGCCGGGGCGGCAGTTCGGGCAGCGACTGTCTCAAGATGGTCGGTCGGAACGACATCGTCGGCCGGGTCGCCGCGATCGTCTTTCCGCCGGGCGACTGGCGTGGATTCTAGGCTCGCGCCGGTGCGCCGGTGGTTCTAGGTCGTTCCCGGCAGGCCGAGGTCGTAGTTGCCGACGCCGGTGCCAGAGCCCGCGCTGCGCTTGCCGAACGGCAGGCCGAAGCGGGCGGCGAAGGCCGCCGCCTGCTCGCGGGCTGCCTTCGGCTTGTCGAACACCTGCAGGTCGGCGCGCCGATCGCCGGGGGCGGTCGTTTCTGCGGCGGGAGCTGCGGCGGTCTCCGTGCTGAACGGCAGCGTGAAATCGGGTGTACGGTTTCTGGTCACGGACACCTTCGAGCGAACGTCGAAGCCGGCGTCGAATTGGGCAGCCCACCCGCCGTCGTCACGGGCGCTCAAACGGGGTAAGCCGAGCGCGAAGCCGGAGGCGACGGTGTCGCGCGCGGGCCGTGCGACCGTGCTCCAGGGAAGCGCGAGCCCGGCCCTGGTCGCCGCACTGTTCATTGGACGGGATGAGAAGCTCGACAGAGCGTCATCGCTGGGGAGCGCGACCCGGCTGCGAACAGGGCCCCGCAGGCCGCGAACGCGCCACCGCGTGAAAATTGATGTCGCGAAACCGAGCAGCAGCACGAGGCCGGCGAGTGTCCCGGCGAGCAGCAACGGGAACGTGTCGTAGGCGGTTCCGGCCGACGGCGGCGGGTAGAAGGGCAGTTCGACAGCAGGGGCAGGCGCAGCGGTCGCAGTGACGACTGCGGTCGGGGTCGGGGCGGGAGTCACTGTCGGGGCGGGCGTCGCGGTCTCTTCACCGGAGACTTCCTCAGGGTCGTACCCTGATTCGTCGGGCTCGGGCACCGACGCTTCACTCGGCTGCTCGACGGGAATGGGATCGGCTGGAGCAGGTACCTCGGTCGCCGGCGCCGGCTCCTCCGTCGGGGCCGGCGGATCGACGCTGGGCTCGACAGGCGGGCCCGGTTCGGCGCTCGGTGCCGGCTCATCGCTGGGGTTGGGAGCCGGCGCCGGGTCGACCGTCGGCAGAGGGTCGGTATCCGGTTCCGCTGGCGGGTCATCGATGACCGGGGTGACGGCGTCTGCCGCAGTGAGGGAGGGGAACGTCAGGGCATTCGCGGGGTTCGCTCCGCCGAAGACGAGCGCCGTCGCGAGCGCGCAGGTGACGATCGTGAGTGCTGCCGCAGAGACGGCGCGGCGATCAGGGGATGGGCGACACATGTCTATTACCTTCGCACAGGCCAAGCCTGGCAATTGTCTATTCTCGGTGTCTCTACCGTAGGCTTTGTTGGCCGGTAAAGCGTTGCACCGGGCACGTGCTGGTCAGGGGAAGCTGTCGGCCTCACCACGAGAGGGCATCTGCCTATGACTTTAGAAGGTTATTTCCGCGTCATCCGTAAGGGATGGGTCTTCATCGTCGTCTTCGCTCTGCTGGGCATCGGAGCCGGCGCTGCGCTGGCGATCGCGGCGACACCGCAGTACCGCACGACGACCACCATGTACGTCTCTGTCGCTGTGTCAGACACCCCGACCGCCGGTGACCTGACGTCGGGCAACAACTACGCCCAGGCCAAGGTGAAGTCGTACGTCAGCATCATCACCAGCGCTTCGGTTCTCGACACGGTCATCGCCGAACTCAACCTCGACACGACGAGCAAGCGCCTCGCCTCCCAGCTCTCGGCCGAATCCCCGACGGGAACCGTGATCATCGAGCTCACGGCCACCGACTCCGACCCGCAGACGGCCGCGAACCTCGCCAACGCCACCGCGCAGAGCTTCTCCGAGGCCGTCGTCAACGATCTCGAGAAGCCGGCCGGTGGCGGCGACAGCCTCGTCAAGGTGCAGGTCGTCGACCCCGCGCTGGTTCCCACCAGCCCGTCGAGCCCGAACGTGCCGTTGAACATCGTGCTCGGCCTGCTGGTCGGTCTCGTCTTCGGTCTGGGTGCCGCGTTCCTCCGAACCGCACTCGACACCCGCGTTCACGGCGCCCACGACGTCTCGAGCGTCACCGACGCGCCCCTGCTCGGTGGTATCAGCTTCGACCCTGAGTCGAACAAGCATCCTCTTCTCGTACACAGCGACCCGCGCAACCCGCGTGCGGAGGCCTTCCGGGCGCTTCGCACCAACCTGCGCTTCGTGAGCGCAGGCTCGGACAACCACTGCTTCGTCGTCACCTCGTCGATCGCGGGTGAGGGCAAGAGCACGACCGCAGCGAACCTCTCTCTGGCGCTTGCCGAGACGGGCGTGCGGGTCGTCATCATCGACGGTGACCTCAGGAAGCCCAAACTGGCCGACTACATGGGGCTCGAAGGGGCCGTCGGTCTCACCGATGTGCTGATCGGTTCCGTGCCGCTGGTCGACGTTCTACAGCGCTGGGGCAACCGTGAGCTCTACGTGCTGCCGGCCGGTCGAGTGCCCCCGAACCCGAGCGAGCTGCTCGGTTCAGACGCGATGCAGAACCTGTTGAGCGCCCTGAACGATCAGGTCGACTACGTCATCATCGACGCGCCGCCCCTGCTGCCCGTCACCGACGGTGCGATCATCAGCAGCATGACGGCGGGCGCGATCGTCGTCGCCGGTTCCGGCAAGGTGAAGCGCACCGAGCTGGCGCGGGCGCTCAACTCGCTGACCAGCATCGACAGCAAGGTCGTCGGTGTGGTTCTGACGATGCTGCCGAACAAGGGCCCCGACTCCTACCACAACGAGAAGTACGGCTACTACGGCGCAGGTCCGGTCGACGAAGAAGCAGAGACTGCTCCGGCTCGCCGCCGTCGCGGCCGCAAATAGACTGAAGGCGTGAATACCCGGTCAGCTCGCGCCCTCCGTGGGCTGACCGCTGCGTGCATCGCCGTCTTCGCCGCGGCTCTGTCGCACGCCGCAGCCGGTGGAGGTGCCCCCGGCGGTGTGGGGCTGGCGCTGGCCCTGGCCTTCTCTGCGCTCGTCTGCACGGCCCTGGCCGGCCGAACCCTGTCGCTCGTGCGGCTCGCTGTCTCCGTGGTCGCCAGCCAGGTCATGCTGCACGCGCTCTTCACCGTCGGCGCGGCGCCGGCCGGTGGGGGAGAGCTGACGATGAGCACCATGGGTCACCACGGGTCTGTGCTGGTCATCGCGGGCTCCGGGTCGGCTGCGGCCTCGGCCGGCGGAACCGGCTTCGATGCGGGCGCTGCCCTGCTCACCGCTGCGGCAGCGCAGCTCTGCTCGAGCATGTGGATCGCCCACCTCGTGGCCGCCCTCGTCACCATCGTGGCCCTCCGCCGCGGCGAGAGTGCGCTGTGGGGGCTGGTCCGCCTCGGCGGCCTCCGATTCCGCCGACTGGTGCGTTCGCTGTTCGTCGAGCCCCGTCCGGTGCTCCGACCCGACCGCAGCACCATCGTGGCCGAGCCCGATCATCCGCGTGATCTCGGCGTCTTCCTGGGCAGGCTGCGGCACCGCGGCCCGCCTGCATGTGTGTGTTCTCCGATCTGACACCACACACATGCGCCGGGCACATGCCCGGAGAAGGATTCCACAGATGAACACGAAGACGATGGCGCGCGCCGCAACGGTATCGGCGCTAGCAGCAGCACTCGCTCTCGGCGCCCCGCTGGCCGCAAGCGCCCACGTTCGGGTCAACCCCGACCAGGCGGCGGCCGGCAGCTATGCCACCCTCACCTTCAAGGTGCCCACAGAGAGCGCAACCGCGAGCACGGTGAAGCTCGAAGTCGATCTGCCGACCGACACCCCGTTCGGCAGTGTCTCGTACCAGCCCGTTCCCGGCTGGTCGGTCGAGGTCATGTCGAGCACGCTCGCCACACCGGTCACGACCGACGACGGAACGGTCACCGAGGCCCCGACGAAGGTAATCTGGACGGCGGATGCGCCGACCGGCGGCGCCTCTGCCGGCATCGCGCCGGGTGAATTCCAGCTGTTCTCCGTTTCGGCCGGCCCCATCCCCGACACCGGCCACATTCTGCTGCCGGCGCACCAGACGTATTCCGACGGATCGGTCGTCGACTGGGCGGATGCCCCGGCCGCCTCGGGCGCAGAGCCCGAGAACCCGGCGCCGGTGCTCTACATCGACGACGCACCCCCCTCCGACGGGGCTGCGACACCCTCGACGGGCGGGGCCAGCGTCTCGGCCGGCCCCGCATCGGGCGGTGACGGTTCGGCCGTGACCCAGGGCAGCGGAGTCGTCGCGGCGGCAGACACCACGGTTCCGGTCATGGTCGCCATCGCCTCGCTCGTACTGGCAGCCATCGCGCTGGTCGTCGCCGTCGTCGCTCTGACCCGGCGCCCGCGTGGAGGCTCCCGTGCGTAGAGTCGCAGCGGCGGCCGGAGTTCTGGCGGTCGCCGCGCTGCTCGCCCTGCTGCCGGTCAGCAGCGCTTCGGCGCACGACTACCTCGTCAGCAGTTCGCCGGCGGCGGGCGCGACGGTCACCGCACCTCCGGCAGAGGTGAGCCTGACGTTCAACGACCTCGTGCTCGACCTCTCCGGCGACGGCTCGTCGTCGATCGTGGAGGTGACGGGGCCGGATGCCGCTACGACGCACTTCGAGACCGGCTGCACGAGCATCCTGAGCCACACGGTCAGTGCGCCCGTCGCGCTCGGCGGGCCGGGTTCGTACACCGTGAGCTGGCAGATCGTGTCGAGCGACGGACACCCGGTGAGCAATTCCCTCACCTTCGAGTACGCGCCCGCGGCGGGTACCGCGGCGTCTGCCGGCAGCGCATCGGCGCCCGACTGCGGGCGGCCGGGTGCCACGGCACTCGGCGCGGCGCCCTCGGCGACGACGAGTGCGGGGGACGGGCTGGCGGGTTGGCTGATCCTCGCCGTGGCTGGCGGCATCGTGCTGCTCGCTGTCGTCGCAGTGGTGGTCATCCTGCTGGTCTCGGCCCGCCGAAAGAAAGTCGGAGAAAGTTCGGCTTCTGACCAATCCGGGTCGGCGGGCACTCCGAACTCATAGCGTGGAGCACACGTCGGCTTCCAACTGCGATGGAATTCGACGAGCTGCACAATCGAGGAACCAAGCGTTCTCTGCGGTCGACACCCCTCACCGCAGGGGGCGCTTGGTTTCGTTTAGGCTCCCCTTCAGCCGCCCGCCCCGTCGGCGTGATTGACTCGAGCCATGACGAGACACGTTGCACCCTCGGGCGACACGACCGGCGCGACCGATGTCGCCGCCATCAACAAGGCACTGGCTGAATCGGGCGAAGTGGTGCTGAGCGGCCGCTACTTCATCGACGAGGCGATCATCATGTCGTCGGACACGACGCTCACCCTGAACGATGCCGGTATCAGGCTCGTCGACGGCGCGAACGACAACATGCTGCGGAACTCCGACCAGATCGCGGGCGGCACCGGCAACTCGAACCTTCGCATTGTGGGAACCGGCCTGGCCCGCTTCAACGGCAACCCGCTCAGCCAGTCAGGGGGCCGCGGGCAGGGCCTCCTGTTCCAGAACGTCACCGGACTGACCGTCTCCGGCGTGACGCTCGGGCCGATGTACAAGATGGCCGCGATGCAGTATGGGGTGCGGGGCGCGCACTGGAGCGACATCGAGCTGGCGCAGGATGCCACGACCACCAACCAGGACGGTATCGACATCGGGCCGGGCTGCCGCGACATCCACATCGACTCGGTGCGCGGTCGCACGGGCGACGACTGCTTCTCGATCTTCGCCAAGAACACCGGCGGCAACACGACCGCGTACACGAACGGGCTGAGCGCCGAGGATCGGAACGTCTCCGACATCTACATCTCGAACGTGACGGTGGATGTCGGGATCAACCCCGTGCGCCTTCAGGCGGGTGACGGCTCACGCCTCAGCCGGGTCTATGTGTCGAACTTCACGAACACGCGCACGACCACCGCGTCGGTCACCGGCGGGCCCGCCGGCGTGCTGCAGTTCGGCTCGACGAAGTACGTCACAGCAGAACCCGCGGCGGGGGAGCTCGCCGACATCTACCTCGACGGCTACGCCGGCCCTGCGGCCTGGGTCATCGGCGCAGAGTCGAACTTCTCGCGGGTGAGTGTGAACAATGTCACCCTCTCGCGCGACACCGATGCCGGGTCTGGCACGGGCGAGAACTCCGGGGCCGGTTCCGGCTCGCGAACGGGTACGACGTCGAAGGCGGCCATCATCGGCACGGCCGGCCGGGTGCAGGGCTTCGCCCCCACGATCAGCGACATCACGGTCAGTCGCGTGACCGTTCTGGCCGCCGAGTCGCAGGCCGACGTTCTGTCGCTTCCGCCGGGCAGTTCGGTGTCGTCTGTCGAGCTGGTCGACGTCGCGGCTGTGCCCACCGGAGCACAGTTGTCCGCCCCGGTGCGGGCGATCGACGTGAGCATCCGGCGGCTGCGGTTCGACAAGCAGCTCGACATCCCGATCGACCAGGCCGCCGGGTCGCTCCCCGCGCTCGGTGCGGTGACGGTGACCGTTCACGCGGAAGACGCTACGAAAACCTCGTGAAGAGGGGCTGGGCGAGGTTCAGCGACGCTTCGGCCAGCAGGTTCCCGTCGGCACCGTTGCACGTTGCGCGCACGGTTCCGGCCGACTCGTCGGAACTCATCCGCACGAAGTCGACGACCACCAGCGCGGTGCGTTCCTCAGCCGTGCGGTCGGCGGTCAGCAGCTGGAAGGGCGCGTCTTTCGCGAAGAACGGGCGCCACGGGTCGTTCGCGGTGACCGACTTCACGGCATAGACCGGGAACGACGCCGCATTCACGAAGATGGAGGCGCCCGCCGCCGACGGCACCCCGGCGGGGATGCGCACGTTCAGGCTGGCGCGCGAGCTGGAGCCGTTCTGGCTGAGGCTCGTCCACCACATGGCGACGTCGGGCCGCCGGGTGAGAGCCGTCGGCACGGCGATGGCGATGCCGGCGACCGGAACGGCGATCGCCGCGGCCTTCAGCAGGGTGCGGCGGGAGAACCTGGGCTTCTCGTCCATCTTCCCCTTCTGCGTGCCGTCGCCGGCCGGAGTGCTCCGAAGCTCATATGCTACTGGCCCCTGCCCGGTCAGAACCTGAGCGCCGTCTGTTTGCATCCTGTTCGGAGATATGTTCGAATGTCGACATGAGATGGAACGGGCAGCGACTCGACACCGAGAGCACCTCGGCGCTGCCCGGGCTCGCCCAGCTGAGTTCCCTGGTGCGGTCGGTGAAGTCGCCGGAGTTCGCAGGGATCACCTTCCACGAGGTGCTGGCCAAGTCCGCACTGAACCACGTACCGACCCAGAGCACCATGCCGTTCAGCTACACCATCAACCCCTACCGCGGGTGCAGTCACGCCTGCGTCTACTGCTTCGCGCGGCCGACGCACACCTACCTCGACCTCGATTCGGGGCTCGACTTCGACAGCCAGATCGTGGTGAAGGTGAACGTGGCCGAGGTTCTGGCGAAGGAGCTCGCCAAGCCGTCGTGGGCCCACCACCCGGTCGCGCTCGGCACGAACACCGATCCGTACCAGCGGGCCGAAGGGCGTTATGCGCTGATGCCCGGCATCATCGAGGCGCTGGCCGACTCGGGCACGCCGTTCTCGATCCTGACGAAGGGCACGCTGCTGCGCCGTGACCTGCCCCTGCTCGTCGAGGCGTCGAAGCGGGTGAAGGTCGACATCGGCATGTCGATCGCGATCTACGACGACGACCTGCAGCAGAGCGTCGAGCCGGGCACACCGACCGCGAAGGCGCGGCTCGCGACGGTTCGGGCCGTGCGGGATGCCGGGCTCGAGTGCTCCGTGTTCCTGATGCCGATCCTGCCGTACCTGACCGACACCACGACTCACCTCGACGACGCGCTGGCGCGGGTGAAGGAGGCGGGCGCGACGAGCGTGCTGCACTCGGTTCTCTACCTGAAGCCGGGGATCAAGCCGTGGTTCATGCAGTGGCTGGAGCGCGAGCATCCAGAGCAGGTCGAGTCGTATCGCGCGATGTACCCGGGGTCGTCGTCGTATGCACCGAAGGAGTACCGCGCGTGGCTCGGCCGGCGCATCCGGCCGTTGCTCGCGAAGCACGGGCTGCGTCAGGGCGTGGCAGACCCGGCAACCGGCGGGGTGGCGTCGAGTGCGCTGGGCCTGCTGCCCCAGATGGACGACCAGCGGCTCTTCACCCCTGTCGGGCGAGCGCCCCGCCCTGCGCGCCCGCCGGTGAACGCAGTGCCGGGCTCGCCGACCCTGTTCTGAGAGCACCTAAGGTTGTCTGGTGGCAAAACTCTATTTTCGGTACGGGGCGATGAACAGCGGCAAGAGCACGGCGCTGCTGCAGGCCGCCTACAACTATGAGGAGCGCGGGCACCGCGTGCTGATCGCGAAACCCTCCACCGACACGAAGGGTGACCGTTCGATCGTCTCCCGGCTCGGAGTGGTGCGCGACGTCGACTTCCTGGTCGGCCCCGACCAGGGCCTGCGCGACGTCTTCCTCACCGAGCGGGAGGCTGTGCGGGCATCCACAGACCAGACAGGCGACCTGCTCGGTGACGGGTTCGGCGCGAGCGCGGGCGACGTGAGCTGCCTGCTGATCGACGAGGCCCAGTTCCTGACAGCTGAGCAGGTCGACGACGCCCTGCGCATCGCCCTGATCGACGATGTGCCGGTGCTGGCCTACGGAATCCGCACCGACTTCCTGACCGCGGCCTTCCCGGGCAGCGGGCGACTGCTCGAGGTCGCGCACAGCCTCGAAGAGCTGAAGACCATCTGCCGGTGCGGTCGCAAGGCGATCTTCAACCCCCGCCTCGTCAACGGCCGGTTCGTCTTCGACGGCGACCAGGTGGCCATCGACGGCGACGAGGTCACCTACGAGGCGCTCTGCGGGCGCTGCTACCTGGAGGAGAGCGACGGCCAGCTGTCCTCCCGGTGAGGCCGGTTGAAACACGAAGAGGGCCAGCGTGTGCCGGCCCTCTTCGTGTTTTGTGTCGGGGTAACAGGATTTGAACCTGCGACCTCGTCGTCCCGAACGACGCGCGCTACCAAGCTGCGCCATACCCCGATCGTGGTCTTCGCCAGCGCGAACCGGCTCGAACAACTTGTCTAGAATAGCCGACTTTTCGGCCCTCTGCGACCGCGCCTGAGAAGGCTGTCAGGCCTCGGTCGCCGGAACCAGCGTCAGCAGGGTCGCCTCGGGCAGGCAGGCAAACCGCACGGGTGCGAAGATCGAGGTGCCGAGCCCGGCCGAGACGTTCAGGAACGCCGTGCGCGCACCGCGGCGCCACGTGCTGAGGCCCTTCACCTGGCGGCGGGGGATGTCGCAGTTGGTGACGAGGGCGCCGTACCCCGGCACGCAGACCTGGCCGCCGTGGGTGTGGCCGGCGAAGATCAGCTGGGCGCCGAGCGTCACGAAGGAGTTCAGGATGCGTTGGTACGGAGCGTGGGCGACACCGACGCTCAGTGTGCTCCGGGATGCTGCGGCCGCAGTGCGGCGGGCGCCGGAGCCGGTGCGCGAGCCCTGTGTGACCCGGGCGCCGTCGTCACCGTGCTCACCGTCGTCGCCCTCGCGCAGGCTGTCGATCGCGCTGGTGGTGCGCTCGAGCCGGTCGTAGCTGCGGTGCGGGTCGTCGACTCCGAAGAACTCGATGGTGGTTCCGTTCACGTCGAACGACGACGCTCTGTTGTCGAGGTCGACCCAGCCGAGGGAGTCGAAGATCGCGTGCTCGCGGTCGAGGTCGAGGCGCTCCGCGGCATCGGCGTTCTTCGACGGGCCCATGAAGTAACGGAGCGGGTTGCGGAACGACGGTGCCCAGTAGTCGTTCGACCCGTTCACATAGACGCCGGGGACGCCGCGGAACGGCTCGAGGGTGTCACGGAGGAAGTCGTACGCGTCACGGTGACCGAGGTTGTCTCCCGTGTCCACGATGAGGTCGGGCTTCAGCCGTGCGAGGCGCTGCACCCAGCGCTGCTTGCGGTGCTGGAACGGCGCGATGTGCAGGTCGGAGATGTGCAGTACCCGGATCGGACGGGCATCCGGAGCCAGAATCGGAACCGTCACGCGTCGCAGGGTGAAGAGCTTCCGCTCGACCAGCGTGCCCCAGGCGAGCGCGCCGAGGCCGAGGCCGGCGCCGACGGCCGCGGTGGCGGCCATCGACGACTTTACTGGCATATCACCAGGGTGACCGGCGTCGTGGACTGGTTGTAATCACCGGTTTCGGGTGTCTGGCTGACGACACTGTTCTTCTTGCAGCCCGCGTCGGGGCTCACTTGCTGCGTTACGTTCCACCCCTGCCCCTTCAGCGTGTTGACCGAGTCGATGGGTATCTTGCCCGTCACATCGGGCAGCGATTTCAGCTTGCCGTTGCTTGTGAAGACGTCGATGTCGGCGCCCTTGGTTGCGCTCGTCCCGGCTGCGGGATCGGTCGACGAGACCTGGCCGGCGGTCCTGTTCGAATCCTGCTCGCCGGCGTCGTTCGCTTCGAACCCGGCGTTCTCGAGCTTCGAGATGGCGGCGTCGATCGAAAGGCCGGTGACGTCGGGCACCTTCACCGACTGGCCCGCGCTCAGGTTGCGAGGCGGCACGGGGAACGAGTCGCCGCCGTAGGAGTCGCCCGTCTGCTTGTAGAAGTCCCGCCACATGTAGAGCCGGGTGTACCCGCTGTTGACGGGGCCACTGCCGGGGCCGTAGATCGAGGTGTGCCGGATCGAGACGTGGCCGGTGACGTTGCCGGTCCACGAAGCGGTGACGAGCTTCGTGGTGCCGCCGACGAGCCAGATGCTCTCTTCGTTGTCGGTGGTGCCCGTCTTGCCGGCATGAGGCGTGCCGTCGCTCGGGTTGGCCGGTGTCGCTGTGCCGGACTGGATCACGCCCTGCATGGCGTACGCGGCAGCCTGGGCGATCGCCGGGTCGATGGCCTGGGTGCAGTTCGCCTGCGGCACCGCAACGGGGGCGCCGTTGGCATCGGTGATGCTGTCGATGGCGACGGGGCTGCAGTAGAGGCCCTTGTTGATGACGCCGGCGTAGGCGGCGGCCATGGTCAGCGGGGCGATCTCGTTCGTTCCGAGACCGGCAGCGACGTAGGTGTCGAGGGGGGCGTCGTTGGCGCGGTGCACTCCGAGGGAGGTCGCGACATCCCTGATCGCGCACTGGTCGAGCGACTGCTGCATGGTGATGAAGGCGTTGTTGACGGACTCTTCGAACTGGTTGAGAACGGAGGCGCGACCGCCGGCCTCACCCGCGTCGTTGCCCGGCTTGTAGGTTCCGCCGCTGGCACCGCCGCAGGTGTTCTTGAAGTTGGCGAGGTTGTACGACTGGCCGTTCGACCCGTTCACGATGTCACCCAGCGAGCGACCGGACTGCAGCCACGCGATGAGCGTGAACAGCTTGTAGGTCGAGCCGACCTGGAAGCCGGTCGATCCGCCGTAGGCAGCGTCGGTCGAGTAGTTGACGCTCGTGGAGTCGGCGGGGGCGTCGGGCTCTTCGCTGAAGTTCTTGTTCTGCGCCATCGAGGTCACGCGGCCGGTGCCGGGTTCGACGGTGACGAGTACGGCGCCGAGGTCGAGGTTCGACGCGTCGTAGGGCGCGTAGTACTTCACCGTCTCGTCGGCCTGCGTCTGCAGCTTCATGTCGAGGGTGGTGTAGATCTGGTACCCGCCGGTCGCGAGGTTCTTGTCGCGCGCGTCGGCCGTGTCGCCGAAGGTCGGATCCTGCTCGATGATCTTCTTGACGTAGTCGCAGAAGAACCCGGCCCCGTGAACGGCCGTCTGGCAACCGGTCGACGGTTCGGTGATGTTCGGAGTGACCGGGGTGGCCACGGCCTCGTCGAACTGCGCCTGCGTGATCGTGTGCTCTTTCAGCATCGAGGCGAGAACGTCTTTGTCGCGGCGAGCCTTGTTCGCGGCGGTGTGCTCCTCGTCGAGGTCGATGCGGAGGGCCTCGGGCTCGTTGACGATCGCGATCAGGCTCGCGGCCTGGGGCAGCGAGAGCTGGCTGGCGGGGATGCCGAAGTAGTACTCCGACGCGGCCTGGATGCCGTACACCCGCCCACCGAAGAGCGCGATGTTCATGTAGCCGAGAAGGATGTCGTCTTTGCTGTACTCCTTCTCGAGCCCGATCGCGAGCTTGGCCTCCTTCAGCTTGCGGTCGGTCGTCTGCGCGGTGGCCTCTGCGTAGGCCGCAGCCTCCTGCGTCGGATCGTCGATCGCCTCGGCGCGCTGGACGAGGATGTTCTTCACGTACTGCTGCGAGATCGTGGAGGCGCCGGAGCTGATGCCGCCGGAGACGACGTTGCCGACGAGCGCACGGAACGTCGACTGCACGTCGACCCCTCCGTGCACGTAGAAACGCGGGTCTTCTGTCGAAACCAGGGCGTCTTTCGCGAACTGCGAGATGTCGTTCCAGCCGACCGTCTGGCGGTTCTGCTCGTAGAACGAGGCGAGCAGCACGTTCGAGCCGTCTTCGTTCTTGCCGTAGACACTGGAGGTCTGGGCGAGGGCATCCGGCTTGATGTAGCTCGGGAGATTCTCGAACACGCCGATAGAGTTGTTGGCAGCAAGACCGGTGACGGCGAGAGCCGGAGTGACCATGGCCGTGACGAGCACGCCAGCGATTGCGCTCATGCCCACAAGGCCAAGGATGGCTCCGACCGCGCCGCTAACCTTACGTTTTGGGGCAGACATAGACCGAAGCCTAAGGCACCAACCTGAAAAAAGAGCCTAAGGAGAGCCCGTGACCGCATGGGAGTACGTGACCACCCCGCTGATGATCCACAACACAGCGGCGATTCTGAACAACTGGGGCTCCGACGGGTGGGAGCTCGTGCAGATCGTGACGAATGAGCAGGGCGGCATTGTGGCGTACCTGAAGCGCCCGCTGCAGGGCTCGGAGCCGGCTGCGGCGGCGGCCTCGGCAGCTGCGGCGAACGGTTCGTGGAACGAGGGTGCGGCATCCGGCCCCGACGGCACCGGCGTGCCGGCCGCGCCCGGGCAAGACGAGACGGGCGCCCGATGAGCACGGCCTCGGGCGGCGCTGTGGGGGCCGGCGGCGCTGTGGCGGCGGGCGGCGCTGTGGCGGCGCGGCTGGCCGAACTCGGGATCAGCATCCCGGCGGTCTCTGCCCCGGCCGGCGCCTATGTGCCGGCGACCATCCACGGCGACTTGGTCTTCACCGCCGGCCAGCTGCCGTTCGTCGACGGGCTGCTGCCCGCGACCGGCAAGGTCGGCGAGGGCGAGGGGCTCGTGTCACCGTCTGAGGCGAAGGAGTTCGCGCAGCTGTCGGCGATCAACGCGCTGGCGGCGGTGCAGAGCGTGCTCGGGTCGCTGGATCGGGTCACACGCGTCGTGAAGGTGACGGGCTTCGTGGCCTCCGACCCGGGCTTCACCGGGCAGCCGGGCGTCATCAACGGCGCCTCGGAGTTCCTGGTCGACGTCTTCGGCGAGGCGGGCGTGCACGCGCGCTCGGCGGTCGGCGTCGCGGTGCTGCCGCTCGACTCGCCCGTCGAGGTGGAGCTCATCGTCGCGTTCGCGTAGCGCCCGCGCCCGCGCGCGGCGGCGGCCCCCGCCTGCCCACGCCGCGCACCGTGAGCGGGCAGCCGCACCGGCCGCGGCGGCGGGCCGACCGGTGACAGCGCGCTGGGCAGCGGGCGGCGCGGGTCAGGCGCGGATGTTGGTGCTGATGATGTTCATCACCTGCGTGTCGGCCAGCGTCGTCGTGTCGCCGATCTCGCGGCCCTCCGCCAGGTCGCGCAGCAGCCGCCGCATGATCTTGCCTGAACGGGTCTTCGGCAGCTCCGCGACGATGAACACCTGCTTCGGGCGCGCGATCGCGCCGATCTGGTTCGACACGTGGCTCCGGAGCTCGGCCGCGAGAGCGTCGGCCTCCTCCCGCAGGTCGCCCGCCTGGTCGACGCGCACGATCACGAACGCCACGACCGCCTGGCCTGTGGTCTCGTCGGCCGCGCCCACCACCGCGGCTTCTGCGACCCGCGGATGCGACACCAGCGACGACTCGATCTCGGCGGTCGACAGGCGATGCCCCGACACGTTCATCACATCGTCGACCCGGCCGAGCAGCCAGATGTCGCCGTCCCGGTCGAGCCGTGCCCCGTCGCCCGCGAAGTACTTGCCGGGGAACGTGCTCCAGTAGGTCTCGACGAAGCGGTCGGGGTCACCCCAGATTCCGCGCAGCATCGAGGGCCACGGCTCGGAGACGACAAGCAGCCCTCCGGCGTTCTTGCCCACGGGGGTGCCCGCGTCATCCAGAACCTCGATGTTCACACCCGGCAGCGCGACCTGCGCCGACCCCGGCTTCAGCGTCGTGACGCCGGGCAGGGCCGACACCATGATCGCGCCCGTCTCGGTCTGCCACCAGGTGTCGACGACGGGGGTCGTGCCCCGGCCGATCACGTCGCGGTACCAGATCCACGCCTCGGGGTTGATCGGCTCGCCGACCGACCCCAACAGGCGCAGGCTCGACAGGTCGAAGGCGTCAGGTATCTGGCGACCCAGCTTCATGAAGGTGCGGATGGCCGTCGGCGCCGCGTAGAGGATGCTCACCTTGTATTTCTGGATGATCTCCCACCACCGACCCGCATGCGGAGCGTCTGGCGTGCCCTCGTAGATCACCTGCGTGGCGCCGTTCGCGAGCGGGCCGTAGACGACGTAGGTGTGGCCGGTGATCCAGCCGACGTCGGCGGTCGACCAGTAGACATCGGTCTCGGGGTGCAGGTCGAAGACGTTGCGGTGGGTGAAGGCGGCCTGGGTGAGGTAGCCGCCGCTCGTGTGCAGAATGCCTTTCGGCTTGCCGGTGGTTCCGCTGGTGTAGAGGATGAACAGGGGATTCTCTGCGGGGAACGGCTGCGCTTCGTGCTCGGCGTCGACCGTCGCCATCTCGTCGTGCCACCAGAGGTCGCGGTCGTCGTGCCAGTCGACGTCGTTGTTGCCGCGTCTGACGACGAGCACGTGCTCGACGGTGCTGGTGGTGCTGGTGCCGGTGGTACTGGTGGTGCTGGTGCCGCCCGTGCCGGTGCCGCCCGCGCCGGTCACGGCGCCATCCAGAGCCAGCGCAGCGTCGACCGCCGGTTTCAGGGCGGAGACCTTGCCCTTTCGCCAGCCACCGTCGGCGGTGATGACGAGGCGGGCGGCCGCGTCGTCGATGCGGGCGCGCAGGCTCTCGGCGCTGAACCCGCCAAAGACGACGGAGTGCACGGCGCCGATGCGGGCGACGGCCAGCATCGAGATGACCGCCTCGGGAACCATGGGGAGGTAGATGGCCACGCGGTCGCCCTCGCCGATGCCCAGCTTCTCGAGCACGTTGGCCGCCTTCTTCACCTCGGCGGTGAGCTCGGCGTACGTGAACGTTCGGCTGTCGCCGGGCTCGCCCTCCCAATTGAGAGCAATGCGGTCGCCGTTGCCTTCCTCGACGTGGCGATCGAGGCAGTTGTAGGCGACATTCAGCTGGCCGTCTTCGAACCAGCTCGCGAACGGCGCGTTCGACCAGTCGAGCGTCTTGGTGAACGGTTTGTGCCAGTGCAGCAGCTCGCGGGCCTGCTCGCCCCAGAAGGCGGGGCGGTCTTCGGATGCCCGTTCGTAGAGTTCGGGGCCGGCGACCGCCTGCGCGCGGAACTCCTCGGTCGGTTCGAAACGTCGCGTTTCGTGCAGCAGGTTGTCGATGCCGTTGGTCATGGTGCTCCTTTGCTCCGTCGTGCCGTGTGCGTGGTTCTGTTCGATTCTGGACCCGAATCGGGTGGCCCGGATGCTTCGCGCGAGTTCATGCTGGGAATCGTCTGAAACGGTTTGCGGGCATGTTTCGCTCAGGTAAACTCTTCACTACCAAGTCGATTATGGCTTGGATGCAGCGCAATCCCGATTCCCCCCAATCGTGCGCTGCTACGGCGGCACCTTTTCCCCCAATAGGTGCCGCCCCCTTCATTTAACGCGCCATTTGTTGCTCGATCTTCTCCTCCCCACGTGGGGATCGCGGAATCTCTCCACAGATGTGATCGCCGGCGTCGGCGGGCTCTGCGTGCGTTCCTAGGCTCGCCGCATGACAGCGATCAGTGAACGGTACGTGGCCGCCCCGCGGCGGGGGAGTGGCGTGGGGCGGAGTGCTGCGGCGCCTGTGCCGCCGCCGCC
Organism: Subtercola sp. Z020; assembly: GCF_002931235.1. Taxonomy (GTDB): domain Bacteria; phylum Actinomycetota; class Actinomycetes; order Actinomycetales; family Microbacteriaceae; genus Subtercola. Next base: position 72,924 of record NZ_PSTT01000071.1, on the reverse strand, counting down.
CTACCCGCGTCGTCTCGCCGACGCGCCGTCGTGCGCGGCACCTCCGCCCGCGCTTCCGCTTCCGCCGCCCTCCCTGCGTCGTCGCTCCGCCACGTCGCCCCCCGCCATGTCGCCGTCCGCCACGCCGCCCTCCGCCGCGCCTCCGCCCCCGCTGCAGCCCTCCCGGCGTCGGTTGGCTGGCGCATCGCCCTCTGCGGTGCCTTCGCCCACGCCGCCTCCCCGGCTTGGGCCGCCGCCTGTCGGGGCGCCACCCTCGCCCGCGCCGTGGCGCGTGGCGGCGCTACCGTACGTGGCGCGCCCGAGCTCGACGCGCGGATACGACGATGCGCCGTCGTCTGACGCCGCGCGTGCTTACCTGGCGCGTGCGAGTTCGGCGCGCTCGGCCTCCGATGCACCGCCATCCCGCAACACGACCGGGCTGGGCCCGCTCGAACGGTTCGCGCGGGAGCCCGGCGTCACCGACATCTTCGTCAACGGCGCAGACGCGCTCTGGGTCGACCGCGGATCGGGCCTCGTGCGCGAGCGCTCCTGGGCGTGCCCGGGCGAACCCGAACTCCGGGACCTGGCCGTGCGTCTCGTCGCCCTCGGCGGCCGCCACATCGACGAAGCGTCCCCCTGCGTCGATGTGCGCCTGAACGACGGGATGCGGCTGCACGCCGTGCTGCCGCCGGTCTCTCCGCGCGGCACGCTCATCTCCCTCCGCATTCCCCGGCCGGGCGTCCTGCACCTCGACGACCTCTCGCGAGCGGGGTTTTTCACACCTCCCGGCGACGCTCCGCCCAGCTCATCTCGCCTGCGAATCGACCTGCGCGCCATCGTGGAGCGCGCAGTCTGTGAACGCTCGAATCTTTTGATCACCGGCGCGGGCGGCTCCGGGAAGACCACTTTTCTCTCGGCGCTCCTCTCCTCCGCGGCTCCCGACGAACGCCTCGTCGCCATCGAAGACGTCGCCGAACTGCAGGTGGATCATCCGCACTTCGTCTCTCTCGAAGCGCGCCAGCCGAACCTCGAAGGGGCGGGGGGCATCACTCTCGACCGCCTGCTGCGCGAAGCCCTCCGGATGCGCCCCGACCGCCTCGTGCTCGGCGAGTGCCGCGGAGCCGAGATCCGCGAACTGCTCTCCGCCCTCAACACGGGCCACGACGGCGGCGCGGGCACGCTCCACGCGAACTCGCTCGCCGACGTGCCCACCCGCCTCGAGGCCCTCGGGGCTCTGGCCGGGCTCGCTCCCGAGGCCCTGGCCAGCCAGGCCGTGAGCGCGATCGGCCTCGTGCTCCACCTCGAGCGCCGCGGCTCCCAGCGTTACCTCGCCGAGCTCGGCGCCCTCGCTCTCGACACTAGGGGCCGCCTTGAAGTGGAACCTTTGCGGAACGGCCCTCCTCGGGACGGCCTCCGAGTCGATCCACCTCCGTCTCACGTCGCGGGCGCCATCGGCGCCACCGTCGCCACCGCCCCCGGGGCCGTCGCGACAACCGCGGCCTCACCGACCGGAGGGCGCCATGCGTGAACAGACGCGTCAAACTCCGAGCGGAGGCGCGCAGGTCGATGCCGTGGCCGCAATCGTTCAGCGGCTGGCTGTGCTGCTCGAAGCGGGAGTGGCCCCGCAGAGCGCGTGGAGCTACCTCCCGTCGGGAGAACGCGTCGCGCGTGGCGGGCGGCTCAGCGCTGCCGCCCGTCGTCACGCCCACATCGTCGAGACGATTGCGCGCGCCATCAGCCTCGGAGCGCCTGCCGATGCCGCAATAGCCGTCGCGAGCCGCGCTGCCGACGCCCGCACGGCCTCGGCCTGGCGCGCCGTGGCCGCAGCCTGGCACGTTGCGGACGAATCCGGCGCACCGAACGCGCCCTGCCTCCGCGACATGGCGGGGTCGCTGCGCGACATCGGCCACACCCAGCGAACTGTCGATGTCGCACTTGCGGCGCCCATTGCGACGACGCGGCTCATGACGGCGCTGCCTGTGGTCGCGCTCGGCTTCGGCGCGCTTCTCGGCTTCGACACGCTGCACACTCTCTCGGCCACCGTGCCGGGGTTCGCCTGCCTGGTGGCGGGCTCAGCACTCCTTCTTCTGGCGCGACTCTGGAACCGCCGTCTCGTCCGTGCAGCGACTCCCGCTGCCGTCACCACCGGCCTCGGCGTCGAACTCATGGCGGTGGCCATGGGCGGGGGAGTGTCCCTGGCGAGCGCTCGCCGCCTTACCGAGAACACTCTGCTCGACTTCGATCTCGGCGAACCCGACAGCATGACCGTCATCGACGCGATCGTCGAGCTCTCCCACCGGGCGGGCGTGCCGGCTGCCGAGCTTCTCCGAAGCGAGGGCCGCCAGCTTCGCCGCGAAGCCCAGGCAGCCGGTCAGAAGGTCGCGGCGGCACTCTCGATCCGCCTGATGCTGCCGCTCGGGCTCTGCGTACTCCCCGCCTTCATGCTCCTCGGCGTCGCACCCCTGCTGCTTGCCGTCATCTCCTCCACATTCGCCTCCTGGTAGCAGAACTCCACCGATCGCCGCTGTCTTCGTCGGCACCCACCCGAACCGCTCCACGATTGACCCAGCGACGAGACCCGCCAGCCACCATCCGCCCCGAAGCAAAGGAAACACCCGATGAAAGACCACCTCCTGCATCACTCTCTCCCACGCCGAGATGCCTCCGGCACCCTGCGCCGTCTCAAGGTGGCTCTTCGTGACGACCGTGGATCGGCGACAGCGGAGTATGCCATCGCCACGATGGCCGCCGTCGGCTTCGCGGGGCTCCTCGTTGCGATCCTCCACGGCGACGAAGTGAAGGCCCTGCTCACCCAGATCATCCGCACAGCACTGACGGCAGGCGTCTGATGGCCGGCCACGGGATCCGGATCGTCCGCGCGGTGCAGGATGATCGTGGAACCGTCACAGCCGAATTCGCCGCCGGCCTCCCCGCCGTTCTCCTCGTGCTCGTGCTGGCGATCTCGTCCCTGCAGGCTGGTGCCCTTCACCTGCGGGTCGCGGATGCCGCATCCGTCGCCGCGCGAACGAACGCGCGCGGCGACCCCTCAGCTGCCGACGGACTGGTGAACCGCCTTGTCGGCACCCACCGCCTCTCGACCGCGCGTGAAGGCGACCTGGTCTGCGCGACCGTGTCGGCGCCGATCCGGCTGGGCGGTCTCGACGCCGGAGGGCTGGAGGCCAGCGCCCGGTCCTGCTCCCTGGGAGACGGGCGATGACGGCGCGGGGGGTGCGACTGTCCCGCGTGATGAGGCCGTTCCGTGACGACACCGGCTCGGGATCGGTGCTGGCGATCGCCGTCATCGCCGCCCTGCTGATGATGGCGGCGCTGCTGATGACTCTCGTCACGGCGTTGTCGGCGCGGCACCAACTCCAGGGCGCCGCCGAGGCGGCCGCGCTGGCCGGGGCAGACGTCGCCGCGGGATTCCTGGGCGGCTATCCCTGCCTGGCGGCAGCTCGGGTCGCCGCGGGGAACGGCGTCGAGCTGGCCGACTGCGACGTGGCCGATGCCATCGTCTCCGTGCAGGCGCACCGGGTCGTTCTGGGTGTCGACGTGACGGTGGCGGCACGAGCGGGGCCGGGCCCGCAGTGACTGCAGACCCGGCCCCGGTGAAACGAGATGCCCGCTATTCGAAGACGGCCTGCACGAAGCGGTATTCGACGGCGCGAGGGCGGCGATCGGCGTCGCTGCCCTCGCCGAACTCGATTCCGCGACCGCGGATATAGAGGTACTGCTTCGAGGGCGTGTCCGTGGGGATCATGATCCTCGGCTGGGCCTCACCTCCCGCCGTGAAGTCCGTGCTGATGGTCTTACCCTCCAACGGCCCGTCGACGAGCTTCGCTGTATAGGTTCCTATTTGGGTGACAGACACGAGTGCCTACTCCTCTCCATTGAGTTACAGCCTCCATCCTGCTCCGAATGCGCCGCGCCGCAAGAGGCGGAGGGCTTACTCGCAGCGACGTAAGCCCACGGCGGAATTAGGTAAACGCCATCGGATGGTGTGTATGGTGTGCCTGACGGGCCAGTGCGTCCGTCGGTCGCGCCGCTCCTGCTCAGTCGAGCCGGTTCAGCAGCGTTCAGCAATCCATATTCCAGTGTTCAGGGAGCGCCCGTGTCAGGCCCGAGAAAACTCGTGATCGTCGAGTCACCGACCAAAGTGAAGTCCATCGCCCAGTACCTGGGCGACGGCTACGAGGTGCAGGCCTCGGTCGGTCACATCCGCGACCTCGTCGAGCCGAAGAATCTCCCGCCGGAATTGAAGAAGGGCTCCCTCGGCAAGTTCTCTGTCGACGTCGAGAACGGCTTCGCTCCGTACTATGTGGTCTCCGCGGAGAAGAAGAAGACGGTCGCCGAACTGAAGAAGGCCCTGGCGAACGCCGACGAGCTCTACCTTGCAACTGATGAAGACCGCGAGGGTGAGGCCATCGCGTGGCACCTGCTCGAAGTGCTGAAGCCGAAAGTTCCTGTTCGCCGCATGGTGTTCCACGAGATCACCAAGGAGGCGATCGAGCACGCTCGCGACAACACCCGCGACATCGACGAGGCCCTGGTCGATGCGCAGGAGACGCGGCGCATCCTCGACAGGCTCTACGGCTATGAGGTGTCGCCGGTGCTCTGGCGAAAGGTCGGCCCGGGTCTCTCGGCCGGCCGTGTGCAGTCCGCCGCCACCCGTCTCGTGGTGGAGCGTGAACGCGAGCGCCTCGCGTTCACGGCCGCGAGCTACTGGGACCTGAACGCAACGCTCGCCGACGCGGCGACCGCCGGTGCGGATGCGCAGTCGTTCGGCGCCCGGCTGGTGCGTGTCAACGGCGAACGAATTGCCACCGGCCGCGACTTCGACGAGTCGGGCCAGCTGAAGAGCAAGGCCAGCCTGTTGAGCGAGGCCCAGGCCCAGTCGCTGGCAGCCGCTCTGAAAGACCCGACCGTCGGCATCCAGGTCTCGAATGTCGAGTCGAAGCCGTACACCCGGCGCCCTGCCGCACCCTTCACGACGTCGACGCTGCAGCAGGAGGCGGCGCGAAAGCTCCGGTTCTCCGCGCGGCAGACGATGAGCGTCGCCCAGTCGCTCTACGAGAACGGCTACATCACCTATATGCGAACCGACTCCCCGTCGCTCTCGCAGCAGGCGCTGAACGCCGCCCGCACCCAGGCCACGGCGCTGTACGGTGCCGAGACGGTTCCCGACAAGCCGCGGCTGTACTCGGGCAAGGGAAAGAACGCCCAGGAGGCGCACGAGGCGATCCGCCCCGCCGGTGAGACCTTCCGCACCCCGTCGCAGCTCTCATCGACCCTCCGTGGCAACGACTTCCGTCTCTACGAACTCATCTGGAAGCGCACCGTCGCCTCGCAGATGGCAGATGCCAAGGGCTCCACGGCATCCGTCACGATCATTGCCGGCCCGACCGCCGTCGAGGGGCTGACCGACAGCACCGTCGCCGAGTTCTCGGCCAGCGGCACCGTCATCACCTTCCGCGGTTTCATGCTCGCCTACGAGGAGAGCCAGGACGAAGAGCGGAACGCCAGCAACGAGCCCACAGAGGCCAAACTCCCCCCGCTGACGAAGGGCCAGAACCTCCGCGCCCTCGAGGTGGAGGCCGCCGGCCACGAGACCAGCCCACCCCCGCGCTACACGGAGGCCAGCCTTGTGAAGACGCTCGACGAGCTCGGCATCGGTCGCCCCTCGACCTACGCGTCGATCATCTCCACCATCATCGACCGCGGCTACGTGACGCCCCGGGGCCAGGCCCTCGTTCCCAACTGGATCGCGTTCTCGGTCATCCGCCTGCTCGAGGAGTTCTTCTCCGAGCTGGTGAACTACGAGTTCACCGCCGAACTGGAATCCGACCTCGACAAGATCGCGGGCGGCGAAGAAGACCGCGTCGACTGGCTGAACGGGTTCTACTTCGGCAACGACGGCCACCGCGGCCTCCGAGACGTGATCGACAACCTCGGCGACATCGACGCCAAGGCGATCAACTCGATCCCGCTCTCCGACGAGATCACGCTGCGCATCGGCAAGTACGGCCCCTATCTCGAAGTGTCGGAGGGCGACGAGGTCGACCTCGCGACCGGCGAGGTGAAGACTCCGCGCCGGGTGAACATCCCGCCGGAGCTCGCACCCGACGAGTTGACGCTCGGCAAGGCCGAAGAACTCATCAACGCCCCCGTCGTCGTCGACCGCGTCATCGGGGTGAACCCCGAGAACGGCAAGAACGTGGTCGCGAAAGATGGCCGGTTCGGCCCCTACGTGACCGAGGTCGACCCAGAGCTCACGGCCGAGCAGGAGGCCGAGGCGGCAGCTGCCCTTCTCGCGGCTGCGGCACTGCTCGTCGAGCCCCCGGCCGAATCCGGCTCCGCAGGCTCGACTGGCGCGAAGTCCACCGCGAAGAAGGCCCCTGCCAAGAAGCCGGCCGCGAAGAAGGCGCCCGCGAAGTCCGCGGCGGTCAAGCCCCGTACCGCTTCGCTCTTCAAGTCGATGGACCTGGCCTCGATCGACATCGACACGGCCCTCCGCCTGCTCGCTCTGCCGCGCACCGTGGGCGACGACCCCGAGACCTCCGAGCCGATCACCGCGCAGAACGGCAAGTTCGGCCCGTACCTCAAGAAGGGCACCGACACCCGCTCGCTCGACAACGAAGACCTCATCTTCGAGATCGACCTGCCCGGCGCGATCGAGCTCTTCGCCCAGCCCAAATACGGTGCCCGGCGAGCATCCAGTGCCTTGAAGGAGTTCGACGAGCCCGACCCCGAGAGCGGCAAGGCGATCAAGATCAAAGACGGCCGGTTCGGCGCCTACGTGACAGATGGCGTGACCAATGCCACGATTCCGAAGGCCGAGTCGATCGAGGAGATCGACTACGACCGCGCCGTGCAGCTGCTCGCCGACAAGCGCGCCAAGGGTCCGGCCAAGCCGCGCACCACGACGAAGCGCGCGGCGGCGGGAACCGCGCGAAAGGCGCCCGCTCGAAAGGCTGCTCCGAAGAAGTGACAGAGAGCGCTACCCCCCGTGGCCTGTTCGTGACCATCGAAGGGGGCGACGGCGCGGGCAAATCGACGCAGGCGGCACTGCTCGCCGACTGGTTGGCGGCATCGGGCCGCACGATCGTGCGCACCCGCGAGCCGGGCGGTACCGAGTTCGGCCTGGAGGTGCGGGAGATCGTGCTGCACAGCCGGGGTCAGATCAGCGATCGCGCCGAGGCGCTGCTCTACGCCGCCGACAGGGCCCAACACATCGCCACCAAGGTGCGCCCGGCGCTCGAGCGCGGTGAGGTGGTCATCCAGGATCGCTACATCGACTCGTCGGTCGCCTATCAGGGTGCCGGTCGCGTGCTCGACGGCGGCGAGATCAGGAGGCTCTCCGAGTGGGCCACCGAAGGTCTGCGGCCCGATCTGACCATTCTGATCGATCTCGATGAAGCTCACGCCCGCGAACGGCTCGACCGCGCGGAGAAACGATTCGACAGGCTGGAGGCGGAGAAGAGCGACTTCCATACCCGTGTTCGCGCCTCGTTCCTGGCGATTGCAGCGGATGATTCCGAACGCTTTCTCGTCGTCGACGGGGCACTCCCTCCCGACGTCATTTCTGCGCAGATCCGCGAACGTCTCGCCCCGCTCGTTGTCAGTGGCGGCAGGTAGGTTTGACGACATGAGCGTGTGGCAGGAGCTGACCGGGCAACCCGAGGCGATCGACGTCTTCAGGGATGCCGCGGGCAACGTCGGGGGAGCCATGACGCACTCGTGGCTCATCACCGGCCCGCCCGGTTCCGGCCGCTCGAACCTGGCGTACGCCTTCGCCTCAGCACTGCTCTGCCGGGAGGGTGGATGCGGCCACTGCCGCGACTGCCGCCAGGTCGCCGCCCGAACCCACCCCGATCTCGCCGTACTCAGCACCGACAGGGTCATCATCTCGATAGAAGAGGTGCGGGCGCTCGTCTCGAGCTCGCAGTTCTCGCCCTCCGTGTCGCGCTACCGCGTCATGATCATCGAAGACGCCGACCGCATGGTCGAGCGCACGTCGAACGTGCTGCTCAAGGCGCTCGAGGAGCCGCCCGAGCGCACCGTGTGGATTCTCTGCGCGCCGAGTGAGGCCGACCTCCTGCCGACGATCCGCTCCCGGGTGCGTTCGGTGCGGCTGCGGGTTCCGAGCACGAACGATGTCGCCGAACTCCTCGAACGGCGCGACGGCGTCGACGCCGAGACGGCGCACCGTGCCGCGAGGGAGGCGCAGAGCCACATCGGCATGGCGCACCGGCTGGCCACCAATGCAGAGGCGCGTGCGCGCCGTGACGAGACGCTGGCGGTGGCTCTCGGCATCCGGAGCGTGCCCGAGGCCGTCATGGCCGCCGCTCGCCTGCTCGACCTCGCCAAAGACGATGCCTCCGCGATCACCGAGGAGAGAGACGCCGAGGAGCGCGAGAGCACCCTCCGCACGCTTGGGGTCGAACCCGGCCAGGCCGTGCCGGCAGGGTTGCGTTCGCAGGTCAAGGCGCTCGAAGAAGACCAGAAGCGGCGCTCGACGCGCAGCCTCCGCGACGGCATCGACCGCATTCTCGTCGACCTGCTGTCGCTCTACCGCGACGTGCTGCTGTTGCAACTGGATGCTCGGCTCGAGCCGATCAACGCCGCCATCCGACCGAAACTCGACGCGCTCGCCGCAGCGGGCGAGCCGGCCGACACGCTGGCCGTAATGGATGCGATCGCCGACGCCCGCCGACGCATAGCCGCGAACGTGGCACCCGCTCTCGCCCTCGAGGCGATGCTCATCACCGTGGCACTGCCCGGTTCCGCACCACGAAAGGCCCTGCCGTGACCGAACCTGTACCGTCGCACCGATCCGGTCGGGTTGGCCGTATCCGTTCGTCGCGCTCCCGCTCGCGCTTCGCCGCTGTCACAGCGGTGACCGCTGCGGCCGTGCTCCTCCTCTCCGGCTGCACGACGTGGTTCCCCAACGCGTCGACCGACGGTGGCTCCACGGGAGCGGCAGCCGGCCAGTCGACTCCGACGGGCGAACAGGTGGAGGCCGACCTGCAGCCGTTCTACGGCCAGACCCTCGCCTGGTCAGACTGCGGCGGCGGGTTCGAATGCACCAAGGCACAGGTGCCGCTCGACTGGAGCGACCCGACAGGTGAGCCCATCTCCCTCGCGCTCATCAAGCAGCCGGCGAAGAGCGGCACCCGCCAGGGCACCCTCTTCGTGAACCCCGGAGGCCCCGGAGTCTCCGCACTCGACTTCGTGAAGGACAGCGTCGATTTCGCCGTCGATCCTTCCGTTCAGCAGCAGTACGACATCGTGGGCTTCGATCCTCGTGGTGTCGGGCAGTCCTCCGCTGTCGACTGCGTCACGCCCGCCCAGATGGACGCCTACCTCTACGACATCGTTCCCGGCAAGCGCGGGTCTGACGAGTGGTTGGCCGGGGCCACCGCCGTCGCGAAGAGTTTCGGCGACGACTGCGCGGCCAAGACCGGAGCCCTGCTCGGCCACATCGACACCGAGAGCACGGTGCGCGACCTCGACGTGCTGCGCGCGGCCGTCGGCGACACCGGCCTGAACTATCTCGGGTACTCCTACGGCACCTTCATCGGCAGCGAGTACGCGACGCTGTTCCCCGAGAAGGTGCGCCGCATGACCATCGACGGCGTCGTCGACCCGACCTCGACCGGTTTCGACTCGAGCATCGGGCAGGCGAAGGGCTTCGAGGGTGCGCTGAAGGCGTACCTCACGAACTGCCTCAGCGGTTCGAACTGCCCCTTCTCCGGCTCCGTCGAGAACGCGACCAAGCAGGTGCAGACACTCCTCAAAGCGGTGGACAGCAACCCGATCACCGCCTCCGACGGCCGCAAGCTCGGCTCGGCAAGTCTTCTCACGGCGATCTTCTACCCGCTCTACACCGAAAGCAGCTGGTCGTACCTCTCGCAGATGATCGCGCAGGTGAAGACCGGCGATGCCACGCTCGCCTTCCAGCTGGCGGATGCCTACAACGGTCGCAACTCCGACGGCACCTACCAGAACAACCAGACGGAGGCCTTCACGGCGATCAACTGTCTCGACTACCCGGCCGTGACCGATGAGGCGACGATCCAGAAGCAGAACGACGCGCTCATCGCAGCGGCCCCGACCTTCGGCCCGTGGTGGACTTACGGAGACATCGGCTGCGCGAACTGGCCGGTGCCGGCAACCCGCACGCCCGGCCCGGTGAGCGACGCCGGTGCTCCGACCATCCTCGTCGTCGGAACGACCGACGACCCGGCCACTCCTTACGAAGACGCTGTGGCGGTCTCGAAGCAGCTCACTGGCTCGCAGCTCATCACCTACGAAGGCGAGGGCCACACGGCCTACGGCACGTCGAGCTGCGTGCACGACCTCGTCGACACGTACTTTCTCACGGGTGACGCACCGAGTTCCGACCCGAAGTGCACAACGTGAGATTAGGGAGAGAATGACTGAAGAGCCCGAATTCTTGCGCGGTCTGCAATAATTGATGGTGTGAGCATAGCCGGGAGCACCTCTGCTGAAGCGGGTGGAGCGTCGCGCTCGGGCCCGGTCGCTGCCGGAATGGGGCTCCGCGAGCGCAAACGCATAGCGACGAGCCGCAGCATCCAGTCGGCTGTGCTCGAGCTGAGCCGCGACAAGGGTCTCGACAATGTCACCGTCGACGAGATCAGTCGACGCGCCGACATCTCGCCGCGAACGTTCTTCAACTACTTCTCGTCGAAAGAGGCGGCCGTTCTCGGCGAATCGCCGTTCACCCTGCCGCCCGCCGAAGTAGAGGCGTTCATTTCCGCCGGGCCCAACGCTCCTCTTCTCGACGGGCTGCTCGACATCATGCGGTCGATCGCCGACACCGTCAGCCAGGATTTCGAGATGCACCACCTGCGCAAGCTGGTCATCCGGGACTATCCGCATCTTCTCGTGCAGCGAATTACCAGCCTGCGCGAGTTCGAGATCGAGCTCACCTCGGTCGTCGCTGAGCGCCTGGCTCTGGATGCCGCGACCACCGCGGCTCGGAACGAAAACCCTGATCAAACTGCTCTTCACGAACGCGCGCGGCTGATCGCCCTGGTGTCGATCGCCGCAATGCGGCACGCGTGGGCGACCTGGGCGGAGAGCTCGGAGGCCCAATCGATGTCGACTCTGCTGACGCGGTCGTTTCGCGACCTGCAAACACTCCTATAAGATTGCTTGCTGTGCCGGTGGCTACCATCGGCCAGGCCGCCTTAGCTCAGTCGGTAGAGCGATTCACTCGTAATGAATAGGTCATCAGTTCGATTCTGATAGGCGGCCCCATGACAGAAGGCCCGGGAAACCGGGCCTTCTTTTTCTTTCTGTACTGTCACCGACGATGAAGGAGTACGCAATGACCGACGGGCTGCGCTGGGGAATTCTCGGAACGGGCGGCATTGCCGCCTCATTCGCTTCGGATCTGGTCGAGAACGGCCTCGAGCTGGTGGCGGTCGGCTCGCGGAGCCAGGAGTCGGCCGACGCCTTCGCGGCGCGCTTCGGCGGCCCGACCGCCCACGGCAGCTACGAGCAGCTGGCCGCCGACCCTGACGTCGACGTGATCTACGTGGCCACGCCGCATCCGTTCCACGAGGAGAATGCGCTCCTCGCGATTCAGGGCGGCAAGCACGTGCTCGTCGAGAAGTCGTTCACCGTGAACGAGAAGCAGGCCCGGGCCATCGCCGACGCGGCCGCGGCAGCCGGTGTCGTGGTGCTCGAGGCCATGTGGACGCGGTTCTTGCCGCACATGGTGCGCATCCGCGAGCTCATTGCCGCTGGAATGCTCGGCGACGTGCGCACGGTGCTCGCCGATCACAACCAGCTGCTGCCGAGCGATCCGTCGCACCGTATCAACGCGCCGGAACTCGGTGGCGGCGCGCTTCTCGACCTCGGCATCTACCCCGTCTCGTTCGCCGTCGACATGCTCGGTCTGCCGACCCGGGTCATGGCGAGTGCCAGTCGTATCGCGACCGGCGTCGACCGCCAGACGGCGATCATCTTCGAGCACGAGGGTGGTCGGCAGGCCGTGCTGCACTCCGCGCTGGATGCCGCTGGGCCCGTGACCGCGACGGTGATCGGCACGGAGGCCCGCGTCGAGATCGACCGCACGTGGTACGCACCGACGTCGTTCCGTGTCATCGGCTCAGACGGAGGTGTGCTCGAGGAGTACGCCTCTGAGGTGGTCGGTCGCGGCATGCAGTACCAGGCGTGGGAGCTCGAGCGGGTCGTTGCGGCGGGTGAGCGCGAAAGTGCGATCCTTCCCCTCAGCGAGAGTGTTGCGATCATGGGTGTGCTCGATGAGGTTCGCCGCCAGATCGGGCTCAGCTACCCCGGCGAGTAGCCGCGGCCCGGAACCCGCCCCGCACCGTCGTGGGGTGGGCCGAGATCGCTGTCGCGCCGGCGCCGCCCTCCGCTCGTGGAGTGACGGCTGGTAGCGAGTGACGGCTGGTGCGGAGTGGCGGCTGGTACATTGTGCGGATGCCCGGCCACTCCGCACCGCAGAACAGCCGCTCGCGGCACCGCCGGCTGCGGCTCAACGGTGGCTGGGCGTTGTTCGCCCTCCTCGCCGGCGGTTCCCTCGCCGGCGGTGCAGCCTTCGCTGCCGCGCAGAACGAGACCACGCCCGTCGTGGCTGCCTCCGCCACCGCCCCGACTCCCCGGGCGACCTCCACGGTGCCGGTGCCCCAGCGGCGCCCGCAACCGACAACCGCGGCGGCGCCGACGATCGTGCGCACGTGCTCGGTCGACGCTCTCGCCTCGGCGGCCGGGCTCGGAACGTTCCAGGGCACCATCCGCGACGCCGCCAGCGGCAGCATCCTGTTCGACCGCGACGGCGACACGTTCTCACGGACCGCGAGCGTGATGAAGGTGCTCACCTCCGCCGCTGCGCTCACGGTGCTCGGGCCGGACTACCGGGTCACGACAACCGTGCTGAAGGGCGAACAGGGCGGTGAGGTGGTTCTGGTCGGCGGGGGCGATGTCACCCTCGCCAGCGGCACCTCGAACATCTACAACGACAGTGCGTCGATGCTGGAGTTGGCGGACCAGGTGAAGGCGGCGTGGGCAGCCGACCCCGCAACGGCGGGCAGCGCCATCTCGACGATCACTCTCGACTCCTCGCTGTTCACCGGCGACACCTGGCAGCCCTCGTGGGATCGCGTGGAGCAGACCGAGGGCTCCACCGCCGAGGTGACCGCACTGATGGTCGACGGTGACCGGTCGAACCCCTCGGCCGACACGTCGCCGCGGAGCGACGACCCCGTCGCCCGCGCCGGCCAGGCCTTCAAGGCGGCTCTCGGTTCGGTCGCAGTCGGCGCTCGCCTCGGCGAGGGCGCTGCACCTGCCGGGGCCGCCTCCCTCGGAGCGGTGCAGTCCGCCCCGGTGTCGACGATGGTGCAGGAGGCCGTGCTGCGTTCCGACAACACCGAGGCCGAGATGCTCGCGCGACTGACCGCGATCAAGCGGGGTGCCGGTTCGTCGTTCACCTCGCTGCAGGCCGCCATTCCGGCGGCGCTCTCGGAGGCGTACGGGCTCGATGCTGCAGGCTTGGTGATCGTCGACGGATCGGGTCTCAGCGACGACGACGCTGTCTCTGCCGAGTTCATCACCGCGCTTCTCGACAGAGTGAACGCTCGCGACGGCAGCCTGGGGGTGCTGCTCGACGGCCTGCCCATCGCCGATCAGACCGGCACGCTGTCGTACCGGTTCACCGGTGCGAACTCTGTCGTGAACGGCAGGGTGTTCGCGAAGACGGGATCGATCGATTCCGCCAACACGCTCGCCGGGGTCATCCACGCCGCGGACGGCAGCGTTCTCACCTTCGCGTTCTTCGCGCTGAACAGCCAGCTGGGTTCGGGCAGGGAGGCGCTCGATGCGCTGACGGTCGGCGTGTACAACTGTGGCAACGCGCTCTCGAACAATTGAGTGACCCATCTGGTGGCGGCTCGTCTGGCGCTGACCTATCTGCCGACGGCGCATCCAGCGGCGGCGCTCCGGGCGGCCAGACGTAGAATTGTCTCGTTCGCCAGCGGGTCTCGGTCGAAGCCTGCTGCCTGACCATTCGAGGAGCTGATCGTGAGCAAGGCCCTGTTCATCATCGACGTGCAGAACGACTTCACCGAGGGCGGTGCGCTCGGCGTCGAAGGGGGTGGCGCCGTGGCGGCGGGCATCTCGCGGCTGCTCTCCGAGCATCCAGACGCCTATGACTTCGTGATCGCCTCTCGCGACTGGCACGACCCCGACAACGACAACGGGGGGCACTTCGCGACGGACGCGGCTCCCGACTTCGTGGCCACGTGGCCCGCGCACTGCGTCGCCGGTACCCCCGGGGCCGAGTACCACGATGCGCTGACCGCTGACGCCATCACCTTTCACGTTCGAAAGGGCCAGGGCGAGCCGGCCTACTCCATCTACGAGGGCACGACCGAGGAGGGCGGCACGGTGCACGAGCTGCTCGACGAGCACGGAGTGACGGAGATCGACGTTGCGGGGATCGCGACCGACTACTGCGTGCGGGCCTCGGCCCTCGACGCCATCGAACACGGCCGCAAGGTGCGAATTCTGACGGACCTCGTTGCGGGCGTCGATGCGGGGTCGAGCGCGGCTGCGCTTGCGGAACTCGGTCATGCGGGTGCCGACCTGGTGAGCTCGACGTCGGTCGACGAGGCGTGAGCACGGGCTTCTCGTCGAACCTGGTCGAGATCACCGAACTCAGTGACCCTCGACTGACCGACTACTCCCACCAGACGGATGTCGCGTTGCGGAAGGCGCAGGGCAGCGAACACGGTCTCTACCTCGCCGAATCGGCGCTCGTTCTCGAGCGCGCCGTACGCGCGGGACACACGCCCCGCTCGGTGCTCGCTCTCGGGGGCTCGGCTGACGACGCGCTGACCGCGCTCGGCCCGCACGCAGCCACGACCCCGGTGTTCGTGGGGCCGGGTGAGCTGCTTGCCGAGCTGACCGGTTACATTCTGCACCGCGGCATCGTCGCGTCGATGAACAGGCCCGCACTGCTGTCGGTCGAAGAGTTGCTGGCGGGCGCTCGGCTGGTCGTCGTGCTCGAGAACGTGGCAGACCCGACCAACGTCGGCGCCATCTTCCGTTCGGTGGCGGCGATCGGCGCCGATGCGGTACTCGTGACGCCGCGATGCTCGGACCCGTTCTACCGACGAGCCATCCGCGTGAGCATGGGCACGGTGCTGCAGGTTCCGTGGACGCGCACCGGTGAGTGGCCCGAGCTGGGCGCCACCCTCCGCGAAGCCGGGTTCGAGATCGCGGCGCTCGCCCTGAGCGACGATGCGGTCTCGCTTCGCGACTACGCCCGATCCGACGTGCGCCCGGCCAAGCTCGCCCTCGTGCTCGGAGCCGAAGGAGAGGGCCTCACCCCCGAGGCGCTCGCGCACGCCGACGCGGTGGTGAGCATCCCGATGGCCCACGGCATCGACTCCCTCAACGTGGCGGCGGCCAGCGCGGTCGCGCTGTGGGCGGTCTCGGGCTGACCCTGGTGGCCCGCCGCGCGTGCGGAGGGCGCCGCAAAACCCGTTAGCGTGGGATTCACACATATCTACCGAGGAGTACGCCCACCGATGGTGCCCGAACAGCCGGCGTTCGCCGATGCTCCGCTTGCCGCGCTCGCCCCGACAGGCGGCGTCGAGACCCCGCCGATGCCGCGCGACATCGGCCGTCTGACCATCCAGTGCGCCGACCAACCCGGGATCGTCGCCGCGGTGGCCGGGTTTCTCGCGGAGCACGGCGCGAACATCGTCGAGCTCGGCCAGTTCAGCACCGACTCCGAGAACGGCGAGTTCTTTCAGCGCACGGTCTTCCACCGTGAGAACCTGGCCGATCGGCTCTCGGAGCTCGACCGCGATTTCGAGGCCGAAGTCGGCCGGCGGTTCGGGATGTCGTACACGTTCACGAGCGCGGCGTCGCCGAAGCGGGTCGCGATCATGGTCTCGAAGTACGACCACTGCCTGCTCGAACTGCTCTGGCGGAACAAGAGTGGCGACCTCGACATGGACATCACACTCGTCATCTCGAATCATGATGACCTCCGTGCCGACGCCGAGAGTTTCGGAGTGCCGTTCGTGCACATCCCGGTGAGCAAGGCGACCAAGGCCGCTGCCGAGGCCGAGCAGCTGGAGCTGCTCACCGGCAAGGTCGACCTGGTGGTGATGGCCCGGTACATGCAGATTCTGTCGGCCGACTTCCTGGCGAACGTCGGGTGCCCGGTCATCAACATCCATCACTCCTTTCTGCCGGCGTTCGCCGGCGCTGGGCCCTACCTGAAGGCGAAGGAACGCGGAGTGAAGCTCATCGGAGCGACCGCGCACTACGCCACGGCCAACCTCGACGAGGGGCCGATCATCGAACAGGACGTGGTGCGCGTCAGCCACCGCGAGAGCGTCGGTGAGCTGGAACGGCGTGGCGCCGAGGTGGAGCGGAGCGTTCTGGCCCGTGCTGTGCAGTGGCATTGTGAGGATCGAGTGATGACATACCGGAATTCCACCACCATCCTCTAGGCCACCCAGACGGGTTCAGAGGATCGGTGGAGAACGCCGACGAAATCGTGATTGTGAAGGAGAAGAGCATGGCTGCAGCCGGAATCATCGATGGGAAGGCCGTCGCGGCGCGCGTGCGCGACCAGCTGAAGACTGATGTCGCCGACTTCCTCGCTCGTACGGGCATCCAGCCGGGCCTCGCCACCGTGCTCGTCGGGGGCGATCCTGCGTCGGAGGTCTACGTGGCCAACAAGCGCCGGTCGTCGGTCGCTGCGGGAATGGCCGATCTGCACCAGCACCTCCCCGAGGATGCGACGCAGGAGGAGGTCGAGAGCCTGCTCAAGGAGCTGGCGGCGAACCACGCCGTGTCGGGCATCCTGTTGCAACTGCCGGTGCCGGCGCATCTGAACGCTGCGGCGCTGATCGAGCTGATTCCGTTCGAGAAGGATGTCGACGGGCTCACGACCATGAGCGTGGGGCTGCTCGCCCAAGGCAAGCCGGGGCTGCGGCCGTGCACGCCGTCAGGGGTGATCGAGCTGCTCGATGCCTACGATGTGCCGATCGAGGGCGCCAATGTGGTCGTGGTCGGCCGTTCGGAGCTCGTGGGGCGACCGGTCGCCCAGCTGCTGGTCAACCGCAACGCGACGGTGACCATCGCGCACTCGCGCACCCGCGACCTCGCGTCGGTCTGCCGTGCCGCGGATGTCATCGTGGCTGCGGTCGGGGTGAAGGGGCTGATCACAAGCGACTTCGTGAAGCCGGGTGCGGTCGTGATCGACGTGGGGATCCACCGCGGGCCGGAGGGCCTCAGCGGCGACGTCGACTTCGCGGGCGTCTCGGAGGTGGCCTCGCTCCTCACTCCGGTGCCCGGCGGGGTGGGCCCGATGACGATCGCGATGCTGCTCGCGAACACGCTGCGCGCCGCAGAACTGCAGTACGCGCTCGCCGACTGACGCTCGGCGGGCGGCGACAGCGGCCCGCTCAGACGAGCAGCTGGCGCTTTGCGAGCTCGCGGTAGAGGGGAGTGGACTCGACAAGTTCGGAGTGGGTTCCGACCCCGACCACGCTGCCGTGGTCGAGCACGATGATGCGGTCGGAGTCCACGACGGTCGAGAGCCGGTGCGCGATGACGATCAGCGTGCGGTTCTCGGCGACCGCGTCGATCGCCTCGCGCAGCATCTGCTCGTTCAGCCCGTCGAGGCTCGAGGTCGACTCATCCAGCAGCAGGATGGGCGGGGCCGACAGCAGCGCTCGCGCGATCGCGAGCCGCTGGCGCTCGCCGCCCGAGAGCATGACTCCCTCCTCGCCGACGGGCGCATCCAGGCCGAGAGGTGAACGCTCCAGCACCTCGAGCAGGTTGACGGCACCGAGCACCGCGACGCACTGGTCGTCGGTCGCGTCGGGCGTGGCGAGCAGCAGGTTAGAGCGGATGCTGCCGGCCAGTACCGGCGCGTCCTGCTCGACGTAGCCGATCTGCGCCCGCAGTTCGCGCCGGTCGAGGGCGCGGATGTCGACCCCGCCCACACGGATGCTGCCTCCCGTCGCGTCGTAGAACCGCTCGATGAGCGCGAGGATGGTGCTCTTGCCGGCACCCGACGGCCCGACGAGGGCGATGCGCTTGCCGCGGGGCACGCTGAAACTCACTCCGCGAAGAACGGGTGCGGCGGGTGCGGCGGAGGCGGGCGAGGCGTCGCGGGTGGCTGCCGCGGCGCGGGTCGGCGCCGCGGACAGCTTCACCGGTGCGTCGTCGCCGATCCGGCTCTGGATGCCCGGCTCAGCCTGCACGTCTGCGCCCCGTGCTGCGAGCCGAACTGTGCCCGGCCCGGTGAGGTCACCCCGGGCATCCGGAGCCCCGTCGCCCGGCGCAGCTCCGTCGGCGTAGGCGAAGAAGACGTCGTCGAACTCGACGGCGAGCTCACCGACGGAGGCCACCCGCGACGCCGCGAGACCAGCGCCAGCGCCACCCGCGCCGCCGCCAGCACCACCCATACCGCCAGCACCAGCCACACCACCAGCACCCGCATGCAGCGGCGCCACATCCCGATCCAGCTGCCCCTCACTCGGCAGCGCGATGATCTCCTGGATGCGCCCCAGCGCCCCCAGCGCCGAATTCACCGACGTGAACGCCCCAAACGCCTGCCCGAGCGGAAGGATCATCATGAACAGGAACAGGATGAACGACACGAGGGCGGCGATCGTGATCGACCCGCTCGCCACCCGGTAGCCGCCCACCCCGATCACCGTGAGGAACGCGACCTGCATCGCTATTCCCGCGACGGGCACCACCAGCGCCGAGATCTTCGCCACCTTGATACCCATCAGCCAGGCGCCCTCGGCGTCTTTCTCCACCGCTGCGATCTCGCGTTCGGTCGCGTTCGCCGCGCGAACCGTACGCACCGCACTGATGGCCCGCTCCACGCTCGCGGCCAGGTCGCCGACCTTCTCCTGCGCCTGGCGACTGGCGACGCGGATGCGCGCAGAGAGCAGCACAACCACGACGATCGAGAGCCCGACGACGAGCACCGTCAGCCCGAGCAGTACCGGGTCGATGATGAGCATGGCGATGAGCGCCCCGACGAAGGTGAGCGAGCCGCCGATGGCCTCCACGAGGCCCTGCGTCAGCACGGCCCGCAAAAGGGTCGTGTCGGAGCCGACCCGCGAGACCAGGTCGCCGGTGCGGCGGGTGTCGAATTCGCGGATGGGGAGGTTGAGCATCCGCCCCACCAGCTTGCGCCGCGACGAGAGTACGACGCCCTCGCCCGTGCGCTGCAGCAGGTAGTGCTGAAAACCGCTGATCAGGCCTGAGACCACCACGAGGGCGACGAGGCCCCAGACCAGCCCGTCGAGGCTCGACCCGGCGGTGACCAGCGTGATGACCTGGCTCACGAGCAGGGGCTGGGCGAGGCTTGCGGCGGCGCCCAGCACGCTCAGCACGATGACGAAGGAGAGAACCTTCTTGTGCTCGAAGAGGTAGGGGATCAGATCGCTGAAACGGGCGCGGGGGCCTTCGGCATCTTTCGCACCACGCCGACGACGGCCGCGGGGTTCTGCAGTATTCGACATGGCAACTTTCGGTTTCCCGTCAAGTTTATGTCGGTCGGAAGGCCCCGCGGCCGCGCCCGCTCAGCTGAGGTTGTTGTCGTACTCCACGTCGCGGGTCTCGCGGCTGAGCAGCAGCGCCACCAGCGTGATCACGGCCATCACCGACAGGTAGACGCCGACGAGCACGGGGCTCCCGGATGCCGCGGCCCACAGTGCGACGGCGACGAACGGCGCGACGGCCGCACCCAGGATCGACGCGAAGTTGTAGCTGATCGCCGACCCCGTGTACCGCACGTTCGCCGGGAACAGTTCGGGCAGCACGGATGCCATCGGCCCGAACGTGAGCCCCATCAGCGTGAATCCGATGATGAGCAGCGCCATGGTGCCGACGAAGCCGCCGCCGAACAGGGGTACGAACAGCAGGCCGAAGACGAGGATGCCCGCGGTCGTCACGATGAGCGTGAGGCGACGGCCGTACTTCTCGGCGAGCGGACCCGAGACGAGCGTGAAGATTCCGAAGAACACGACGCCGATGATCAGCATGATGAGGAAGTCGGTGCGGGAGTAGCCGAGGCCGGGGGTCGCCGCGCTCGTCGCCGTCGTTCCGTAGGTGAGCGTGTACGTGGTCATCAGGTAGAAGAGCGTGTAGGTCGCCAGCATGATGAACGTTCCGAGGATGAGCGGGCGCCAGCTGGACTTGAAGACGCGGGCGACCGGCACCTTGGCGACCTCGCCGCGCTCGACGACCTTCTGGAAGGCGGGCGTCTCGACGAGCTTGAAGCGCACGTAGAGGCCGACGATGACGAGGATCGCGCTGATCACGAACGGCACGCGCCAGCCCCAGCTGGCGAACGCGTCGGCCGACATGGTGAGGCTCAGCACCAGGAAGATGCCATTGGCGAGGATGAAGCCGATCGGGGCGCCCATTTGCGGGAACGTGCCGTAGATGGCGCGCTTGCCCTTTGGCGCGTTCTCCGTCGCCAGCAGGGCGGCACCACTCCACTCGCCACCGAGGCCGAGGCCCTGGGCGAAGCGGAAGAGGGTGAGCAGCAGGGGAGCGGCTATGCCGATCTGGGCATATGTCGGCAGCAGCCCGATCAGAACGGTCGCGATCCCCATGGTGAGCAGCGATGCGACCAGCGTCTTCTTGCGGCCTATACGGTCACCGAAGTGCCCGAAGATGATCGACCCGATGGGCCGGGCGATGAACGCGATACCGAACACGAGGAACGACGACAACAGGCTGACGGTCGGGTTCGAGTTGTCGGGGAAGAACAGCTTCGGGAACACGAGCACAGCCGCCGTGCCGTACACATAGAAGTCGTAGAACTCGATCGACGTTCCGATGAGGCTGGCGAGGATCACCCGGTTGCGGGTGTTGGCAGGTGCTGCGGAGGGGGCGACGGCGTTGGCTGAGGACATGACGGCTTTCAGGCAATGGGGTACAGGAGTACACGAGTGACACGGCGGGAGGTGCGTCGATCGGGCGCACAGTCAACCGCGGTGTGACGAGAAGCGGTGGTGTACCGCGGTAATACCATACCTCGGTTACGGCGACATGGGGTTCGGCCGTGAATCTCCGGGCAGCTGGTGCCCCATGCGGTCGCGCTTCGTGTCGAGGTACCCGGCGTTCTCGTCGCCGCGGCCGACGATGAGCGGCACGCGCTCGGTGACGGTGATGCCGTGCTCTTCGAGCTGGGTCACTTTGTCGGGATTGTTCGTGAGCAGCCGGATGCCGGTCAGCCCGAGCTCGGCGAGGATGGCCGCCGCGGCACCGTACTCCCGGGCATCCACCGGCAGCTGTAACGCCATGTTCGCTTCGAGGGTGTCGAGGCCGCTCTCCTGCAGCCGGTAGGCACGGAGCTTGTTCAGCAGCCCGATGCCGCGGCCCTCGTGACCGCGGAGATAGACCACGACACCGCCGTGCTGGGCGATCAGGTCGAGCGCAGCATCCAGTTGCGGCCCGCATTCGCACTTCAGCGAGCCGAAGGCCTCGCCGGTGAGGCACTCGGAGTGAACCCTGACGAGCGCGCCCGGGCCCGATGGGTCGCCGGAGACGACCGCCAGGTGATCGGTACCGGCCACGCGGTCGTGGTACGCCCGGAACCGGAACTCCCCGTGCACGGTCGGCACGAGCGTCTCGACTTCGAAGCTCACGCGGGTCGCACGCCTCGCGGAGGTGCCGTCGTCGTTCATCTCGTCGGGCACCCGATCGGCGGTCAGCGCGTCGAGTCTCTCGGCGCAGCCAGCGCCTGCGACTTCGGGATGCGGCCGAGCCGTGAAGCGACGCCCCACGAGGTGACCTTCGCGAGAGCCTCGACCACGATTCCGCTCGTCATCTTCGACTGGCCTTCGAGGCGCTCGACGAAGGTGATCGGGAACTCCCGCACGACACCGCCCGAGCGCTCGACGAGCCACGCGAGTTCGATCTGGAAGCAGTAGCCGGCGCTGTCGAGCCGGGAGAGGTCGAGTGAGCGGAGCGTGTCGGCGGTGAAGCCCCGGTAGCCCGACGTGATGTCGTGCAGCTTCGACGAGAGCATGATGCGGGCGTAGGTGGTTCCCGAGCGGGAGATGAGCTTGCGGTACCAGGGCCAGTTCTCGGTCTTGCCACCGGGAATCCACCGCGCGCCGATGCCGAGGTTGGCCCCGTTGTCGAGCAGCTTCAGCAGGCGCGGCAGCTCCTCCGGCTGGTGGGAGCCGTCGGCATCCATCTCGATGATGTAGTCGTAGCCCTGCTCGAGAGCCCAGCCGAAGCCGGCGACGTAGGCCGTGCCGAGGCCGTTCTTCTCGGTGCGGTGCAGGATGTGCACGCGCGGCTCTGTCAGGGCGATCGCGTCGACGATCTCCCCGGTGCCGTCAGGGCTCGAGTCGTCGACGACGAGGATGTCGACCGCGGGATTCGCGCTGAGGATACGATCGATCATCGCGGCGATCGTGTCTTTCTCGCGGTAGGTCGGCATGACGACGACAGCTCCGGCCAATGGGCTACCTTTCTGACGTGCGCCCCTGTGCAGAGGCAACCTCCCCACACTAACTCACCTGCATCGGCGCTCGGAATTCGGGGGAGCCCTTCAATATACGGCACGGCCTCATAGGGTTGTCGTGTGAACGCTGACAAGTCCCCGCATGCGAGCTGGTTCCGCGCCCGGCGGATGAACGTGGCAGCGCTCTCACCCGAACGCTATGCGCGGCTCATCCTCTCCACCTCGCGCGTGCCCTTCCTGCAGGTGGTCAAGACGAGCGTCGCTGCCGTTCTCGCCTGGCTCGCGACGGCCTGGCTGCTCGAGGGCCAGGTGCCGATCTTCGCCGTGATCGCCGCCATTCTCGTGGTGCAGCCGAGCGTCAACCAATCGTTCGGCAAGGCGCTCGAGCGCTGCGTCGGCGTGGTCATCGGCGTCATTCTGGCGTACGGGGTGGGGCTGGTCTTCGGCGCCACCTCCTGGGTGGTGCTTCTGGCGGTGATCGTCGCGTTGGTGCTCGGCTGGGTGCTGAAGCTCGGGCCGACGTCGTCGGTGCAGATTCCGATCAGCGCGATGCTCGTGCTCTCGCTCGGTGCCTCGACGCCGGGATATGCCTTCAACCGCATATTGGAGACGATCATCGGTGCCCTCATCGGCGTCGCGGTCAACCTGCTGATCGTGCCGCCGGTGGCGCTGCAGCCGGTGCACGAGTCGGTTGCGAGGCTCGGCGAGGAGGTTGCGGGCATCCTGGATTCCCTCGCGCGGATCCTGCGTGCGCCGACGACCGCGAACGACCGCACGACGATGCTGTTGGAGGCGAGGCTGCTGACCCCGATGCGGGCGAAGGCGGCAGCCGCGCTCGCCGCAGGGGAGGAGAGCCTGAAGTACAACCCGCGACGCTCCGTGCACCGCGATCTGCTCGACCGCGACGGCGAACTGCTCACGATGCTCTCGGTGCTCGTCACCCGCGTGGTCGGTATGGCGAGGGGAGTGGTCGACCACTACGACGATGAGCTGGTGGGCGAGCCGCTCGTGGCGGAGATCGTCTCCGAGCTCGAACGGGCCTCGCACGACCTGCGCCTGGTGATCCGCAGCGCCAACCTGCCGGGCACGCCTGCCGCCTCCTCGCTGCCGCAGGCTCCGGTTCCGGATGCCCTGCCGGCCCTGACCGCTCCGCTCACGGTCGCGGTGCCGAGTTCAGCGCACTGGGTGCTTCTCGGGTTTCTGCTCGAAGACCTGAGGCGCATCCACGAGGAACTCGTCGAGGCGACCGCGGACCTCTCCGAGCCGCCGGCCGGCTAGTCCGGCGAGCGCTGCCCGAACGACTTCAGATGCGCCTCGGTCAGCGCCGCCATCTGCTCGTCTGTCAGGTCGTCGAGGCCTTTCGCTTCTGTGCGATCGTGTTTCGACCAGCGCACGAACAGCAGGATCAGAATGGGGATGTCGGCGACCTCGGCGATGAACCAGAGCAGGTCTCCCGACAGCTGCTGGTCGCGGAGGGCGCTCGGGAACCAGCCCGGCACGGCGCCGAGCACCGGGCCCGCGTGGTCGAGGATCTGGTCGTTCAGCCGCAGCAGGATGCCGGGGATCGCATCCACGACGAGCTCGACGAACGCCAGCATGAACTCTGCCGCGATGAAGAGGCTGGTTCGCACCACGACGAGTTCGGTGAGCGGCAGCACCAGAATGAGACCGATCAGCGGCACGACCACCGAGATCACGCCCTGGGCGACCGGCGACTCCCGCAGGTTCCCCGCGAGGGGGGTGAGGAACACCGAGAAGGCCACGAGCGCGAACACCGGCCCGAACACCGCATTGCCCATGATGCCGATGACCCGCGATTCGAGCACGCGGTCGAGCATCCGTGCGCCCCGCGGGCTGCCGCTCAGCGCCTCGCGGGCCAGGGCGACGGGCTTGCCCGTGGCGACGAGTCCGGGAACCGCGAACAGCAGCAGCGCGATGCGGGTCGTGAAGGCGAAACGCAGCTGCTGGCTGTAGACCCCGAGGAATCCGAACTCGATGACCGCGAACGAGCCGAGCCCGAGCAGGTAGAACCCGGCCGACCGCTTCAGCGACCAGTGCACGCCGCGGCGGGCGAGCATCCGGATGCCGAGCCCGTAGAGCACGCCGACGATGACGATCGCGGCGACCCCCGCGGGGTCGAGCTGCCAGGTGCTCAGCAGAACGAAGATGTCAGGCGTGGTCACTCCTTGGGGTCTCACCCAGTATGCGCTTTCGACTCGGGAGTTTCTGTCGCTATCCGGCGCTGATACCGACAGAAAGCCCCGAGTCGATGCCGCGGCGGCGCGCGGCGCGGCGAGTCAGGAGGGGAGGGTGCGCTGGCGGCGCAGGAAGCCGACGCGATCGTAGACCGTGGCGAGCGTCTGCTCGGCGACCTCGTTCGCGCGGTCGGCCGCCGACGCGAGGATGCGGTCGAGCTCGGCCGGGTCGGCGAGCAGCTCGAGCGCGCGCTCCCGAATGGGAGAGACCGTCTCGATGACGACCTCGGCGAGGGACTTCTTCAGGTCGCCGTAGCCGCGCCCGGCGTATTCCGCCTCGAGCGACGCGATCGAGGAGCCGCCGAGAACCGAGAACACGGTGAGCAGGTTGGAGACGCCCGCCTTGTTCGCAGGGTCGAAGACGATGCCGCCGTCGGCATCCGTCACCGCGCGCATGATCTTCTTCTTCGTCACCGAGGGTTCGTCGAGCATCCAGATGACCCCCGCCTTCGACTCGGCCGACTTCGACATCTTCGACCCGGGGTTCTGCAGGTCGTAGATCTTGGCCGTCTGCTTCAGGATGTACGGCTCGGGTACGGCGAAGGTGTCGCCGAAACGGCTGTTGAACCGGGTGGCGAGGTCGCGCGTGAGTTCGACGTGCTGGCGCTGGTCTTCGCCGACCGGCACCTCGGCGGCCTGGTAGAGCAGAATGTCGCCCGCCTGCAGGATGGGGTAGGTGAAGAGCCCGACCGAGGTCGAGTCGGTGCCCTGCTTGGCCGACTTGTCTTTGAACTGCGTCATGCGGGCGGCCTCGCCGAAACCCGTGATCGTGTTCAGCACCCAGGCCAGCTCGGCGTGCGCGGGAACGTGCGACTGCACGAAGAGCGTCGAGCGCGCGGGGTCGATTCCGGCGGCGATGTACTGCGCGACGGTGCGGCGGGTGTTCTCCCGCAGTTCGGCCGGGTCTTGCGGCACGGTGATCGCGTGCAGGTCAGCCAGCATGTAGAACGCTTCGTGCGACTCCTGCAGCGCCTTCCAGCTGAGCAGGGCTCCGACGTAGTTGCCGAGGTGCAGCGACTCGGCAGACGGCTGCATGCCCGAGAGCAGGCGGGGCTTGGATGCCATGGGTTCAGTTCCTAAGAGAGAGAGGGTCGAGAAGAGGCTATATCGCGTAGTCCACCACGACGGGGGTGTGGTCTGACCAGCGCTCGTCGTGGGCGGCAGCCCGGTCGACCGAGTAGTTCGTCACCCGGGCGGCCAGGTCGGGCGTCGCCATCTGGTAGTCGATGCGCCACCCCGTGTCGTTGTCGAAGGCCTGGCCACGCCACGACCACCAGGTGTACGGCCCGTCGACCTCGCCGGCCTGCGCCCGCCCGATGTCGACCCAGCCGAGCCCGGGCCCGGTCGAGCCGTCGACACCCTCGACGACGGAGCCCTCCGCCCCGAAGAACCGGTCGAAGTAGGCCCGCTCCTTCGGCAGGAAGCCGGCGCGCTTGACGTTCCCCTTCCAGTTGCGGATGTCGAGCGGCTTGTGACCCACATTCAGGTCGCCGACGACCACTGCCAGTGGTGAGTGGGCGGCGATCTCGGGCAGGCGCTTCTCCATGCCGTCGAGGAACCGGTACTTCTCGACCTGCTTGGGGGTACCGTCTTCGCCCGAGTGCACGTAGGCGCTCACGACGGTGACGATCTGGCCGTTCACCTCGTAGTCGGCCTCGAGCCACCGGCCGGCGCTGTCGAACTCCTCCTCGCCGATGGCGACGCGGTGGATGCTTGCCGCCGACCGCGACGCGATGGCGACTCCGGCGCGGCCCTTCGCCGTCGCGGCGTCGTGCAGGATGTTCCACTCCGGCCCGAGCAGCCCCTCGAGGTCTTCAGTGGAGGCGCGCACCTCCTGGATCGCCAGAATGTCGACGTCGCGGGCGTCGAGCCACGCCCCCATTCCCTTGCGGAATGCGGCGCGGATGCCGTTGGTGTTGATCGACGCGACGCGGAGAGTGGTGGTGCCAGAAGCCATGCGACAAGTCTAGAGGGAGCCCCCGACGCCGCCCTGCGGGGGCCGGTCGGTCAGGGCTTCCGAGGCGGGGTGGCGGCAGCCGGGTCGATGGCCGGGGCCTTCTTCTCTGCCTCGAGTTCCCTGTCGATGCGCTTGAGGGCCCGACGCAGGTTCGTCTTCCGCAGGCCGAATGACTCCGCGAGTTCGGAGGTGAGTTGCGCGTGCTGCGCCTCGAGAACCTGCCGGTGGGCATCCGCCTCGGTCTGCAGGGCCTCGGCCTCCTTCTGCTCCGGTGTCAGCTGGCGGGGGTCGATCCCGGCATCGTTCATGCTGATCGTGATCCACGAGGCGACGATCAGCACGACCTGGCAGATCAGGTTGAACCAGATCAGAATCCCGATGATCACCGCGAACGAGGCGAGCAGCGGGTTCGAGGTCGCTCCGCCCAGCAGGGTCGAGCCGAGCGCCTTCAGCACGCCCATCGCGGCCCCGCCGATGGCCGCCCCGGGCAGCAACTGACGGAAGGGGATCGGCACGCCGGAGAGGATCCGGTAGATTCCCGCCAGCACCAGGGTGTCGAAGAAGAAGACCACCACGAGGCCGATGATCCGCCCGACGATCTCGGCGAACGGGGAGGCATTGTCGAGACCGAGCAGATCGAACACGAACCCGAGCGCAGCCGTCGAGGCCACTGTCATCGCCATCGAGATGAGCAGCACGACCGCGAAGACGATCGCGAAGCCGAGGTCCTTCAGCTTCAGCACTGCGAAGTTCGTCGTCGGGCCGGGGAGGTTGAAGATCAGCCGGATGGCGCTCCGCATCGCCCCGAGAAAGCCGATGGCGGTGAACACCAGCCCCGCTGCCGCGACGATACCCGTCCAGCCGAGCACGGGAGACGCCGAGGTCAGCGCCTCGGGCTTGATCGCCCCGTTCTCGCCGATCAGCCCCGGAACGCTCTGATTGAGCTGGCTGATCAGGGCATCCTGCAGCGCCTGGTTCGTCGAGAAGACGATGCCGAAGACGGAGAACACCACGGCGAGAGCGGCGAAGATCGCGAAGACGGCCTGGTAGCTCATGCCTGATGCGAGCAGCGGCCCACCGTTGCTCGCGTAGTTCTGGAAGACCCGAACGGGCTTCGACGCCACGATCTTCGCGATCAGACCAGCGATGCCGCCCTTCGGCTCCGTGGAGCGATGGGCGGCATCGTCTGTCGCATCTTCGACGACGTCACTCGGCTTGGCGTCTTTCGTCACAGTGGTCACGCGACAAGCCTAGATCGACGGGTCAGCGCTTGCCGAACATGATCGCCTGCTTGACTTCTGCGATCGCCTGCGTGACCTGGATGCCGCGGGGGCACGCCTCGGAGCAGTTGAAGGTGGTGCGGCAGCGCCACACACCCTCTTTGTCGTTCAGGATGTCGAGGCGCACCGAGGAGGCCTCGTCGCGGGAGTCGAAGATGAAGCGGTGCGCGTTCACGATCGCCGCCGGGCCGAAGTACTGCCCGTCGGTCCAGAAGACGGGGCACGACGACGTGCACGCGGCGCAGAGGATGCACTTCGTGGTGTCGTCGAACCGGGCGCGCTCGGCGGCCGACTGCAGGCGTTCCTTGTCGGGCTTCGACGATGCCTGCAGGAAGGGCTGCACTTCGCGGTAGGAGGCGAAGAACGGCTCCATGTCGACGACGAGGTCCTTCTCCAGCGGCAGGCCCTTGATGGCCTCGACGTACACGGGCTTCGTGATGTCGAGGTCTTTCATCAGGGTCTTGCAGGCGAGACGGTTGCGGCCGTTGATGCGCATGGCATCCGAACCGCACACTCCGTGCGCACAGGAGCGACGGAAGGTCAGAGAACCGTCCTGCTCCCACTTGATCTTGTGCAGAGCATCCAGAACCCGGTCTGTCGGGTAGAGCTCGACGTCGAAGTCCTCCCAGCGCGGCTCTTCGTCGACCTCGGGATTGAAGCGGCGCACCATCATGGTGACCGTGAAGGTGGGGACCGGGGCTTCGGCGGGTGCCGGTGGGGAGTCCAGTGTTGCTGTACTCATGATCAGTACTTCCTCTCCATGGGCTGGTAGCGCGTGACCACTACCGGCTTGGTGTCGAGTCGGATGTGGTCTCCGGCATCGGTGGAATGTGCGTCGCCCGAGAGGTAGGCCATGGTGTGCACCATGTAGTTCTCGTCGTCCCGCTTGGGGTAGTCCTCGCGGAAGTGGCCGCCGCGGCTCTCCTTGCGGTACATCGCGGAGTAGACGGTGACTTCGGCGAGGTCGAGCAGGAAGCCGAGCTCGATGGCTTCGAGCAGGTCGGTGTTGAACCGCTTGCCCTTGTCCTGCACCATGACGTTGCGGTACCGGTCGCGAAGACCGGCGATGACCTTCGTCACCTCGATCAGCGACTCCTCGGTGCGGAACACCTGGGCGTTCCGGTCCATCGAGTCCTGCAGCTCCTTGCGCATGTCGGACATGCGCTCGGTGCCCTGGGTCGTACGGAGCATCTGCACGAGCTCGCGGATCGGCCGGGCCGGGTCGTCGGGCAGCGGCACGAAGTCGGCGGTCAGCGCGTACTCGACGGCGTTGTTGCCGGCCCGCTTGCCGAACACGTTGATGTCGAGCAGCGAGTTGGTGCCCAGCCGGTTCGAGCCGTGCACGGAGACGCAGGCGCACTCGCCGGCGGCGTACAGCCCGGGCACGACGGTGGTGTTGTCGCTCAGCACCTCGGCCTTGACGTTGGTGGGGATGCCGCCCATCGCGTAGTGCGCGGTCGGCAGCACGGGCACCGGCTCGGTGTACGGCTCGACGCCGAGGTAGGTGCGCGCGAACTCGGTGATGTCGGGCAGCTTCGCGTCGATGACGGCGGGCTCGAGGTGGGTGATGTCGAGGTAGACCCAGTCCTTGTTGGGGCCGCCGCCGCGACCCTCGCGGATCTCGGTCGCCATGCACCGCGCCACGATGTCGCGGGGGGCGAGGTCTTTGATGGTGGGGGCGTAGCGCTCCATGAAGCGCTCGCCCTCGCTGTTGCGGAGGATCGCGCCCTCGCCGCGGGCGGCTTCGGAGAGCAGGATGCCGAGGCCGGCCAGCCCTGTCGGATGGAACTGGTAGAACTCCATGTCCTCCAGCGGCAGGCCCTTTCGCCAGATGATGCCGACGCCGTCACCGGTGAGGGTGTGTGCGTTGGAGGTGGTCTTGAAGATCTTGCCGAACCCGCCGGTCGCGAACACGATCGACTTGCCCTGGAACACGTGCAGGTCGCCGGTGGCGAGCTCGTAGGCCACCACGCCGGCGGGGCGCTTGACCCCGTCGACCTCGACCATGACCAGGTCGAGAACGTAGTACTCATTGAAGAAGTTGATGCCGTGCTTGACGCAGTTCTGGTAGAGCGTCTGCAGGATCATGTGGCCGGTGCGGTCGGCGGCGTAGCAGGCACGGCGAACCGGGCTCTTGCCGTGGTCGCGCGTGTGCCCGCCGAACCGGCGCTGGTCGATCTTGCCCTCGGGGGTGCGGTTGAAGGGCAGGCCCATGTTCTCGAGGTCGTAGATCGCGTCGATCGCCTCTTTTGCGAGGATCTCCGCCGCATCCTGGTCGACGAGGTAGTCGCCGCCCTTGACCGTGTCGAAGGTGTGCCACTCCCAGTTGTCCTCTTCGACGTTGGCGAGCGCCGCCGCCATGCCGCCCTGCGCCGCACCGGTGTGCGAGCGGGTCGGGTACAGCTTGGAGATCACGGCGGTCTTCGCCTTGGGGCCGGCTTCGATCGCCGCGCGCATGCCCGCGCCGCCTGCACCCACGATGATGACATCGTGCTGGTGGTAGGTGACGCCATCGACGACGGCGCCGTCTGCGTATTCAGTCACTGGGTGCTTTCTTCGTTTCGGGTACTACGGGGCCGGGCAGAACGAGAGGGCTTGGTCTGCCGGGATCAGGGTGCTGCAGGGGTCGAAGGTGAACACCACGAGCGTGCCGAGCACGATCAGCACGACGGCTGCGACGAACAGGGCGCCGAGCAGGATGCGGCGCACCAGCGGGTTCGAGGCGTAGTCGTTGACGATCGTGCGCATACCGTTCGAGCCGTGGATCATGGCGAGCCACAGCATCACCACATCCCAGACCTGCCAGAACGGCGAGGCGTACTTGCCGGCTACGAAGGCGAAGTCGATGGCCTTGATGCCGTCGCCCTGCACGAGGTTCACGAACAGGTGGCCGAAGATCAGGATGATCAGCAGCACGCCCGAGGCGCGCATGTAGATCCAGCCCCACTTCTCCCAGTTGACGCGGCCCTTACTGGCACGCTGCTGGGGCTGGCGGGGGGAGTCGATGATCGCGGACATCAGTGGGGCTCCGTAAAGACGTTGTGGAGATGGATCGGCGCGAACCCGGCCGTTCCGATGACCCACAGAGCGATGACGATCCAGAACATCAGGCGCTGGTACTTCGCGCCCTTGCTCCAGAAGTCGATGAGGATGATGCGGAGCCCGTTGAACGCGTGGAACATGATGGCGATGACCAGGGCGGTCTCACCGAGCCCCATCAGCGGGTTCTTGTAGGTGCTCATGACCGCGTCGTACGCTCCGGGCGACACCCGGATCATCGCCGTGTCGAGCACGTGGACGAGGAGGAAGAAGTAGATGGCGACACCGGTGATACGGTGCAGCACCCACGACCACATCCCTGTGTTGCCGCGGTACAGGGTACCGGCCGGACGCTTCGAGGAACTCCGGGCTGTGGCTAGCGTCGATACCGCTTCATTGGGCACGAGCAACCCCCTTTGGTTAAGGATGGTTCGAGGCCCCTCGAGCACTGCCGGGACGCACGAATTCTGTTCAAGCATAGTGTTCGCATCGTGAAATGTCTTGTTAGGAGAGCCTTACTCGACGCTGCGCTGGCAGCACGAGTCTAGGCGTCGAGATGACCGATTCGTAGTGCTTGACGAGCTCGCCGCAGACGTTCGTCCACGTTCGCCCGAGCACTGTGCGCCGGCCCGCTTCACCGAAGCGCAGGCGGAGCGTCTCGCTCGCCACGAGGTCGTCGACGAGCTGGCGGAGTTCCGCCGGGTCCGCCGGGTCGTAGAGGTAGCCGTTCACCCCGTCGTCGATGAGGTCGATCGGCCCGCCCGCCCGGGGTGCGACCACGGGCAGACCTGCGGCGTGCGCCTCCTGCAGGGTCTGTCCGAAGGTCTCCTCTGTACCCGTGTGCACGAACAGGTCGAAGCTCGCGTACGCCTCAGACAGTGCATCGCCGCCCAGCCGGCCGAGGAAGGTGACAGGCATCCCCTCTGTTGCGCGCTCGATCGACGCCCGTGAGGGTCCGTCGCCGACGATGGCGAGCCGGATGCCCGGCAGCCCCCTCAGCTCGGCGAGACGTTCCACCTGCTTCTCCGGCGCGAGGCGCCCGACGTAGCCCACCACGACCTCCCCGTCGGGGCTGAGCCGCTCACGGAGCGCCGCAGCGCCCGCACGGTGCCTGTTGTTCGGGTGGAAGGCGTCGAGGTCGACACCCCTGGCCCAGTGCTTCAGTCTCGGTACGCCATAGCCCTGCAGATCATCCATGGACGCACTCGAGGGCACGAGCGTGAGGCTGGCGCCCTCATGCACCCACTTCACGAACTTCCAGGTGAGCCGGGTGGCGGGGCCGAAGTGGTTGCGTCTGGCGTACCCGGCCATGTCGGTCTGGAAGATGGCGACAGAGGGCACGCCGAGCCGGTTGGCGGCGGCGATCGCCTGCGCGCCCAGGAAGAACGGTGAGGCGGCGTGCAGGACATCGGGGTCGAACTCCGCGAGGAGGCGCTGCAGGAGGAGGTTCGGCAGTCCCACCGGAAAGCTGCGGTAGCGCGCTGCGGGCACCTCGAAGACGGGGAACCCGCGGTAGTGGGAGGGAGCGCCTGCCGACGGACAGATGACGATCGCCTCGTGCCCCGTCTCTGCCAGGTGGTCGAGCACCTTGCAGACGCTGTTGGTCACACCATTCACGGTGGGGAGGAAGCTTTCGGTCACGATTGCAACTCTCATGAGGCTCACGTTAGGAACCGAACGTGGCACCGGTGTGAATGGCGAGTGGCCGCAGGGTGCACAGGTGGCTATCGGTAAGGTGGGGCCCATGAGTGCACACAACGACCTGCTTGAGCGTTTCTACAGCGTGATCCCGGCCGGCGGAATCGGCTCGCGACTGTGGCCGCTGTCGCGGGCGGATGCGCCCAAGTTCCTGCACGACCTCAGCGGTTCGGGGCAGAGCCTGCTGCGCGACACCTGGGACCGGCTTGTTCCGCTCTCGGGCGAGCAGCGCATCATGGTGGTCACCGGGCGTGCGCACCGGGCCGCCGTCGAGCGGCAGCTGCCGGCGCTCGCCGACGCCAACGTGGTTCTCGAGAGCGAGCCGCGTGAATCGACCGCGGCCATCGGCCTGGCCGCCGCCATCCTGAACCGTCGGGAACCCGGCGTGATCATCGGGTCGTTCGCGGCCGACCATGTGATCGGGCAGCCCGAGCAGTTCCGCGACGTCGTTCGCGAGGCGCTGATCACGGCCGACGCCGGCTACATCACGACCATCGGCATCATGCCGACGGAGCCGTCGATCGGCTTCGGCTACATCCACGCCATGAAGCCGCTCGGCGTCGAAGGCGCCGCCGACGCGAAGTTCGTCGACAGCTTCGTCGAGAAGCCCGACCTGGCGACGGCCAAGCGCTACCTCAAGACCGGCAAGTACCTCTGGAACGCCGGTATGTTCATCTCCCGCGCCGACGTTCTGCTCGAGCAGATCGGCCGTTCGCGCCCCGACATGCTGGCGGGGCTGATGGAGCTCGCCGAGGCGTGGGACACCCCGCGCCGCGGCATCGTCGTCGACAACGTCTGGCCAGAGCTCGAGAAGATCGCGATCGACTACACCGTCGCCGAGCCGAGCGCGAAGGAGGGCAAGCTCGCGGTCGTACCGGGAACGTTCAGCTGGGACGACGTGGGCGACTTCGCCTCCATCGCCAAACTGCACTCGGGTGGCCGCAAGAGCGAACTCGCCATCCTGGGCAAGAATGCCCGCGTTCTCTCCGACTCGTCGAGCGGCGTCGTGGTCTCGCACAGCGGCCGGGTGATCAGCCTGATCGGTGTCGAGGACATCGTCGTCGTCGACACTCCGGATGCGCTGCTGGTGACGACGAGTGCGCACGCGCAGCGGGTGAAGGCGGTCGTCGACGCCCTGCGGCTCTCGGGCTCGGGCGACGTTCTCTAACGTTTCGATTCGGCAACGGCAGCGTTCCGCTCCGCGGTCGGCCGATAGGTTTGTCGTTATGAAGTCGACCATCCGTGCCGTTTCCGTTCTCTCTGTCGTCGCGTCTGCTGCCCTGGTTCTGGCGGGATGCTCGCCGGCACCGACACAGTCGACCTCCTCGGCCAGTGCCTTCTGTGCGCGCATGGTGACGAACTCGGGCGGCATCGACGACCGCTCGTTCAACCAGTCGAGCTGGGAAGGGCTGCAGAAGGCGGAGGCCGACTTCGGCATCGCGGCCGAGGTGCTCGTCTCGACGAACGAGACCGACCTCGCGCCGAATGTCGAGCAGGCCGTCGGCAGCGGCTGCGGGTTCGTGCTGACGGTCGGGTACGAGTTGGCCGACGCGACGAGCGCGCAGGCGGCGTCGCACCCCTCCACCCACTTCGCGATCGTCGACGAACAGGTCACTGCTCCGAACGTGAAGTCGATCCTCTTCGACACTGCGCAGGCGTCGTACCTCGCCGGCTACCTCGCCGCCGGCGTCTCCAAGACCGGCAAGGTCGCCACCTTCGGCGGGGGCAATCAGCCTCCCGTCACCCTGTTCATGGACGGGTTCGTCGACGGCGTCGCCGCCTACAACGCCGCGCACGGCACGAGCGTGCAGGCCCTCGGCTGGAGCAAAGACGTGCAGGACGGGGTCTTCACCGGTGACTTCGAAGATGTGAACAAGGGCAAGACCGTCACGCAAGCATTCATCGACCAGGGCGCAGACGTGATCATGCCTGTCGCAGGGCAGGTCGGTGAGGGTGCCGCGGCTGCCGCGTCGGAGTCGAAGACGGCGAAGATCATCTGGGTCGACAACGATGGGTACGACACCCTGCCGGCCGACTACAAGCCGATTCTTCTCACAAGCGTGATGAAGAAGACGGGCGATGCTGTCGAACAGATCGTCGGAGACGACTCGAAGGGTACGTTCGACAGTTCGGCCTACGTCGGCACGCTGGCGAACGGAGGGGTCGATCTCGCCCCGTACCACGACCTCGAGGCGAGCCTGCCGGCCGGCTTGGCCGACGAAGTGGCCGCGCTGAAGGCCGACATCGTGTCGGGCAAGGTTGTTGTGTCCTCGCCCAGCCAGCCGCAGTAGCGGTCGCCTGGGGCGTTCCGACGCACGATCGTTGCGCAGAACGCGCAAACCCGCCGTGGACATTTCCGCTAGATTAACGAGCCGCCACGGCTTTGTAACGCTTGCGCTGCAAAGCACAGAGCGGGCACGACGCTGCACGTAACTTTGGGTAACGTGTAACCCCACAGCACCCTGCGTCCGTCAGCGGGCAGCACTTTATGGAGGACATCTTGAGCAACACCACACGCCGCGCCGTCTTCGGTGGCCTGGCCACTCTCGCAACGGCGGCACTGCTCGCCGGCTGCGCATCGGCCCCCACCACCTCGTCGTCGAGCGCTCCGACGGCCTCCGCCGTCGCCGGCTTCAAGCCCTGCATGGTCTCCGACCTCGGTGGCTTCGACGACAAGTCGTTCAACCAGCTGGGTGACGAGGGCCTCAAAGACGGCGCCGCCGCGGTGGGCGTCGACCCGATCGAGGTGCAGTCGAACGCAGAGACCGACTACGCCCCGAACATCGACAGCCTGATCTCGCAGAACTGCACGCTGATCGTCACCGTCGGCTTCGCGCTCTCGGCCGCGACCGTCACCGCTGCGCTCGCGAACCCCGACGTCGACTTCGCCATCATCGACGATGCGGCCGACAACGACTTCGACGGCAAGACCGACGCGCCGAACATCAAGCCGATCCTCTTCGACACCGCGCAGGCCGCCTTCCTCGCGGGCTACGCGTCGGCGAGCTACAGCAAGGCCGGCAAGGTCGCGACCTACGGCGGCATGAACTTCCCGACCGTCACCATCTTCATGGACGGCTTCGCCCAGGGCGTGGCGTACTACAACACGCAGAAGTCGAAGTCGGTGCAGGTGCTCGGTTACGACTCGGCCAACCCCGACGCGGCGACCTTCACGGGTGGCTTCGAGGCGAACGACACGGCCAAGACCACGGCGCAGAACTTCATCGACCAGGGTGCAGACGTTCTGCTGCCCGTCGGTGGCCCCATCTTCCAGAGCGCCGGCGCAGCCATCACCGACTCGGGTAAAGATGTCGCACTGCTCGGTGCCGACGCTGACGTGTTCGACACGTTCCCGACCTACGACAGCCTGTACTTCACCTCGGTGCTGAAGGGCATCAAGCAGGCGACCAGCGACGTCGTCAAGGCGTCGGCGACCGGCACGACCTTCGACACCGCCGCGTACATCGGCGACCTCGAGAACGACGGCGTCGGCATCGCGCCGTTCCACAACTTCGAAAGCAAGGTCGACTCGGGCCTGCAGGGTGAGCTCGACTCGATCAAGTCGGACATCGTCTCCGGCAAGATCCCCGTGAAGTCGTACCTCTCGAAGTAGTCAGCACGTCAGCACGGGGGTGGGGGAGCCGGATTCGTCCGGTTTCCCCACCCTTTCTTTAACCGTTCGACCCACAGGTAGGGTGAAGTAATGAAGCTCGAACTGCGTGGCATCACGAAGCGTTTCGGCGCCCTCGTCGCCAACGACCACATCGACCTCGTGGTGCGGCCGGGTGAGATCCATGCCCTGCTCGGCGAAAACGGCGCAGGCAAGTCCACCCTGATGAACGTTCTGTACGGCCTCTACCAGGCCGACGAAGGCGACATCCTGCTCGACGACCGGGAGCAGCACTTCGCCGGCCCGGGCGACGCCATGAACGCCGGAATCGGCATGGTGCACCAGCACTTCATGCTCATCCCGGTCTTCACCGTGGCCGAGAACGTGATGCTCGGCAACGAGCAGACGAAGGCCGGCGGCCGGCTCGACCTCAACGCCGCGCGTGCCCGCGTGCGGGAGATCAGCGCGCGGTTCGGTTTCGACCTCGACCCCGACGCGCTCGTCGACGACCTGCCCGTGGGGGTGCAGCAGCGCGTCGAGATCATCAAGGCGCTGTCGCGTGACGCGAAGGTACTGGTGTTCGACGAGCCGACCGCCGTGCTCACCCCGCAGGAGACCGATGAGCTGATGGTCATCATGGGGCAGCTGCGCGATGCGGGCACCTCGATCGTCTTCATCACCCACAAGCTGCGCGAGGTTCGGGAAATCGCCGACCGCATCACGATCATCCGCCTCGGCAAGGTGGTCGGTGAGGCCGAGCCCACCGCTTCGAACGCCGAACTCGCCTCGCTGATGGTCGGCAGGGCGGTCGAGCTGACCGTTCACAAGGAGCTCGCGAACCCCGGCGACGCGGCCCTGGTCGTCTCCGACCTGTCGGTGGTGGATGCTCTCGGCCAGCTGGTCGTGAACCACGTCAGTTTCGAGGTGCGCCGGGGCGAGGTGCTCGCGATCGCCGGCGTGCAGGGCAATGGCCAGACGGAGCTGAGCGAGGCCATCATCGGCCTGCAGGAGAAGGTGCTCGGCTCGATCACCCTCGACGGCCAGTCGCTGGTCGGCATGAGCGTGAACGCCGTGCTCGAAGCCGGCGTCGGCTTCGTTCCCGAAGACCGCAATCACGACGGGCTCGTCGGGGAGTTCACCATCGCCGAGAACCTGATGCTCGACCGCTCGAATACGGCTCCGTTCGTGAAGCGCGGCACGCTGCAGCTGAACTACCTCAACCAGTTCGCCGAAGAGAAGACGAAGGAGTTCGATGTGCGTTCGCAGGGCATCCAGACCCCCGTCGGCCGGCTCTCGGGCGGCAACCAGCAGAAGGTCGTGCTGGCCCGCGAACTGAGCCGCGACCTGCGGCTCTTCGTGGCGGCGCAGCCCACCCGCGGCATCGACGTCGGGTCGATCGAGTTCGTGCACAAGCGCATCGTCGAGACCCGCGACGCCGGCGTGCCGGTCATCGTGGTCTCGACAGAGCTCGACGAGGTCGTCGCGCTCGCGGATCGCATCGCGGTCATGTACCGCGGCAGCATCGTCGGCATCGTACCCGGCAACACCTCGCGCGACGTGCTCGGCCTCATGATGGCCGGTGAAGTGCCCGACGTGATCACCACCGTCGACACCGACGAAGTAGAAGGAGCGCTTCTGTGAGCGACACCCGAGTTGCGCCAGCACCCGCATCAGGCCCCGCGCCGGATTCGGCGAAGGCCGTGGCGCCCGCGCCGAAGTCGAACCAGGTGCTCCGCGACATCATGGGTGGCAGTGTCGTCATCTCGATCCTCGCGGTGCTGCTCGCCCTGGTGGCCGGCGGCATCCTGATCGCGGTCACCGACGAAGACGTGCAGACGGCGTCGGGGTACTTCTTCTCCCGGCCGGGCGACACTTTCCAGGCCATCTGGGTCGCCGTCTCCGGCGCGTACGGCGCCCTCTTCCAGGGCTCGGTCTACAACTTCGGCGCCCTCGACTTCGCCAAGGGCATCAAGCCCCTGACTGACACGCTCACCTTCGCGACGCCGCTGATCGCCGCCGGTCTCGGCGTCGGCCTCGCCTTCCGGGCGGGGATGTTCAACATCGGCGGCCAGGGGCAGATGCTCATCGCCGCGGCCGCTGCCGGCTGGGTGGGCTACTCGTTCCCGCTGCCGTACGGGTTGCACCTCATCCTCGCGGTGGTCGCGGGCATCGCGGGAGGCGCGATCTGGGGCGGCATCGTCGGGCTGCTGAAGGCGCGAACCGGTGCGCATGAGGTCATCGTGACGATCATGCTGAACTACGTCGCCGTGTACCTGGTGTCGTACATGCTCCGCACGCCGGGGCTGCTGCAGGCCCCCGGCTCGAACAACCCGAAGACCCCGGCCATGCTGCCGACCGCCGTCTACCCCGACCTGCTGGGGTCGTCGTACAACCTGCACGCCGGGCTGCTGGTGTCGATCGCCGCCACGGTGTTCGTCTGGTGGCTGCTGTCGCGGTCGAGCCTCGGCTTCAAGTTCCGGGCCGTCGGTGTCAACCCGAACGCAGCCCGCGTGGCCGGCATCAACGTCAAGAACTCCTACATCACGGTGATGCTGCTCTCGGGTGGGCTCATCGGAATCGCCGGTGTGGCCCAGGTGCTCGGCACGGTGACCACCGGGTTCTCCTCCGGAATAGACGCGGGCATCGGCTTCGATGCGATCACGGTGGCGCTGCTCGGGCGTTCCCGCCCCTGGGGCATCTTCGTGGCCGGCATTTTGTTCGGCGCCTTCAAGGCCGGTGGCTTCGCGATGCAGGCAGGCCAGGGCATCCCGGTCGACATCGTGCTCGTCGTCCAGTCGCTGATCGTTCTGTTCATTGCGGCGCCGCCGCTCGTGCGTGCCGTGTTCCGGCTGCCGACGCCCGGTGTCGCCCGTAAGAAGAAGCCCGTCAAGCTCGCGAAGGCGGTGGCAGCGAAATGAGTTCCCCCATTTCTGAACCCGGCAGTGTTACCGGCCCCGGCAGTGTTTCCGGTTCGAGCAGCGTTTCCGGTTCGGGCAACCTGGCGGTCGAGGTCGTCGACCCGGCTGCCGTGTCGTCGGCGACCCAGCACGAGCATCCCGATTCCTCCAACGGCCTCGAACGCACCATCGTGAAATCGTGGAAGGCGCCCATCGCCTTCGGCATCTTCACGCTGATCGCGCTCGTACTGTTCGTCATCCTCGGTCGTGACGGCGTCTCGACCTTCCGGCTCTCGAATGACAGCGACCTGATCCAGCTTCCGGCGGTCGAGACGCCCACGCGCGTGGCCGGCATCGTCGTCACGGTTCTGTTGCTGGTGATCGCGATCATCGCCTGGCTGCGGGTGCGGGCCAATCGCCGCGTGCCGCTCTGGCTCACGAGCATCTTCGGCGTGCTGTTCCTGTTCGGCTTCCTGGCCTGGGCGGCGGCGGGCCAGACCCTCCCCGTGCCCGGCCTGCTCGTCGGAACCGTCTCGCTCTCCGTTCCGCTGATCTTCGGAGCGATGGGCGGGGTCATCTCCGAGCGGGTCGGCGTGGTGAACGTCGCCATCGAGGGCCAGCTCCTCGCTGGCGCCTTCGCCTCGGCGGTCATCGCGTCGCTCACCGGCCAGCCGCTGCTCGGCCTCGTCGCGGCCATGGTCGCCGGCATGCTCGTGTCGTTCGTGCTCGCCGCCTTCGCGATCAAGTACTTCGTCGACCAGGTGATCGTCGGCGTCGTGCTGAACGTGCTGGTCATCGGCCTGACGAACTTTCTCTACTCGCAGGTTCTGTCGAAGAACGCCGAGCTGCTGAACACGCCGCCGCGTTTCGACCGCATCGCGATCCCGCTGCTGAGCGAGATCCCGATCCTCGGCCCGACGCTGTTCCGGCAGACCATCGTCGTGTACCTGATGTACATCGCGGTCGCTGCGGTGTTCTTCGGGCTCTTCCACACCAAGTGGGGCCTTCGCGTGCGGGCGGTGGGCGAGCATCCACAGGCCGCCGACACCGTCGGCATCAACGTCAACCGCACCCGCTTTCGCAACGTGCTGCTGGCGGGTGCGATCACCGGTTTCGGTGGGGCGTACTTCACGCTGGTCTCGGTGCCGAGCTTCAACAAGGAGATGACGGCGGGCGCCGGGTACATCGCCCTCGCGGCGGTGATCTTCGGCCAGTGGGATCCGATCAGGGCCACGCTCGCGGCGCTGCTGTTCGGGTTCGCCTCGAACCTGCAGAATGTGCTCGGCATCATCGGCTCGCCGGTGCCCTCCGAGTTCATGCTCATGCTGCCGTACGTGCTCACCATCTTCGCCGTGGCAGGGCTGGTGGGCCGCTCGCGGGGGCCGGCGGCATCCGGCAGACCGTACATCAAGTCATAAGGAGCTCGTCATGACCGACACCCCGGTCGACTGGGATGCCCTGCGGGCCGTTGCGAACGAAGCAGCGACGCACGCCTATGTTCCGTATTCGCACTTCCCCGTCGGGGTCGCGGCCATAGTCGACGACGGGCGCATCATCTCGGGGGCGAACGTCGAGAACGCGTCGTACGGGCTGACGCTCTGCGCCGAGTGCGCGCTCGTCTCGTCGCTGCACATGACCGGCGGCGGCAAGCTGGTCGCCTTCACCTGCGTCGACGGGCAGGGCGGCGCGCTGATGCCGTGCGGGCGCTGCCGGCAGTTGCTCTACGAGCACTCGGCTGAGGGGATGCTGCTCGAGACGGTGTCGGGCATCCGCACCATCGACGAGGTGCTGCCCGACGCGTTCGGGCCGCGCACCCTGGTCGAGTACAGCGAGGCAACGGGCGGCTGAGCCAGCGGTCGGCCCCGAGCATCCATTCGCCGTCGTCGTCGCCCCCATGGCCGTCGCCGTCGGCCTGGCCCACGCCACCGTCGCCGTCGACGTCGCGACAGTCACCGCCACTTCCATCGTCACCTGCACAGAGAGCACCACATGAGCACCGAAGCCCACGACGTCATCGACCTGATCCGCGCGAAGCGTGACGGCGGACGGCTGACCACCTCGCAGATCGACTGGCTGGTCGACGCCTACACCCGCGGCTACGTCGAAGACTCTCAGATGGCAGCCATGGCGATGGCGATCCTTCTGAACGGAATGGGTCGCGACGAAATCCGTGACCTGACGCTCGCCATGATCGCGAGCGGCGAGACGATGAGCTTCGAGGGGCTCGGCAAGACCACCGTCGACAAGCACTCCACCGGCGGCGTCGGCGACAAGATCACCCTGCCCCTGATGCCGCTGGTCGCGTCGTTCGGTGTGGCCGTGCCGCAACTCTCTGGACGGGGTCTCGGGCACACGGGCGGCACGCTCGACAAGCTCGAGAGCATCCCCGGGTGGCGCGCGTCGCTGACGAACGAGGAGATGTTCGCGCAGCTGCGCGATGTCGGTGGAGTCATCTGCGCGGCCGGCAGCGGCCTCGCCCCGGCCGACAAGAAGCTCTACGCGCTGCGGGACATCACGGGAACCGTCGAGGCGATTCCGCTGATCGCGTCGTCGATCATGTCGAAGAAGATCGCCGAGGGAACGGCGGCCCTGGTGCTCGACGTGAAATTCGGGTCGGGGGCGTTCATGCAGAACATCGATCGCTCGCGGGAGCTCGCGCAGACGATGGTCGACCTCGGGAACGACGCGGGCGTGCTCACGTCGGCCCTGCTGACCGACATGCACCGCCCGCTCGGCCTGGCGATCGGCAACGCGAACGAGGTGCGCGAGTCGGTCGAGGTGCTGGCCGGGGGCGGCCCGGCGGATGTCGTCGAGCTGACCCTGGCGCTCGCCTCCGAGATGCTCGCCCTGGCCGGGCAGCCCGACGCAGACGTCGCGGGCGCGCTCGCGTCGGGGCAGGCGATGGACTCGTGGCGGGCCGTCATTCGGGCGCAGGGCGGGGAACCGGATGCCGCGCTGCCCGTCGCCCGCGAGACGCACACGGTCGTGGCTCCCTCGTCGGGTGTGCTGCTCGAACAGCTTGCGCTGCCGTTCGGTATCGCGGCCTGGCGGCTCGGGGCGGGCCGCGCTCGCGC
The DNA here is from genome assembly GCF_002931235.1 of Subtercola sp. Z020. GTDB lineage: Bacteria > Actinomycetota > Actinomycetes > Actinomycetales > Microbacteriaceae > Subtercola. The sequence continues at coordinate 30,613 of NZ_PSTT01000071.1, read as the reverse complement.
CGAGGACCCTGTTCAGCACGCCGCCGGCATCGACCTGCACGCGAAGGCGGGCGACACGGTCGTCGCTGGCCAGCCGCTGTTCACGCTGAGCGCCGACGAGCCGTCGCGCTTCGAGCGTGCCCTCGAGGCGCTCGACGGCGCCTACACGATCGGCCCGGCCGCCTCGTACGTGCCCCGCGGCCCCCTCGTGGCGGAGCGCATCGCGCCCCGCTGACCCGCCCGCTCCGCTCCGTCCCGCTGACCGCCCCGTCTCGCCCGTCTGAACTCAGTCGTCGAGTGTCCAGCCGGTACGGGCGTACCTCTGCGTCAAGTGGAAGAGAAGCGATCCGAGCGCGGCCATGCCCTGCTTGGACATCTCAGGGATCGCGACGTGCAGCTCTCCCGGACCGTCGTCGGGCTCGCTCCAGACATCCACCCGTGAGCGGGCCAGTCGGATCTCCTTGGCGCCGACGAATCGGGCGTCGCTGACGATCGCGAGACAGAATCGCAGCGCCTCTCCGGCATCGACGTCGTCCCCCAGGTGCACCGAGATCTGCGTCATGAGCGGGCGCACCCGACGTTCTTGTCTTCTGGACCGGAGCCGACGGCTACGACGGCCGCGAACGCGGCCACCGCACCCCTCAGGTCGCCGACCCCAGTGTCGCGCACCGCCAGGGCGCGGAGCGGTCGCTCTGCAAACGGTGGCTCCAGCTCCGCGAAGACGAAATACAGCATGAAGCAATCATCCCACAAAGCGACGACTTCTCATTATTTTTTCGCGAGGTGACGTTCAAATGCAGCGGCGCCGAGTGACGCGGTTGAGTGTGAGCGATCGAGGGGACGCAAATCGTCCCAACGGAGCGCCGTGGCCACAATATGCGTCCCTTCGGCGAGGGGAGGCGCGCCGAGGGCGGGGGTGGGCGTGGGCTGGCGGAGCGCGAGGGAGCGGTCGCGGCGGGCGGCGCTAGAGGGCGGGGTCGCCGATGCGGCGGAGGGCGTCGGTCACCAGCGCCCAGAAGCGCGGGGCGTCGAGGGTGACCGCGACCTGGGTGGTGCAGTCGGCGGGGGCCGGCGCGCGAAAGTCGGCCACCGTCATCCCGAGCGTCAGCGTGCCCGTCAGCTCGACGTCGAGCGGCACTTTTCGCGTCGTCATGATCGTGGGGTCGATGACGTAGGCGACCGCGCAGGGGTCGTGCACCGGCGGCGAGTCGAAGCCCTGGTGCTCGCGGTAGGCCTCGCCGAAGAACTCGAGCAACTCGCCGACGAAGCGCGCGGGCGCCGTGTCTATGGCGGCGATCGACGCCGCGACCTCCGGCGTCGCCAGTGCCTGGTGCGTCAGGTCGAGCCCCACCATCGTCAGCGGCCACGCCTCGTTGAACACGATGTGTGCGGCTTCGGGGTCGATGATGATGTTGAACTCCGAGGTCGCGCTCCAGTTGCCGCCCGCGTAGGCGCCGCCCATCAGCACGATCTCGCGCACGCGCGGCACGATGCGCGGCTCTTTGCGCACGGCCATGGCGATGTTCGTGAGGCCGGCGGTGGCCACGAGGGTGATCTCGCCGGGTTCCGACGCCATGATCGTGTCGATGATGAGGTCGATCGCGTGCCGGGGATCCAGCTCGATCGTCGGCTCGGGCAGCACCGGGCCGTCGAGCCCGCTGTCGCCGTGGATGCTCTCGGCCACCTCCACCTGCCGAACGAGCGGCCTGACAGCGCCGGCCGCGAAGGGTATGCCCGTGATCCCGGCAACCCGCGCCACCGAGAGGGCGTTCTTCGTCACCTTCGCCAGGGTCTGGTTGCCGACGACCGTCGTCACAGCGACCAGGTCGACGTCGGGGTTGCCGTGCGCCAGCAGCATCGCCACGGCATCGTCGTGCCCGGGGTCGCAGTCGAGGATGATCTTGCGCGCCATGGGGTCCTCCCGGTCGAGTCCGACAGCTGCCCGTTCCGAGCAGGTTGTCGGTAAAGCATATATGAAAGCACCGTTCATATATGAAAGGATGGTCGGCATGACCGACACGCAGATGACCGACGCCGCCGCATCCGGAGCCCGCCGGGTCGAATGGATCCGCTCCCGCATGCCCCTGCTCGCCCAGGCCCGCGAGGAGTTCGCGCGCTCCAAGCCGTTCGCCGGCCACCGCATCGGCATGTCGCTGCACGTCGAGCCGAAGACCGCGGTTCTCGTCGAGACGCTGGCGGCGGGCGGCGCCGAGATCGTCGGCACCGGCAACCACGGGTCGACGCAGGACGACGTCGTCGCCTACCTGAACGGGCAGGGGATGACGATCTTCGGCCGCCGCGACGACGACCTCGAGCAGCACCACGCGAACGTTTTGCGCGTGCTCGATGCGCAGCCGAGCATCCTGCTCGACAACGGCGGCGACCTCGCGGCCGGAGTCGTCGCGCGCGGGGTGACCGGCAGCATCCTGGGCGGAACGGAGGAGACGACCTCGGGCGGCGACCGACTGCGCACAGAACTCGCCGGTCAGGTGCCCTTTCCGGTGATCGTCATCAACGACAGCCTGCTGAAGCAGATCGGCGAGAACAAGCATGCGGTCGGGCAGTCGGTCGCCGAGAGCTTCATGCGCATCACGAACCTGATGATGCCGGGCACCCGATTCGTGGTGGTCGGCTACGGCTGGTGCGGGCGGGGTGTGGCGCACTACCTGCGCTCGCTCGGCGGTAAGGTCGCCGTCGCCGAGATCGACGAGTTGAAGGCGTTCGAAGCGGCGCTCGACGGGTTCCGGGTGTCGACCGCCGTCGACCTCGCGCCGTGGGCCGATGTCGTCATCACGGCGACGGGCCGGCCGAACGTGGTCGGCGCAGCCGTCTTCGAGCGGATGCACGACGGCGCCATTCTCGCCAACTGCGGGCACTTCCCCTGGGAGATCGACGTGCCTGCGCTGCTCGCATCGTCGACGTCGAGCCGCGCGGTCGACGACGCGATCGACCGGATCGAGCTGCCCGATGGCCGCCACCTCGTGCTCATCGCGCAGGGGCGTATGTTCAATCTTGCGGGCCGGTCGCCGAAGGGCAATTCGATCCAGTCGATGGATCTCGGCTTCCTCCTGCAGACCCTCTCGCTCGAACGGGTCGCGCTTGAGGCGGCGTCGGGCTCGTTGCCGGCGGGCGCGCAGCCCGTTCCCGACGACATCGAGCGCACCATCGCGCGGCGTATGCTGGCGGCGATGTCGGCCGCCGAGTAGGCGAGCGGATGCCCGACCGCACGGGTTCGGCCCCCGAGTACGCCGTTCCTGCCCTCGACAAGGCGCTCGACGTGCTCGAACTGCTGGCCGACAGCGACACGGGCCTGAGCCAGGCCGAGATCGCAGCGGAGATCGGGCGGAACGTCGCCCAGATCTTTCGCGTGCTGACCCTGCTCGAACGACGCGGCTACCTCTATCGCGATGCGAAGTCGGGTCTCTACCAGCTGTCGACGCGGCTCTTCGATCTCGCCCACCGGCAGGAGCCGCTGCGCTCCCTGGTCGCCGCCGCGCACCCGCCGATGCGCCGGCTCGCCGACGAGACCCGGTCGTCGTGCAATCTGAGCGTGCTCGATGCGGGGCGGATGCGGGTGGTCGCGCAGGTCGTGAGCCCGAGCGACTTCGGGTTCCAGGTGCGGGTGGGCGCGCTGTTCCCCGTCGAGACGACGGCGTCGGGGCTGGTGCAGCTCGCGTTCTCGGGGGCCGGGGCGGAGGTCGGGGTGGGCGGTGTTCCGGCGTCCGACCTCGCGGCGATACGCGCGCGCGGGCACCTCGAACGGCCGGACGCCCTGCAGCCCGGGGTGACCGACATCGTCTTTCCCGTGCTGGAGCCGGCACGGGCATCCGGCGAGCGTAACTCCACGGCTCGGGCATCCACCGACCGTGCGATCGCGGTGCTGACCGTGCCCTATGTCGCGACCAGTTTCAGCGAACGCACCAGCGCGTTCGTCGCGCGGCACGCGGAGGTGGCCGCCCGGGAGATCGCTGAAAGTCTGCTCGGCAACGGCAGATGAGACATTCTGAGCAGAGCGCGGGCAGCTCGTTCCGATAGATTGTGTCTTGCTCGACGCGTGGCGCGCGGGTTCGCAACGGGGCGCTCGCCTCACCAAGGAGGAACCGATGTCAGACAGAGGCGAAGAGTATTTTCTGAGCGGAACCGACATCAGCATCAGTTCCCTGCCCAAGATCTCGCTGCACGACCACCTCGACGGCGGCCCGCGGTCCGAGACGATCGTCGAACTCGCCGACGCCATCGGGCTCGAACTGCCGGCGGCCGGCCCTGACGCTCTGGGCGAGTGGTTCGAGGCCAGCGCCGACTCGGGTTCGCTCGTCGACTATCTGAAGACCTTCGATGTGACGATCGCGATCATGCAGAACCGCGAGGGTCTCAGTCGCGTCGCGCGGGAATTCGTGCAAGACCTGGCGGCCGACGGCGTCGTCTACGGCGAGGTGCGCTGGGCGCCCGAGCAGCACCTCTCGACCGGGCTGACGCTCGACGAGACGGTCGAAGCCGTGCAGGCCGGCATCGAGCAGGGCATCGATGACGCGCTGGCCGACGGTCGCGTCATCCGCATCGGCCAGCTGGTCACGGCCATGCGGCACGCCGACCGGGCCATGGAGATCGCCGAGCTCGCCGTTCGGCACCGCGACCGCGGCGTCGTCGGTTTCGACATCGCCGGTGCCGAGCTGGGCTTCCCGGCGGGCAATCACCGGGCCGCCTTCGACTACCTCGCGCACCAGTACTTCCCGGTGACTGTGCACGCCGGCGAGGCCGATGGGCTCGACAGCATCCGCGGGGCGCTCTTCGACGGTCGCGCGCTGCGACTCGGCCACGGGGTGCGGCTCGCAGAAGACATAACGATCGAACGCCAGGACGACGAGAGCACCTACGTGACGCTCGGTGGCCTGTCGCAGTGGGTCAAAGACCGGGAGATCGCCCTCGAACTCGCGCCGTCGTCGAACCTGCAGACCGGCGCGATCACGCGCTGGGGCGACGAGCTGGCCGATCACCCCTTCGACCTGCTCTACCAGCTCGGTTTCAAGGTCACGGTCAACACCGACAACCGCCTGATGAGCAACACGACGATCAGCCGTGAGCTTGCCCTGCTGTCAGACGTATTCGACTACGACCTCACCGACCTCGAGACGTTCCAGTTGAATGCAGCGGCGGCCACGTTCCTGCCGATCGAAGACCGCGAGGAGCTGGCCGACGTCATCTCCGAGGGGTTCGACGAGGCGTAGACCGGGATGCTCGCCCTCTCAGACGCGGGGATCCTCCTCGGCCAGACCGCTGACGACTGGCGCGCGGCCGTGCTGCTCTCGGCCGCGGCGCTCGAGGCGGCCGGGGTGGCGGAGGCATCGTACGGCGAACGGATGATCGCGATGGTCGAGGAGTTCGGCGCCTACATCGTGATCGCTCCGGGTCTCGCCCTGGCGCATGCGCGGCCGGGGCCCGATGTGCGGGAGTCGGGGATGTCGGTGGTGACGCTGGCGGAACCGGTGGTATTCGGGCATCCCTACAACGACCCGGTGTCGGTCGTCATCGGATTGGCCGTGACGAACGCCGATGACCACGTCAGCGGGGTCGCAGAGCTGGCGAACGTGTTCAACGACGCGACGGCGATCGACCGGCTGGCGACCGCACGGTCGGTGGCCGAGGTGCGGGCGGTCTTCGATGTGTCAGCGTGAATGCGGAGTATCGTCGCTCGTGGGCGAAGTCTCTCGGAGTGTGAAATGAAGATCGTGGCCATCTGCGGCGCGGGTGTCGGAACCTCGGGCATCCTGAAGGTGAACGCCGAGCGCGCGCTGGCGCGTCTCGACATCGAGGCCGAGGTGACGGCGACGGACATCCAGAGCGTGGCGGTCGCCGCGGCGGATGCGCAGGTGATTCTGACGTCGCCGGAGTTCGTCGAGCGACTCGGCAAGACGAATGCCGACGTGATCGTGGTGCAGAACTACTTCGACGTCGACGAGCTGACGGCGAAGCTCGAGGTCGCGCTGGGCTGAGCGCAGCGCCGCGCGGGGCCGGGCTCAGAGCCCCGAGTGTTCGGCGCGTTCCGCGAGGGCCAGGTCGGCGGAGATCGCCGCGGCCGCCGCTTCGAGTGCGGGCAGGTACTTCTCACGCACGGCTTCGTTCGAGGTGGTCGAGGCGGCCGTCGACACGTTGATGGCGGCGATCACCGAACCGGCAGCATTGCGGAGCGGTGCGGCGATCGAGCGGAGGCCCGGCTCCAGCTCCTGGTCGACGATCGTCCACCCATCGACGCGCACCCGCTCCAGCTCGGCGAGGAGGGCGCTCTCAGAGTGCACCGTTCGCTCGGTCAGCGCCTGCAGCTTCACGTCGTGCAGGTAGTCGGCGAGCACGTCGGGCTCGAGACCGGCGAGCAGAACGCGCCCCATGGATGTCGCGTAGGCGGGCAGTCGTGTGCCGAGGTTGATGCCGACCGACATGATGCGGTGCGTTGGAACCCGCACCACGTACACGATGTCGGAGCCGTCGAGGATGGCCGCCGATGTCGCCTCGCCGATGCTGTGCGAGAGCTCTTCGAGGTGCGGCTGCGCGACCTCGGGCAGGGTGATGCCCGAAAGGTAGCTGAAGCCGAGCTCCAACACCTTCGCGGTGAGGGCGAAGTCCCGCCCGTCGCTTCGCACGTAGCCGAGTTCGATCAGCGTCATCAGGAACCGTCTGGTTGTGGCGCGCGTCAGGCCTGTCGCCCGGGCGATGTCGCTGAGCGTCATGCGCGACTGGTCTTTGCCGAAGACCCTGATGACGCTCAGCCCCCGGGCGAGCGACTGCACGAACCCGCTGCTCGGGCCCGGGAGCGCGTTGTCGGCGGGCGACGTCGCCGTGCCTTCGCTCACGACACCAGCTCGCGCATCCCGGTCTCCAGCTCGGCGAGGCGCTGGGCGACGAACTTCTTGCGCTTCTCCAGCTTGCCCGTCGTGCTCGACACGTCGATGTAGACCTTGAGCTTCGGCTCGGTTCCGCTCGGGCGCACCATGATGCGCGACCCGTCGGCCAACCGGATGCGGAGGATGTCGCTCGGCGGCAGGTCGGCCGAGCCGAGGGCCAGATCGTCGATGGAGGCGACGCTCACCCCGCCGATGCGCGTCGGAGGCTGCGCGCGAAGCCGCTTCATCGCGGACTCGATGAGGCTCAGGTCGGTCACGCGCACGGAGATCTGCGCCGAGCCGAAGTGGCCAAACTTCTCGCTGAACCGGTCGAGCTGGTCGTCGAGAGTGAAGCCGTCGACCGCCAGTTCGCTCGCGAGGGCGAGCAGTGTGACGGCGGCCGAGATGCCGTCTTTGTCGCGAAGCGTCTGCGGGTTCACGAGGTAGCCGAGCGCCTCTTCGTAGCCGAAGAGCAGGCCGGGCACCCGGGAGACCCACTTGAAGCCGGTGAGGGTCTCCTGAAAACCGAGCCCGTACGACGCGGCAACCGCCGCCAGGGCAGGGGAGGAGACGACGGAGCAGGCGAGCATCGGTCGGGGAGTAGCTGAGCCAGCACCAGCCGCAGCGCCGGCCCGCATTGAGGCAGCGTGCGCCTCAGCAGCCCGCCAACCGAGCAGCGCCCCCACCTCGTTGCCGCTCAGCCGCCGGAAGCCCGACTCGCTCGTCGCGTCGGGCACGGCGATGGCCAGGCGATCAGCATCGGGGTCGTTCGCGATGATCAGCTGCGCCCCGCCCGAGCGGGCTGCCGCGTAGGAGAGGTCGAGTGCCCCGGGCTCCTCGGGGTTCGGGAACGCGACGGTGGGGAAGCGGGCATCCGGTCGTATCTGGGCTTCGACGACGTCGGGCTCGATGAAGCCTGCGGCCCCGAGTACGCGCGAGAACGTCTCCCAGCCCACACCGTGCATCGCCGTGTAGACGACCCGTGGCTGCGCGCCGATCTCCGCTGCCGGGAGCCAGCTCACCGCCGCCGTCTCGTGCACATACGCCTCGAACACCGACTCGGGCGCCGTTTCGTATCCGCTCGATCGCGGCAGATCGGTGATCGGACCGGCCGATGCCACCCGCACGATGTGCGCCTCGATCTGCTCGTCGACGGGTGAGATGATCTGCGACCCCTGATCGGCCCCGCCCAGGTAGACCTTGTACCCGTTGTCGTTCGGCGGGTTGTGGGAGGCCGTGACCATCACCCCGGCGCTCACGTCGAGGTGTCGCACCGCGAACGCCAGCACCGGCGTCGGCAGCAGGCGGGGGAGGAGCACGGCGCGAAGCCCGGCCCCGGCGATCAGCTCGGCCGAGTCCCGGGCGAAGATCTCCGAGTTCTTGCGGCCGTCGTACCCGATGACCACCGAGGGCACCTCGCCGGGCGCGGCGCGTTCGAGCAGGAAGTCGGCGAGCCCTCGGGCAGCCTGCGCGACGAGCACGCGGTTCATGCGGTTCGGGCCCGCAGCGATGGCGCCGCGGAGCCCGGCCGTGCCGAACGTCAGCCTCGTGCTGAAGCGGTCGGCGAGTTCGGTGACCGCTCGTTCGTCGCCGCCCTCCGCCCCGGCCACCAGGGCGGTCAGCTCTGCCCGGGTCTCTTCGTCGGGATCTTGGGCGATCCACTCGTGCGCGGCCGTCGCGAGCTCGCCCCGCTCGCTCACAGGGCCGCCACGATGCGTGCGAGCAGCGCGCTGATGACCGGCTCGGCCTGCTGGCCTGCTTCGAGCACCTCTTTGTGCGAGAGCGGGGTCTTCTGGATTCCGGCGGCGAGGTTGGTGATCAGCGACATCCCGAGCACCTCCATGCCTGCTTCACGGGCGGCGATCGCCTCCAGCGCGGTGGACATACCCACGATGTGCCCGCCGATCGTCTTCGCCATCTGAACCTCGGCCGGGGTCTCGTAGTGCGGCCCGCGGAACTGCACGTAGACGCCTTCGTCGAGCCCAGCATCCACCCCCCGCGCGATGTCGCGCAGGCGCTTCGAATAGAGGTCGGTCAGATCGATGAAGGTCGCACCTTCGAGCGGCGAGTCTGCGGTCAGGTTGATGTGGTCGCTGATCAGCACAGGGCTCCCCGGCTTCCACGTCTCCCGGATGCCGCCGGCGCCGTTGGTCAGAATCATCACCTTCGCGCCCGCGGCCGCGGCCGTGCGCACGCTGTGCACGACCCGGCGCACCCCGTGGTTCTCGTAGTAGTGGGTTCGCGCGCCGATCACCAGTGCGTGCTTGCCGTTCGGCAGGCGCACCGATCGGAGCGACCCCACGTGCCCGACGACCGCCGGCGCACTGAACCCGACGATCTCGGTGGCGGGAATGGTGGCGACCGTCTCACCGATGAGATCGGCCGCCTTGGCCCAGCCGCTGCCGAGCGTGAGGGCGATGTCGTGCTGGGCGATACCGCTCTTCTCGGCGATCTGGCCGGCGGCTTCGCGGGCGATCTCGAAGGGGCTGAGGTCGGGCTGGTCGAGGGGATTCTGGGCTGCTGCAGATGACATGCCTTTACTGTAGTTAACCCGATCGCCATCATCCCGACCGAGCGGGAACCTGTGGAGAGTTTGTCGGGAATACGCGCCTGGGGAAGAATAGACGTATGGCCTATGAATTCGAGCGCAAGCAGAGAATCACCGTTCTTGGCGGAGGCCCCGGCGGGTACGAAGCAGCAATCGCCGGCGCTCAGCTCGGCGGTGAAGTCACGCTCGTCGAGCGCGTCGGAGTCGGCGGATCGGCCGTGCTCACCGATGTCGTTCCCTCGAAGACGCTGATCGCGACGGCAGAGGCCGCCAGCGCCATCGGCGACGCCGCCGACCTCGGCGTACAGTTCTTCAGCCGCACCGAGACGGGCAGGCCGATCCGACCCGAGGTCGCGGTCAACATCGCCGCCGTCAACAAGCGGCTGCTCGGGCTCGCGCGCCAGCAGTCCGAAGACATGAAGTCGACGCTCATCCGCTCGGGCGTCAAGATCGTTCAGGGCGAGGGGCGTCTCGACGGCCCCGACGCGGTGATCGTCTCGACCGGCCGCGGTGCGGGCGCAATCGACTTCGACCGCATCGAAGGCGACACCACCGTCATCTCGGTGGGAGCGAGCCCCCGCGTCCTTGCCAGCGCCGTTCCCGACGGCGAACGCATCTTCACCTGGACGCAGCTCTACAATCTGCAGGCCATCCCCGAACACCTCATCGTGGTCGGCTCGGGCGTCACCGGCGCCGAATTCGCCTCGGCGTACACGGCCCTCGGCTCGAAGGTCACGCTCATCTCGAGCCGCGACCAGGTGTTGCCCGGTGAAGACGCCGACGCGGCGGCCGTGATCGAGAACGTCTTCCGCCGAAACGGGATGACCGTGCTCTCGAAGTCGCGCGCCGACTCCGTGGTGCGCACGGAGAACGGCGTCGTCGCGACGCTCTCCGACGGTCGAACGGTCGAGGGGTCGCACTGCCTCATGGCGGTCGGCGCGGTTCCGAACACGGCCGGAATCGGGCTCGAAGAAGCGGGCGTGCAGCTCACAGAGAGCGGTCACATCCGCGTCAACCGGGTCGCGCGCACCAGCGTGCCGAGCATCTACGCGGCCGGAGACTGCACGACCTTCCTGCCGCTGGCATCCGTCGCCTCGATGCAGGGGCGTACGGCGATGTTCCACGCGATGGGGGACGCGGTGAATCCCACCGAGATCCGCAATGTCGCCTCGAACATCTTCACGCAGCCCGAGATCGCGACCGTCGGGTGGACGCAGCGGCAGATCGAGGAGGGCATCGCGCAGGGCGATATCTACAAACTGCCGCTGTCTGAGAACCCGCGCGCCAAGATGATGGGCATCAAGGACGGTTTCGTGAAGCTCTTCGCGCGCACCGGATCGGGCACCGTCATCGGTGGGGTCATCGTTGCGCCGAAGGCCTCGGAGCTGATCTTCCCGATCGCGCTCGCTGTCGAGCACCGCCTCACGGTAGACCAGGTGTCGCGGGCGTTCACCGTGTATCCGTCGCTGACGGGGTCGATCACCGACGCGGCGCGCGCGATGCACATCGTTCTCTAGCCGCGTCTCGTCGAGTTCGGTCGTTCGTCCCCTCCTTCACAGGCGGCTCTGGATGCTCGGCTTTTCCACAGCGGGCACGGAGCGTTTTACTGAGCTATTGTCAGTTCCATGAATCTCCGCACCCTCGCTTTTCTCCCCCTGTTCGCCACCCTGATGCTCGGCGGCGTCGCCACCGCATCTGCCGCGCCTGACGTCACGAATCCCTTCGCCGAGCTGGCGGCGGGCTCCGAGCCGTCACACATCCTGGTCGATGCGTCGGGTGACATCTTCACCCTGAACACCGGCAACGAGTCGATCTCGAAGCTCCATCCCGACGGCACCTTCGACGCGATCTTCCACGCCGAGCTGCCCTCGTTCTCGCAACCCAACGCGCTCGCCAGCGACAGGCACGGCGGGCTCTACGTCTCCAGCTACCTCAGCAGCACGGTGTGGCGCATCGACGACCGCACGGGAGACATCGATGCGGCCTTTTCGAGCCACCTCGGTACGCAACTCGACGGCCAGCTGCCCCAGTCGGTGACCGTCGACGTGTTCGGTACCGTCTTCGTGGTGACGCACTCGCCCGAGGCGGTCGTGCGCATCGCGCCTACCGGTGACGTGGTGGCGCGCTATCCGCTCGCCACAGGTTCGGGCCCGGTCGACATCACGAGCGACTTCTCCGGTTCGGTGTACACGGCGAACGCCGCAGACAGCACGGTGTCGCGCATCGACTTCGACGGAGCGGGAACCGCGTCGGTCGCCCTCCGCTACGCTGAGCTGGGCTCGGGGGCGATGCCGATCTCGATCGTCGCCGACGGCCACGGAATGCTCTACACGGCCAACTCGGGCGACAACACCGTGAGCGGAGTGAACCTCTTGCTCCCGGCGGGGTCCGCTGCCGCGACCACCACCCTGATGCCGCCGGACTCCTACCCGTACAACGTGACGGCTGACGCGCGGGGCGACGTCTTCGTCACCAACCTCGGCACGGCCTCCTTCGCGATGTTCGAGCCCGGCGGGCGCTTCACACCGGTCGTGGCCCAGCTCTCGAGCGACGAGACGCCGGAGGCGGCCGCGGTCAGCGCGACCGGCCAGCTCTACACCGCGAATGCGCTTTCGAGCACGGTCAGTCGCTTCGGGCTCTCGCCGGCGAGCGCCTCGACCGGCGCCGCCGACGCCCGAGTCGGAGAGGCGTACTCAGCCGCGCTCGCCGTCACCGGCCTCGACCCGATGGCCTTTGCGGTGATCGGATCCCTGCCGCCGGGCCTGACGATGGACCCCGCAACCGGCGCACTCTCCGGCACCCCGACCACGGTCGGCGCCTTCACCTTCGCGGTCACGGCGACGAACGCCGTGGGCGCCACCAGCCGGAGCGTCACCATCACGGTCGAGCCGGCGCCCGGCAGCACCGGGTGCTGGTACTGGCACGAGGCCTGCGGATTCTGAAGAAGCGGGCAGGAGGCGATGGGTGAGCGGCCAGGCGACAACGGGTGACCGGGGCGCTGGGCGGCGGCGGGCCGGCAGCGGTCGTTACTCCAACAGGCCGCGGATGTCGTCTGCCGTCAGGGCAGTGCTGAAGACGGCGTCGTCGTCCATGACGGCGTCGAAGAGCTTCGCCTTCTGCTCCTTCAGCGCCATCACCTTCTCTTCGATCGTGTCGAGGGCGACCATCCGGTAGACGTTGACGCTCTTGGTCTGGCCGATGCGATGGGTGCGGTCGATCGCCTGAGATTCTGAGGCCGGGTTCCACCAGGGGTCGAGCATGAAGACGTAGTCGGCCTCCGTGAGGTTCAGCCCGAATCCACCGGCTTTCAGGCTGATCAGGAAGACGGGTGCGGTGCCGGTCTTGAACGAGTCGATCACCTTCCCGCGGTTGCGTGTCGACCCATCCAGATACTCGAAGGGAATGCCCTTCGCCGAGAGCCGCGCAGCGGCCAAGCCCAGGAAGGACGTGAATTGGCTGAAGATCAGGGCCCGATGGCCCTCGGCGACCACGTCGTCGAGGTGGACGAGCAGGGCATCGAGCTTGCTCGACGGGATGGAGCTGTACTTCTCGTCGATGAGCGACGCGTCGAGGCTGAGCATGCGCAACAGGGTGAGCGAACGAAAGACGATGAACCGATTGCGGTCGAGATCGTCGACCAGCCCGAGGAGCTTCTGCCGTTCCTTCTGGAAGAACGCGTCGTAGAGCTTCCGGTGCTCGGGCGAGAGCGCGATCTGCAGCACCTGCTCCTGTTTCGCCGGGAGTTCCGGCGCCACCAACTCTTTGGTACGCCGCATCATGAGGGGGCGGATGCGTCGGCGGAGCTTCGGCAGCAGGGTGTCGTCCAGCATCCGTTCGATCGGCCGAACGTAGCCCTCCGCGAAGCGGTTGGCCGACGGGAACAGGCCCGGCGCGACGATGTCGAAGAGCGACCAGAGCTCCATCAGGTTGTTCTCAAGCGGCGTGCCGGTGATCGCGAGCTTGAAGGGAGCGTCAAGCTCCTTCGCGCACTCGTGCAGCTTCGACGTGTGGTTCTTGACGAACTGCGCCTCGTCGAGCATCAGGCCCGACCAGGTGACCGCCCGGTACGCCGAGGCGTCGAGACGGAAGAGGGTGTAGCTCGTCACGACGACATCGGCTCCCGCGGCCGCCTGCAGCACGGTCTGCCTGCTCTTCGCCTGCGTCGCAGAGATACCCCGAACCACGAGGCCGGGGGTGAACCGCGCGGCCTCGGTGATCCAGTTCGGCACGACGGACGTCGGTGCGACGACGAGGAAGGGCGCGGCATCCGGAGCCCGCTTGCGAGCATTCGCGAGCATCGCCAGCGTCTGCAGGGTCTTTCCGAGCCCCATGTCGTCGGCCAGCACGCCGCCGAGGCCCTGTTCTTCGAGAAAGGCCAGCCACTGGTAACCCTCGAGCTGGTAGGGGCGGAGCGTCGCGCGCACTCCGTCGGGTACCTCCGGGCGAGGGATGCCGTTGAGCTCGTTCAGCCCCGCGACCGCGGTCTGCCAGGCCTCCGCCTGAACCGTGTCTTCGGCGAGCTGTTCGAACTCCGACCAAAGACTCGACTGGTAGCGGTTGATGCGTACGCCGGTCTCCCATTCGTCGAGGGTGCTCGCCTCGTCGAGCAGCTCGCGAAGGCGGTCGAACACGGGGTGGTCGAGGGTGAGGTAGGTCTTGTCCACCATCAGCAGCTTCTTCTGGCCCTTGGCGAGCGCCTTGAAGAGAGGGCCGAAAGGCACCTTGTACCCGCCGACGTTGACGACGACGCCGAGATCGAACCAGTCGCGCTTGTCGCTCTCGACGGTGGTGAAGGTCAGCTCGGGTTCCCCGCTCAGTTCGCGGTAGTCGGGGCGGGTGCCCGCGACATCCACCCGCACCCCGGCAAGCCGCTCGAGACGCGGCAGCATCTTGTCGGTGAAGAGTGCTGCGTCGTAGCCCTGCAGCGCGAGGCTCGGATTCAGCGGTTCGCGCGTGTGCGCGTCGAGGCCGCCGAACGCATCGAGGGCCTCGATGGAGGCGCCGTCGGGCTCGTCGGCGAGCACTTCCGCGACGCGCGCGAGTGTGCCGTGTTCGGTGGCTGTATCGCGCGGGAGGCTGCCGTCGCGCGCACTGCTCTCGGCGGCCGGTTCGGCATCCCCTGCCTCCGCCAGCGACGCCTCTTCGAGCTGGCCGTCGGCGTAGAGCGGCAGCCGCACCGTGCGCGCGCCCGCCCGGTACTCCCACGTCCAGCCGAGCGACAGCACGCTCTTCGCCCGGAACCGCGCCGACAGCACCAGCACCGGCGGAACCACCTCCGGCAACTCGACAGAGGCGTCGGGGCTGTCGACATGCACCGCCAGCCGCAGCCGCGGCAGGAATTCGTCGAAGAACTCCGTCACCTCGGATTCGGGCACGACGATGTCGGAGCGCCGTTCGAGCAGCGCGAGCGTCTGGTCTGTCAGCCCTCCCTCGACGGGGGCGAAGGTCACGCGGAGGCTCGGCGCCAGATCGAACGCGTAGAGACCGTGGCTGCCGATCGCGCCAGCCGAGCCGCGCTCGAAGGCGGCACCGTCGACGACGGCTACCGCCGACAGCTGCAGGTCGCCGTCGCCATTGCCGGAACGTGTGGCGTCGAGCCGCACCTCGGCCGCCGTGCCGCGTGTGATGACGGCGATCTTCTTGGTTCCGAGCAGCGGGATGCCGAGTCGTGCCGCCTCGTCCAGCAGGTGCCAGAGCAGGGGGCTCGAGAACTCGTCGAGGTACAACCAGTCGGTGTCGTGGCCCGTGTACAGCTCCCTCGTGGCCCGGTGCACGGCGGCGAACTGTGCAAACCAGCGGAGGTGCTCGGGGTCGAGGTTCAGCCTGTTCACCTGGTGCGCGAACGACGACCACGTCACGTTCGCCTTGATGTAGCTGCCCGAATCCGAGCGGATGACCGGCCGCACGCCCAGCCGCCGCGGCGGCAGCGCGAGCGTGTCGTCGCGCGCCTTCGGCACTTGGGCGGGCCTCGACGCGGGCCCCCGCCATGCCTCGCGCGAACGCGGCACGAACTCGCGCACCTCGAACTGCAGCCCCATGTGGGTCGGTAGCTTCGGCTCCCGCCGGGCGCGCCTGCCTCCGGCTCCGGATGCCGCGTCCGCCGTTGCCGCAGACCGCGACGCCGCACCGTCCTGCCCGGCGGCGGCACCCACGATCGCCCGCCAGTCGTCGTCTTCGGCCGGCTTCTGGATGATCGTGGCGGGTGCGGAGGGATACCACTCCGTACCTCGATCCCACGCCCTCGCGGCGGCGGCCTCCGTCTCGCTCTCGGTGAGGGCTTCGGCGTCTCCGAAGACGGTGCCCGTTCCGGGGTCGACCCACGCCGTGCCGCCGGCTGCGCCCGTGCCCGTGCTACCGGTTGCGCCCAAGCCCGCGCCCAGACCCGCGGCCGCGCCCGCCTGGCCGTCTCGAGCTCGGCTCCGGTCTTCGACGGCGGATGACGCGGTCGCCGGCGCGGTGTTGTCGGCTGGACGATGCGCCGAACCCACTTGCGCGGAACTCCCGTGCGGAGTGCCACCCTCGTCGCCCTCCAGCGCGCGCAGGCGCACACCGCCACCGGGGCCGGCCTCGGCCGAGAGGTGCGCTCGCGGGGCCGCGAAGGCGCCTCCGCCGGATCGTCCGAGCTCGCGGAGGTGCGCCTGGTTGCTGCTGAGCAACGAGGCGGCGACGTGTTTGCAGTTGGACGCCACGGGGCACGAACACGTGGAGCTCAGCGGCAGCCAGTACCCGTTTGCCATCCGCGTGAGGCGCACTCGACAGAAGTACGGCACGACTGAGCTCCCCGAGACTTGGCTCGTCAGCGCCCCGGCGCTGCTCGACACCGCAGCATCCGCCCCCGCAGCACCGGCCCGCGCCGTACCCACCCCTGCCGAGTCGTCGTCGTCGCCCGCCTCGCTCCTGGCGCCGCCCGCCCCATCGCGGATCTCGACGGAAACGCCGCGTCCGCCCGCGCCGACGGAGGTCGTGGGGTTCTCGGAGCCCGCCACCGTGTCGGGCTTCCACCGCAGGTCGAGCACCGACTCGGACCGCACCGAGTCACGCCCGCGGTCGTACGCCGCGCGCCCGACCAGCCGCACGATGTCGGCGGCGTCCACCAGCGGAAACGCGACAGTCGGCATCTCCCCATGATCTCACGCGCCGCCGACACCCTCCCCGCCGCCCCGCCCAGCGCCGCCGCGCCCCGGCCCGCCGACCCGGCTCCGTTCCGTACGACCCGGGCCCGCCTGGCCACGCCCGGTCTGCCCCGCCACTGCCGGTTGCGCACCACGTCGCACGTTTGCCGAACACACTTCGCAACCGCCCGGACGGAGCTGAGCCGATCCGGCGCAAATACGGCGCCACATCGGCTCAGCTCCGTCCGGGCGGGAGGGTTCAGTCGACGTGCCATGACGCCGCGGGTACTGCCTCTGCCGAGGCGACGGTTTCGCGCCGAACTTCCCGGTGGTCGACCCGCGATGGTTTGGAGGTCGGACGCCGTGCATCTGGACATTACCCAGCCGATCCGACGCGGGTAGGGCCCCGGATCGGGTCACGAGTGTCCTGGTAGGTGAGCCAACGTGCGCGGCCCGCCGCGGCGGTGGGTCGCAGTGCGCGCTGTGGGCGGCGTAGCCGTGGCGTGGCCGTCAGGACACACTCCCCGGCTAGTCCGACGCGAATACTGGCTTGGTTTGGCTAAGGAGTGTCCGAGTGGACGTGGGTGGGCGGCCGCAGGGCACGTGCGCCGGAACGGGGATGGACGCGGGCTGCGCGGGAGCCGCCGCGCGGGTGCGCCAGGGCGCCGAGCTGGCGGGCGGGGCGCCCGCGGCGGCTACGCCGACGGGGCGGGTGCACGAGGCCGCCGCGGCAGGGCGCTGGGACGCGGGGGCAGCTACACCGCGCCGGGTGCGCGCGCGATTAGGGCTCCGGATCGGGTCACGAGTGTCCTGATAGGGAGCCAACGTGCGCGGCCCGCGAGGGCGCCGGGCGCGCCGGCGGCTACGCCGCCCCGTCGGCGATCTCGAGCAGGCGGTGGCCTGACGAGACGGTGGCGCCGACGGCGGCGTCGATCGAGGTCACGATGCCGTCTTTGTGCGCCTGGATCGGCTGCTCCATCTTCATCGCCTCGAGCACGAGGATGAGGTCGCCCTTGACGACCTTGTCGCCCTCGGCGACCGACACCTTCACGATGGTCGCCTGCATGGGAGCCTTCACGGCGTTGCCGGTCGCGCTGCCGCTCACCGACGAACCCGTGCGGCGGCGGGGCGCCGCGCCGAGCGAGCGCCCGGCGCCGAAGCCGGCACCCGACCCCGAGCCCGACCCGCCTGCCGAGGCGGCGGCCATCAGGCGTTCCGGCAGCACGACCTCGATGCGCTTGCCGTCGACCTCGACCACCACCGTGTTGAAGACGGGGGTGGGGGCCGCGGCCTCGAGCGATCCGCTCCAGGGCTCGATCGTGTTGTCGAACTCGGTCTCGATCCAGCGGGTGTAGATGCCGAACGGCGCACCGTCGGCGGGCGCGAAGGCCGGGTCGCGCACGATCGCGCGGTGGAAGGGCAGCACGGTCGGCAACCCGGCGACCTCGAACTCCGCGAGGGCCCGGCGCGACCGCTCGAGCGCCTCTTCGCGGGTGGCACCGGTGACGATCAGCTTGGCGAGCAGCGAGTCGAACGACCCCGAAATCACGTCGCCCGCCTGAACTCCGCTGTCGACGCGGATTCCGGGTCCGCCGGGCGCCTTGAAGACGTGCACGGGGCCGGGGCTCGGAAGGAAACCGCGGCCGGCGTCTTCGCCATTGATGCGGAATTCGAACGAGTGCCCGCGCGGCGCGGGGTCGTCGTAGTCGAGAACGCCGCCGGCGGCGAGCCGGAACTGCTCCCGCACGAGGTCGATGCCGGTGATCTCCTCGGAGACCGGATGCTCGACCTGCAGCCGCGTGTTGACCTCCAGGAACGAGACGGTCCCGTCGACCGCGACCAGGAACTCGCAGGTGCCCGCGCCGACGTAGCCGACCTCTTTGAGGATGGCCTTCGAGGCGCGGTAGAGCTCGGTCAGCTGGTCGGCGGAGAGGAACGGCGCCGGCGCCTCCTCCACGAGCTTTTGGTGGCGGCGCTGCAGCGAGCAGTCACGGGTCGAGACGACGACGACGTTGCCGTGTTCGTCGGCGAGGCACTGGGTCTCGACGTGGCGCGGGCGGTCGAGGTACTTCTCGACGAAGCACTCGCCGCGCCCGAAGGCGGCGATCGCTTCACGGGTGGCCGACTCGAACAGCTCCGGGATCTCTTCGACGGTGCGGGCGACCTTCAGGCCGCGGCCGCCACCACCGAAGGCCGCCTTGATCGCGACGGGCAGGCCGTGTTCGGCGACGAACTCCAGCACCTCGTCGGCGCCCGAGACGGGGTCGAGAGTGCCCGGGGCGAGGGGGGCGCCGACGCGCTCGGCGATATGCCGCGCAGAGACCTTGTCGCCCAGGAGCTCGATGGCCGAGGGGGAGGGGCCGATCCACACGAGGCCGGCGTCGATGACGGCCTGGGCGAAGGCGGCGTTCTCAGCGAGAAAGCCGTAGCCCGGATGAACGGCGTCGGCGCCGGAACGCTTGGCGACCGAGAGGATCTTGTCGATGACGAGGTACGTTTCAGCACTCGACGTGCCCCCGAGGGCGTACGCCTCGTCGGCGAGCTGCACGTGCAGGGCGTCTCTGTCCTGGTCGGCGTAGACGGCGACCGACCCGATGCCGCTGTCTTTCGCTGCCCGGATGACGCGCACGGCGATCTCGCCTCGGTTGGCGATCAGAACTTTCGTTATTCGGGGCATAGTCCCTCAGCCTATTCGCATCGGAACTCCGCCCTTTGGTACGTGCCCACAAAAATTGCGCGGCGAACGGCGCGAACTCCTACAAAGGCGGTGCCCAGAAGTCGCTGATGCTCACCCCGAACCCGCCGAGCAGCTCGCGCACGGTCGGCAGCGACATCCCGATCACGGTCGACGGCGCACCGGTGATGCTCTGGATGAACGGGGCTGCGAGCCCATCGACGGTGAACGCCCCGGCGACCTCCAGTGGCTCACCGCTCGCGATGTAGGCGTCGATCTCGGCCTCGGCGATGTCGGCGGCGAACTCGACAGTGGCGGACGTGACCGCACCGGCCGCACCGGCCGCACCAGCCGCACCAGCCGCTCCAGCCGCACCGGCCGCACCAGCAGCAACAGCAGCACCCGCCCGCCGGTCGACCAGCCAGTGCCCGCTGTGCAGAACCCCCGACCGCCCGCGCTGGCGCAGCCAGCGCTCCTTCGCGATCTCGGGCCGGTGCGGCTTGCCGTAGATGACCCCGTCGAACTCGAACGCCGAATCGCCACCCAAAACGAAGCCGTCGAGCGGCTGGCCACCGGGTGTGGCAGCCAGCACGGCTTCGGCTTTCAACCGCGCCAGCAGTTGCACCAGCGCGGGTGCGCTGAGCGGCCCGGAGGCGGCTTCTGCGGCGATGACCGCCGCCTCTTCGTCGACCTGCGAGGGCAGGATCACCGGCTCGATGCCGATCTGACGGAGCAGCGCGAGGCGCGCGGGGGAGGTCGAGGCGAGGTAGAGCCGCATGCCGGGAAGCCTAACGTGCGAGGCTTGAGGCATGACTGACTCCCCCCGGAACGCCACGACCCCGGCCGCAGATGTCCCCCTCGGCAGCGAGGTGGAGCTCGACGTGGTGAACGTCGCGCACGGCGGGGTCTCGGTGGCACGGCTCGACGGCCGCGTGGTCTTCGTCGCCGACAGCCTGCCCGGCGAGCGGGTGCGGGCGCGCATCTCGGCTGACGACCACTCCTCGTTCTGGCGGGCGGAGACGGTCGAGGTGCTCGAGGCGTCGCCGCACCGCCGACCGCACATCTGGGCCGACGCCGCCCTCGAGCGCGCGCCCGAACGCCGCGCAGGGGGAGCGGAGTTCGGCC
Organism: Subtercola sp. Z020; assembly: GCF_002931235.1. GTDB lineage: Bacteria > Actinomycetota > Actinomycetes > Actinomycetales > Microbacteriaceae > Subtercola. The sequence goes on along the minus strand of NZ_PSTT01000071.1, from coordinate 10,300 downwards.
ACATCGAGCTGGGCTGGCAACGCGAGCTGAAGCGCCAGGTGCTGGTCGACTCGCTCGGCCGGTTCGGCAAGCTGGCCGAGAACCACCCGGCACGGCAGGTGGAGGTCGAGGCCGTCGCCGGCGACGACGCCGCGAACGGACTCGGCTGGCGCACGCGGGTCAGCCTGCACGTCGACGACGACGGCATCGTCGGCCCCTACGCCGCCCGCTCGCACCGCGTGGTCGCGGTCGACACACTGCCGCTGGCCACCCCCGCCGTGGAGTACGCCTCGCCGCTCGACGAGCGGCTGATGGGTGCCGAACGCGTCGACGTCATCTCCGACGGCCGCCGGGGCGCGCGCGTGGTGGTGCGCGCGGAGGGCCGCACGGCGAGCGAGAGGCCGCAGGGCGGTGCGCGGGCAGGCGGGACACGGGCGAGCGGGAAACCGCAGGGCGGGAAACCGAGAGGCGCGCAGCCGGGCGCCCCGATCACCGAGCGGGTGGGCGACCGCGAGTTCCGCCTCGAGGAGCTCGGCTTCTGGCAGGTGCACCACGGCGCCCCCGAGACGCTCAGCCGCGCCATCCGCGACCAGCTCCTCGACGACGCCTTCGACGCCGACGCTCCGAACCTCGACCTGTACGGCGGGGTCGGGCTGCTCGCCGCGGCGATGGCCGACCGATTCGGCGGCAACATCCGCATCGAGACCGTCGAGAGCGACCGGCACGCGACCGCGAACGCGGCCCACAACCTCCGTGACGTGCGCAGGGCGACCGCCGTGACCGCCCGCGTCGACCGGTACCTCACGGGCGTGGCAAAGGCTGCGACTCCGGATGACCGGCGGGGCTTCGGCCGGGCATCCGTCATCCTCGACCCGCCCCGCGCCGGTGCGGGCAAGCAGGTGATCTCGAGTCTGCTCGGCATGCGGCCGGCGCAGCTCGTGTACGTGGCCTGCGACCCCGTCGCGTTCTCGCGCGACCTCGGGCAGCTGACGGCCGGCGGCTACGAGCTGCGGAGCCTGCGGGCCTTCGACCTCTTTCCCCACACCCACCACGTCGAGGCCCTGGCGGTGCTGACGCCTGCTGGCTGAGGCCTGCGGGACTACGATTGCTTCCACGAGGCGTGAGGTGGGGGTGATGGGCACGATGGTCGGTACCCCGAACCCCGAAGCCGCCGCCGAAGCCGAGGCCGCCGCCGAAGCCACGACGGCCGCCGCCGAAGCCGCCCAGGTGCGGGTCGGCATCGTCGACGACCACGAGTCCGTGCTGCTCGGCATCCGCGCCGCCTGCCTCGACGCCGGCTACCAGGTCGTCGGCTCCGGTGCGACGGTGGATGCCCTGCTGCAGAGTCTCGGCGGCAACCGCGCCGGCGTGATCGTGATGGACCTGAGCCTCGGCGACGGGTCGAGCGTCACCGACAACGTGCTGCGGTCCCGGGCGACGGGAGCGGCCGTGCTCGTGCACAGCATCGCCGATCGCACCGCGAGCATCCGTGAGGCGCTCGCGGCAGGGGCGGCCGGCGTCATCCCGAAGACCAGCGCGACCAGCATCGTGATGGCGGCGATCGCGAGCGTGGCGCGGGGCGACGTGCTGAACAACCTCGAGTGGGCCAGCGCGATCGACGCCGACCAGGAGTTCGCCAGGGCCCAGCTCGGCCCACGGGAGCAGCACGTTCTGCATCTCTACGCCTCCGGTCTGCCGCTGAAGGCCGTGGCCGCCCAGCTCGGCATCGCACCGTCGACGGCCCGGGAGTACCTCGACCGGGTCCGCGCGAAGTACGTCGAGGTGGGCAGGCCGGCCCCGACCAAGGTCGACCTGCTGAGACGGGCCGTCGAAGACGGCATCCTCGCCATCGACGATGTGAGCAATGTCGGTCGTTAGGCAGACCGCTGCCGCCGGGCCGACACCGCTCCGCCTGCGCGGTGCGATCAGCCGTGCGCGGGTCGAGCGCATCCTGACGCGCGCCGCCGCCATCTTCGCGCTCGTCTTCGCCGTGCAGACGATTCCCGCCGTGAGTGCGTCGTCGGTCTACCTGCACGACGGGTTCGCGCTGGCGATCGCCCTCGTGCTCTTCGGTCTGCTGTTCGTCGTGATGGTTCTGGCGGCGCTGAACCGCGGAGGCCCCCGCCCGGCGAAGGTGGTGATGGGAATCTTCACCGTGGTCTACACGGTCGCGCTCGCTCTCTGGCCGGCCGGGTTGCTGCACGGGCCGACCGTGGTCGCCGACCAACCGTGGCTCTGGTACCTCATCACCATCTCGATGATCTTCGCCGTGATCGCGTTCTCGCCGCGTTGGGCCGTGCTCTACATCGTCGACATCACCGTCATCTACGTTCTGATCCGTACGCAGCCGGCCGGTGGCGCGGCGCCCCTGGCCCTCGCCCTGCTCGACGGGTTCTACGTCGTGCTGCTCGGCGCCTTCGCGCTCGCGACGATCACCTCGATCCGTGCGGCCGCCGTGCGGGTGGATGCCGCCCAGTCCACGGCGATGGAGCAGTACGCGCGGGCCGCGCGCAATCACGCCGCAGAACTCGAACGCTCCCGCGTCGACGCCCTCGTGCACGACACGGTGCTCAGCACCCTCATCGCTGCGGCCCGGGCCGAGACCGAGGAGGACAGGCGCGCGGCCGTCGAGATGAGCGTACGGGCCCTGCAGACGCTGCAGGAGGCGCCCGTGGCGTTCGACCCCGAGCAGGAGGTGCCGGCGAGCCAGCTGGCCGACCGGCTGGCCGACGCCGCCCGGCTGCTCAGCCCGCGCATCGGCTTCGCGTCGGCGGGAGTCGACGACACCCGGCTGCCCGGCCCGGTCGCCGAGGCCGTCTTCACCGCGGCCCAGCAGGCGCTGATCAACAGCCTGCAGCACGCGGGGGCGGGCGGCAGCGAGGCGAGCGCGAACGGCGCAAGCGCGAACGGCGCGAGCGGCGCAACCGGGCTGGGCGCTGCGGGAGCCGGCGGCCCGAGCGACGAGGAGCGGGATGTCGCGCGCACCGTGGTGGTGCAGTGCAACGCGGAGTCCGGCCTCACCGTGCAGGTCTCCGACACGGGGTGCGGGTTCGACGTGAACGGGGTTCCGCACGCCCGCCTCGGTCTTCGCGTCTCGATCCGCGAACGCATGGCGGCGGTCGGCGGCACGGTCAGCGTGCTCTCGATGCCGGGCGGCGGAACATCCATCATCATCGAATGGCGGCCCCTGTCGTGAACGCCATCGCCCGCTGGTCTGTACTGGCGCTCGCCGCGCTCTTCTCGGCGTATCACCTGATTCTCGCGGTGTACTCGCTCGACACCCCTCGCTCACCCGTGCCGGTGATCGTGGCGATGGTGCTCTACGCCGTCGCGACGGCCGTGAGCCTCTGGCCGAGCAGCCCCACCGAGATGCCGCTCTGGATAGCCGTGTTCAACGTGGTCGTGAGCATGGCGGTCACGGGGCTCGTGCTGTCACAGCTCGACGGCTCCGTCACGAACGGCTACGCCACCTGGCCGGTCGCGGCGGTCGGAACGCTGCTGACGATCACCGCCGTGCGGCGCCGCGCCCCCTTCGCGTGGCTCGGCATCGCCGGCCTTGCGGTTCTCATCATGGTGTGGGCCAACCCGCTCGCCCTCACCACGACGGGCTGGATCGGCAGCTCTGTGTGGGTCGCCGTCGCCCAGGCGCTCAGCCGGGCTCTCGGCCGGGCGACCCGCGACACCAGCCTCTTCGCCCGCGCGGAACTCGACGCGGCGGCCTGGCACGCGACGCAGGAGGCGCAGCTGACCGAGGGGCGCTACCGCCTCGACAACATGAACAGGGTCGCCGGCCCGATGCTGCACCACATCGTCGACTCCGGCGGATCGATCAGCGCGGAGGATCGTCGCGAGTGCCTGCACCTCGAGGGGGCGATCCGCGACGAGATCCGCGGCCGTCGACTGCTGAACGAAGACGTGCGAACAGAGGTGCTGGCGGCGAGGCGGCGCGGAATCGAGGTGACGCTGCTCGACGACGGCGGTCTCGACGATCTCTCCGACCGGGCCCGCACCCGCATCCATTCCCGGCTGGCCGACCAGATCTCGCGCTCCCACGCCGACCGGCTCATCGTGCGGACGGGTGTGGACAGCAGCACGGCCGCGGTCACAGTGGTGGGGCTGCGCGGCGGCGACGACCCCACGGCAGCCGTGCTCGGCAACGGCGGCGACGACGCCGAAGTGGCGGAGTGGCTAGAGATTCCGAAATAGGCGGAACAGGGGCGCTGCGACGCCCCTCCCGCCAGGCACCCCCCGGTGCCTGCGAAAGATACTGGGGGCCGGCGAAACGCCAACCCCCAGCAGTTCTCGGGCCACGGTCGTAACCCGAATACGACCGTGACTCGCCCCCAGGCACTCGCCTACTTACCCTAGATAGCGAGCGCCTGGCGGTGAAACTCGAATGAGAGACACCAAGCACTTGTAATAGTGCCGCGAGGCAGGGAATCTGCCTAGTCGGCACTTTGGGGGACACTCGTTCGAAACGTCGGAATCGACGTTTCCGCTCACCTGTGAGGGCGATGGCTGAACGGGGCTGTCAGTCGACCCAGCGCCCGGGGCCGGGCTGCAGGGTGCCGCGAAGCGCGCGCTGGCTGCGCTGCCACGCGCTCGTGCCCACGGGCTCCTCCTCGCGGCGCGCCTCGCCCTCTTCGGCGAGCAGTCCGCTGATCACGGCGGTGATGGCAGCGATCTCGACGGGGGTCGCGTTGCCGGTCGTCACGACGACGGCCGGCGCGTCGGGGGTGGGCCCTGCGTGGGCCGTGGGCCCTGCGCCGCCGGTGCGCTCCGCGTCACTCACGACGCCGCCCCGTCTCCGAGGTCGGCGCCGAGCAGGGCTGCGGCCGCCCGCGCCCGAAAGACCGCGGTGTCGAGATCGTCTCCGACGACGGTGACGTGCCCGACCTTCCGGCCGGGTCGCGGCTCCTTGCCGTAGTTGTGAACCTTCGCCGCCGGCTGGTCGGCCAGGGCGTGCGGGTACTGGTCGGCGAGGGTGCCGGTGGCCGGGCCACCCAGAATGTTGACCATCACGCTGACCGGGGCGGTGGGGCTGGTGTCGCCGAGCGGCAGGTCGAGCACGGCCCGCAGGTGCTGCTCGAACTGGCTCGTGACCGCGCCGTCGATCGACCAGTGACCGCTGTTGTGCGGCCGCATGGCCAGTTCGTTGACGAGCAGCCGATCATCCGTCGTCTCGAAGAGTTCGACCGCGAGCACGCCGGTCACCCCGAGTTCTGTGGCGATCAGTGTGGCGATGGATGCCGCGGCCTCTGCGACGCGGGCCGACACTCCCGGCGCGGGGGCGAACACCTCGCTGCAGACGCCGCGGCGCTGCACCGTCTCGACGACCGGCCACAGGGCGGTGTCGCCGGAGGGTCGCCGGGCCACGAGTTGCGCGAGCTCGCGCGAGAAGTCGACGCGCTCCTCGACGAGGAGGGCACCGCCCCGGCCGTCTTCGCTCAGCGCCGTGAACCAGTCCGCGGCCTCTGCGGCGTCGGAGACGAGGCGCACACCCTTGCCGTCGTAACCGCCTCGCGCCGTCTTCACCACCGCTTCGCCGCCGTGGTCGGTGAGGAAGGCCTCGAGCTCCTGCTCGCTGCGCACCTCGGCCCAGTCGGGCATCGGAACACCGAGCTCACCCAGGCGCCGGCGCATGTCGAGCTTGTCCTGCGCGAAGCGCAGCGCATCCGGGCCCGGCTGCACGGAGTGCCCGGCGGCGACGAGTTGTCTGAGAATCGACTCAGGCACGTGTTCGTGGTCGAAGGTGACCACGTCGACCGTCTCGGCGAAACGCAGAACCGTCTCGGCGTCGCGGTAGTCGCCCACCGCCGTCGCGGCCAGTCGCGCCGAGGAACCCTCTGTTTCGGCCAGAACGTCGAGCTCGAGGCCGAGGTTCACCGCCGCGGGAATCATCATCCGGGCCAGCTGGCCGCCACCGATCACACCTACGCGTAAAGTCACCCACCCACTGTACTGAAGCTGTGCAGGTGACGGGAGGGTGTTCAGATTCAGCCACAGAACGGGAGCGTCACCTATAGTCGTTGAACAAACACAATCTCATGAAACAGCGGGCCGATTCGTATTCCTGTCAGGGCGCCGCGGGAAAGCATACGGTTTGAACGGGTTGAAACGACTGGCTGAGCGCGCCTGGAACGGCTTTCTCACCTACGCAGTCAAGTTCGGGGTCGTCGGGTTCGCGGGTTTCCTCATCGATGTTGGCCTGTTCAACCTGCTGTTCCTCGGCGCATTCGGTACGGGCCACTTCTTCGCCACGGCCATCGGCGCGAAGCTGATCAGCACCTCTGTCGCCATCGTCTTCAACTGGATCGGCAACCGCTACTGGACCTTTCGGGAGAACCGGCGCAAGAACGTCGGCCTCGAACTCGTCGAGTACGCCCTCGTCTCGGTGGGCGGCCTCGTCATCGCCGAAGCCTGCATCTGGTTCACCCACCACGTGCTCGGCCTGACCAGCGTGCTGGCCACGAACATCGCGGCGAACGTCGTGGGCCTCGCTCTCGGCACCGCGTTCCGTTTCGTGCTCTACCGCTACTGGGTCTACGGCGAGCAGCGCAGCGACGGCATGCAGAAGATCGCCGCCGTCGCCGCCGAACGCGACAAGGCCCTCGTCAGCAACTGACGACCCCCGTCACTCGAACTGCGGGCGCCGGGCCCCGTGCGCGTAGGCGTCGTCACCCAGCTCGGTGAGCGCGGCGACGATCAGCCCGGCGTCGGGCAGGTCGCTGATGACCAGTGGATGCTCCGAGCCCGAGTGCACGGTGACATCCCCCGAGCGGAAGAGCGGTTGCAGCCCGCGCCGCCGCAGCGTCACGTCGAAGCCGCGCAGCAGCGATGCCTCCTGCCTCTCGCGCACGACGAGCCCGCGCACGCTGATCACCCGCCTCGTGGTGACCGTGCACCGTCTCGCGAGCCAGCGGAGCGTCGGCAGCAGCCAGAACAGCACCGCGAGCACGATCGCGGCCGCCAGCGCCGCCGTGTTCTGCCACTCCACCGCGAACCGGCCGAGAAAGTACCCGCTCGCTGTGGCGATGGCGACCAGGGCGACCGACGGCCAGAACAGCGCGCGGCTGTGTGAGCGGTACCGGGCGACGATGCGCTCCGGCGGCAGCTCGGGGCGCACGACCGCAGTGAAGTCGGTCATCGGCGTCAGTACCTGAGGTGGGTCACGTCGCCCGCCGACACGACCAGGGTGCCCTGCCCGTCGTCGCGGGTGACCACGAGCCGCCCGTCGGAGTCGAGGGCGGAGGCCCGGCCCACGACGGTCTCGCCCGTCGGCAGTTCGACCCGCACAGACTGGCCCAGGGTGCCGCAGAGGGCCGTGACGGCCGCCGCCACACCGCTGGCCGCGGCATCCCCGTTCGCCGCCACGAACGCGCGGTAGAGCGGGATGATCGCGCCGAGGTAGGCCGCGAGAACATCGTCTGCGCCGAAACCGGTGGCGCCGGCGAGGGCGAGCGAGGTTGCGGTGGCCACCGGCAGCTGCTCGGCCGTGAGAAAGAGGTTGACCCCTGCGCCCACGACGACGCCCGCGGGGGCGCCGTTCGGACCGGCAAGGAGCTCGGAGAGCACCCCCGACACCTTGCGACCGTCGATGAGAACGTCGTTCGGCCATTTCACCGAGGCAGTCGCGGCTCCGGCCAGCACGGTGTTCGCCGCGCTGGCCATCGCCGCGCCGCCGATCAGCGGAATCCAGCCGAGCGACGACACGGGCAGCGGGGCGCCCGAGGGAAGCGCGGGGCGGAGCAGCAGCGAGATCGCGAGCGAGGCGCCCGCGGGCGCCGACCAGACGCGGCCGAGGCGGCCACGGCCAGCGGTCTGGTTGTCGGTGACGACCACAGAGAGATCGGGCCAGCCCGCGGCATCCGGCCCGCCCGCGTGCGCGACGAGAACGGAGTTCGTCGACCCCGCCTCGGCCAGCCAGTCGAGGCGCGGCACCAGTGTTCGGCTCTTCTCGGCGTGCATACCTCGACCCTAGGGTGCCCGGGTCACGGAAACCTCTGGCAACACCGAGAGAATGTGGAGGAAATCGTCAACGGCTCGCCCGAAGTGTTGGCCGGTAGAGTGAACTCCCGTGAGCGACGAAACCACCTCAGGCCCCGACATGTACACCACTGCCGGCAAGCTGACCGACCTCAAGAACCGCTACCACGAGGCTGTCACGCAGTCGGGTGAGGCCGCGATCGCGAAGCAGCACGCGAAGGGCAAGAAGACCGCCCGCGAGCGCATCGAGCAGCTTCTCGACCACGGCTCGTTCGTCGAGCTCGACGAGTTCGTGCGCCACCGCACCCACGCCTTCGGCATGGAGAAGAAGCGCCCCTACGGTGACGCGGTCGTCACCGGCACCGGCACGATCCACGGCCGGCAGGTCGCCGTCTACGCGCAGGACTTCACGATCTTCGGCGGGTCGCTCGGCGAGGTGGCCGGCGAGAAGATCATCAAGGTGATGGACCTGGCGCTGAAGACCGGCGTGCCGATCATCGGCATGCTCGACTCGGGTGGGGCGCGCATCCAGGAGGGCGTCGTCGCGCTCGGCAAATACGGCGAGATCTTCCGCCGCAACACGCAGGCGTCGGGCGTCATCCCGCAGATCTCCATCATCATGGGCCCGGCGGCGGGCGGCGCGGTGTACTCACCCGCCCTCACCGACTTCGTGATCATGGTCGACAAGACCAGCCAGATGTTCGTGACCGGCCCCGACGTGATCAAGACCGTGACCGGCGAAGACGTCGGCATGGAGGAGCTCGGCGGGGCGCTCACGCACAACACCGTCTCGGGCGTCTCGCACTACCTCGCCAGCGACGAAGACGACGCGCTCGACTACGTGCGCACGCTGCTCGGCTACCTGCCCGACAACAACCTCGCCGAACTGCCGGTGTACGAATCGACGGCCGAGCTCGAGATCACCGACAGTGACCACAAGCTCAACACGATCATCCCCGACAGCCCGAATCAGCCGTACGACATGCACACGATCATCGAGCACATCGTCGACCACGGCGACTTCCTCGAGGTGCAGCCGCTGTACGCCCCGAACATCCTCATCGGGTTCGCCCGCGTCGAGGGGCGCTCGGTGGGCATCATCGCGAACCAGCCGAACGCGATGGCCGGCACGCTGAACATCGAGGCGGGCGAGAAGGCGGCGCGGTTCGTCCGCTTCTGCGACGCGTTCTCCATTCCGATCGTGACGCTGGTGGATGTTCCCGGGTACCTGCCCGGCACCGACCAGGAGTGGACCGGGGTCATCCGTCGCGGCGCGAAGCTGCTCTACGCGTACGCCGAGGCGACGGTTCCGCTGATCACGGTCATCGTGCGGAAGGCCTACGGCGGCGCGTACATTGTGATGGGCTCGAAGCAGCTCGGCGCCGACCTCAACCTCGCCTGGCCGACGGCCGAGATCGCGGTGATGGGCGGGCAGGGTGCGGTGAACATCCTGTACCGTCCCGAGATCAAGCGCGCAGAAGATGCGGGGGAGGATGTCGCGGCGGTGCGCACGAAGCTGGCGAATGAGTACACGTACAACGTGGCGTCGCCGTTCCTCGCGGCCGAGCGCGGCGAACTCGACGGCGTGATCGAGCCCGCGGCGACGCGGGTGGCGATCGTGAAGGGGCTGCGCGCCCTCCGCACGAAGCGGGCGTCGCTGCCGGCGAAGAAGCACGGGAACATCCCGCTCTAGGCCCGCCGGTAGGCTGGCGGCATGAGCAGAGAACTTCCCGTCGTCGGTGTCGTCATGGGGTCGGACTCCGACTACTCGGTCATGCAGGCGGCCGTGGAGGTGCTGCGGGACTTCGGTGTCGCACACGAGGTGCAGGTCGTCTCGGCGCACCGTACACCCGAGAAGATGATCGACTACGGCCGCTCGGCGCGGAGCCGCGGGCTGCGGGTCATCATCGCGGGCGCCGGGGGAGCGGCGCACCTGCCGGGCATGCTCGCGGCGGTCACCACGCTGCCGGTCATCGGTGTTCCGGTGCCGCTGGCGCGCCTCGACGGCATGGACTCGCTGCTCTCCATCGTGCAAATGCCCGCGGGCATCCCGGTCGCGACCGTCTCGATCGGCGGGGCGACGAACGCTGCGCTGCTGGCGGTGCAGATCCTCGCGGCGGCTGAGCCCGACTCCTCGCTCGCCGACGCCCTCACGGCCTACCGCGAGAACCTCACGGCCTCCGTCGAGCAGAAGAACGCCGCCCTCCAGTCCCGCCTCTAGCCGCACGCCCCCCCCCACTCTCGGGGTTTGGAGTGGCCTGCGACGCCCGGCCGGTGGTGCGGGGCGCAGGCCACTCCAAACCCCGAGAGTGGGGGGGGGCGTGCGGCTAGAGGC
>NZ_PSTT01000074.1 GCF_002931235.1 Subtercola sp. Z020 | reverse complement strand
GAGCCCGGCGAGTCCGAAGCCCTTCAGCAGAAGTCGGCGGTCCAGCTCGGACTGCGAACTGCGGTCAATCGCGTTCGCAATGAATTTCTTCTCAAACAAGGGATCTTCCTTCGATTCGGCACTGCAACAGTGGCCAAACGGCCCATACGAAGTGCTATTCGAGAGAGAGCCGCGATCAGATTGGGAATGTGCCCTGAATTGCGGGAAAACTATTCTCAGGTTTGAGTCGGTCACGGCTGACGCGCGATCACCTGAGCATCACCTCCGGCGAATTGAACCACGAGCGACTGCCTGCCACTGGCATCCGTGACAACGGCGAGGTTTGCCTGACCGGAGGCCGAGGGTGTGGGAAGACCGCCCGAGACGGCCTCGAGAGCGATGTACCCGCTGGAGTCGATGCGGAAGCGGCTGGGGTCGTTGACAGAAAGTGCGATCGACTCGTCATCGATGAGTTCACTGACGCGGGTGCCGCCAGCCCACTGCTGCGGATCGATCCCGAGGTTGTCGAACAGGGTGTTCATCGCGTTGCCGCCGAGAATGGCGAGGCGTTGCGAGGAAGTGGATCGATCTCCCCCGAAGTAGCCTCCTGTGACGATGAGGTTGCGCACCTTCTTCGAATCATCGACCTGACGGAGCCCGATGCCGAGCGGCGTGGCCCCTGTTGTCGCAAAGAACTGCGGGGCCGAGATGACGTGGCCATATCCCGATTCGATCTCGATCTCGTAGCCCCCCGGCGCCGAGTTGCCTTCGAAGCGGCAGCCCACGAGTGTGAGACCGTTGTTCGTCGAGAAGTTGTTCGAGTTGGTGACCGACCAGAGGCCTCGGCCATCGGCGTTCTTCACGCCGTTGCCAACGGCGAGGCAGTGCACCAGGATCATGCCCGACGGCGCAAGCCGGTAGCCGCCGGCGATGTTGCCGGTCGCTTCGCAGTCGTAGAAAGAAGCAGCGATGGCGTTGGTTCCCGAACATTCGATTCCCCAGGCCCTGTTGGTCAACACCTTCAGGTGGGTGAAGCGGTTGTTGTACGAATACTCGTCGTAGACGCCCGAGAGAAAGGCCTCGCGGGCGAGATAGACGCCCGACTGCGTGTTGGTGATGGTGAGTTCATCGAATGTCGAGTCGACCACCGACCGGATATAGAGTCCGTGGCCGCCGGTATCTGCGCCCTGGATCTGCAGATTAGACAGCGAGAGCCCGGAGATCTTGTTGTTGTTCGCAGGGCCGGCGGCGACACCCACCTTGCCTTGAATGGTGAGAACGTCGCCTGTGGACCCTTCGAGTTGCCGGATGATCGTGCCACGCTTCGAGCTACCTTCGATGTGCGGTCCCGGGTATCCGTACGGCGCACCCGAGGAAGGTTGTGCCTGGACTCCGGCGTAGTCGATGCGAAGATTCGTGACGTTGATCGTGCCGCCCGGGAGAATGGCGCGAGCTCCGGGGTTCAGAACAAGGGTGTCGAACATCGCCTGGATGGACGCGGTCGCATCTGGTGCTCCATCGACGAAACCGAAATCGTACGGGGTGATTGCCAGTACGTCTGCCGGCGTCGCGGGCGGAAGAGTGCCGGGCTGCGCTGAAGGCTCGGCGGCGACCGTGAGTGGTACAGCCGGCGCAGCTGCCGCACTCTGCTCGGGATGCGAGATGACGCTGTCGTCGGCGCGGAGAGAGAGGCGGGCTCCGGCGATGGAGGCGGCAACCGTTCCGGCGATGATGAGACGCCGGTCGAAGAGGGGCGGCCCTTCCGGCGCGGGCGGCTCCTGGGGGGTGTTGTCTCCTGCGGATCGTCGTGACATGAGAGTCCTCGGTGTAGTGAGTACCTATGCGGACGACGTCGTCAAGTGGCGGCCGGAAACTCGTCGGCCGATCGCTATGAACGGTAATTCGATGGTGCGGTGCAACACCCAGGCTGCGCCGAGACTCAGCACGACGCTCCCCGCAATGCAGACTACGGGGTTCACGCCGGTGAGGGCAACAAGCCGGTAGACGAGGGGGTGGATGAGATAGAGCGCATAACTCACGGCTCCGAGCCACACCAGTATCGGATGCAACTGCCCCCTGGTGAAAATGTAGAAAACGGCGAAGAGAAGCAACCCGACCAAAAACGAGAGGGAATAGTTGAACGGAGGCCACTCCGGATCGTGCTTTCCGCCGACGAAAGTGAAGATCGGAACGAGTATCAGTCCGGAGGCCACCAGTGCCTGCCAGGCACGTCGGCCGTGCTTGTCGCGGAGATACAGTGCCTGGCCGATCGCAGCGGTGTAGAGCAGCAAAGGTAGCGTCGTGGGGAGATCGACCTGTTGGATGCGGCACACGAGCTCGGCGACAACGAAGATTCCCAGCCAGACGTATCCGAGGTAGACCGCTGCTGCCAGGCGTCTGGCCATCGCGGCGGTCAGCTCCTGAACGTAGAAGAGAAGTTCGATGCCGAGGGTCCACGCGGTGGGGACGATGGTCAGCAGAGGTGTCAGCCCTTGGATCATCAGGACGTTCGCAATGAGCACCACAGGCGTGGGATCGACGGCGCCGGTCTGCGGAGCCAGCCCGGCCAGGAGAAGGAATGCGCCCAGGCTGACCCAGTACAGCGGAAAGAGCCGAAATACACGCCGAAGCACAAATACACGGGCCGATTGTCGTTCGAGGCTGAGAGGGATGACGTACCCACTCACGACGAAGAAAGCGACCACCCCGACACGCCCGAGATCGAGATATTCTCGGCTCCACGTCTCGAACATCGGAACCTGGGCTGCCAGTATGTGCTGCAGCACCACGATGACGGCCGCGACTCCGCGCACCGCCTCGAGAAAAGCGATCTTCTTCTGTGCGGTCGCAGCTGGCTGAGCCATCTGCTCAGATGCCCGCATACGATGCCTTCTCTGCGATAAGTCAGCGTTCATTTTCCCCCCGGAACAGCCCCAGTATGTCACTACGAAGCTGGTCCTTCCCGCAAAGAAGGTTCACAGGAGTCGCCTAAGATTGGCACTCAGCTTCGCCCAACCACTTCTGACCCTTCCCCGAAAGGCCGAAATGACTGTACGACGACGCGTGCCGACAGCACTTGCCACGGTTGCGACGGTACTCGCTCTCGTCAGTCTCGCCGCCTGCTCGGGCGACCCTGCCTCCCCGGCGCCTTCGTCCTCCAGCTCCGCCGGTTCCGGCTCCTCAGCGGGTACCGCCGTGCGGGTAGAGCCTCCTGTGCGGGTGGCCGTCGTCGGAGACTCGAACTCGACGGGCCACCTCGGAGACATCGACACGGGCATAGCTGCCAAAACGGCGTGGATCGCGCAGGTGGGCACCGATGACATCGAGTACGCAGGCGGATGGGCGAGAGATGGCGCCACAAGCGCGCTGATGGCTTCGCAGGTGCAGCCCGTTCCCGATGCGGATGTCGTGGTGATCATGGCAGGCACCAACGATCTGGCTGCCGGTCTGACGCTCGAACAGCTCGACGACGACATCACATCGATCGTCTCCACGGTCGGCGCGAAGAACGTCGTACTCGCCGCCATCCCGCCCATCACTCTGCGAGCGGACTATGCGGTCGAGGCGAATGCCGACCTCGAGGCACTTGCCGCGAAGAACGGCTGGTTCTTCCATGACGGGTGGGGCAATCTGCGCACGGCGGACGGGGTGTGGTCGACCCAGTACAAGGTTGACGGCATCCACACCACCAAAGCCGGTTACGGAGTCTTCGGACGCGACATGGGTGAGTTCATTCGCCAGACGTTCCTCGAGGAATAGCCCTCCCCGGGAGCCGTTCTACTGTGGCGCCTGAGCGGCCGCCACGGCCACCGAGACGAGCGGAGCCAAGGCGATGGAGGCCGAGTTCGTGAGGTGCACCCCGTCCGCGAGCAAGGGGGCACTGCCGACAAAAGACGGACACTGATTCGCGCTGCAGTACCACGTTGTGGTGTCGACGAAGCGGGCGTTTCCGCCGACGGCGGTGAAGGCCGACTTCAGCAGGGCGTCCCTGTTCTGGTAGCCCTGGGGCACTGCGGAGACGCAGTCCGACGGCTTGCTGAGCGGGGTCTGGCAGGTGTAGAGCGTCACGCCTGCCGGGGGGCGATTGAGCATGATGACCTTGCCCTGCACCGGCGCCAGGGCAGTGAGCGTCGACGTGACCCCGGTTCGCCACTCGGTGTCGGCGGCCTCGCCGGTTGCTCCGCTGGCCAGACGCACGTCATCCTCCGCTTCGGAGAGGAAGACCAGGGCCGGGTTGATCGTCGTGATCTGGCCGATCGCCCAGCTGCGGAAGTCCCCGCACTCGGGGAACCCGGCTCCGCCGGGCTTGTTCGTCTGAACGTTCGACACAGGGCAGGCGGCCAGGGCGAGAATCTGTACCTTCCAGTCGCTGCCGAGCGCTTCGCGAATGGCGGGCGCGTAGCTGATCGCGAGCGAGTCGCCGAAGATGACGGCCGTGTGCGCCGCGTCTGCGCTGGCGTTGCCGTAGGCACAGTGCTCCGTGTTCGCCTTGTTGTCTGTCTCACGCGCTGCGTCTTCACCGAGGCAGCCGTCTGTGAGCCATTCTGTCGCGATGACCGACCGGCCGTTGGTGCCGAAGTCATTCACCGACGGAGACAGTTCGGGCCAGGATTCGGCGCGAAGCGCTTCCTGGATCGCGGCCTTGCGGGCGTCCGTTGCGCTGGAGTCGGCGGCGACGCCGGTCGAGGAGATGGCCTGGGGAGCCGTCAGCGGTTGGGAGGTTCCGACTGGGGAAACCCTGCCGAAAGCGAAAACGATGATGGCCAGTGATGCCGCAGCGATGAAAATGAGGGCTCCGACACTGATTTTCGTGCCGGCCGGGACGACGCGACGGCGGTGACCGTTCCTCTTCTTCGGCGAGATACGCAGGAACGACGAGCGTCGGATCGGGTCTTCGATGAAGTGGAACGAGAGCACGGAGAGCACGAGCATGATCGCGAGCGACAGCACGATGTACAGCACGCTGGAGGAGCCGAGGAAGACCGCCATGAAGATGATGACCGGGAAGTGCCACAGGTAGAGCGAGTAGGAGATACGACCGACGTAGCGCATGACCGGATTGTCGATCGGCGCCAGGAATCGGCGCGGGCCGGTGATGCCGGCGGCGACGATCAAGCACGTGGAGATCACGGGGAGCGCTGCTCCGGGAGCGGGGAACAGCTGTTCGGGAGTGATCAGGAATGCTGACGCGACGATCCCCAGGATGCCGAGCCAGGCGAGTACCGGACGGAGGGCGGCCGGGAGCTTTCCCAGCTGGGTGGCGAATGCGGCTATGGCGGCTCCCGCCGCGAGTTCCCACGTGCGGCTGAAGGTGTCGAAGTAGGCTACGGCCGGGTTGGTGATGGAGGAGTAGACGCCGAAGGCAAAGGACAGCGCCACGACGAGCACGAAGATGACGCCGACCAGTTCGGACTGGCGATTCTTGTGGTCCCGCGCCGTCGACGTCGAAAGCTTGATGCGCTTTCGCGAGCGGAAGGCGACGAGAAGAGCGAGCGTCAACCAAGGCCAGACGAGGTAGAACTGCTCCTCGACCGACAGAGACCAGTAGTGCTGCAGAGGGGAAATGGCGCCGGTGGCCTGGAAGTAGTCTGTGCCGACCGATGCGAAATGCCAGTTCGCCGAGAAGAAGACGGCCCAGAGGCCATCGCTCAGAATCTCTTGGGCGCGCGGCAGGCTCAGCACGAAGAATCCGACGACGACGGTGACGACGATGACCAGAATGGCCGCCGGGGCGATTCGGCGAACGCGGCGCGCGTAGAAATCGAGGAACGAGATGGTCTGCGACTTCTGGTATTCGCGCAGCAGCAGACCGGTGATGAGGAATCCGCTCAGCACGAAGAAGACATCGACACCGATGAATCCGCCGATCGGCCACCCGATCAGGTGGTCGAGAATGACAAGAGTGACGGCGATGGCCCGAAGGCCTTCGATGTCACCACGGAAGTACTTTCGCGGAACTCCGGGAACCGGTTCTGCTCTCGAAGACGTCGAAGTGGATGTGGTCATGTGCGTGCTCCCCGTACGGCACAGTACGCGCCAGTTTCGATCAGATCATACTTGAGGCAGTCGAACGCTCCGAATGAGCGCAGTTGCAAGGCCGCTTTTCGCGGCGGCATAATGTGCCGGCAGCAACGAGCATCCCTCTTGGTATGTAAAGATACTAAAACACTGGCCATCGTCGGCCCCGGGGGCCAGACGGCTGTCTATTGAGGGAAATACCACCGTGCACATTCGAAATTATCTGAGGGTTCTGCAACGCAGTTGGATCTTGATTGCGGGAATCATTCTGGTTTCGGTTGCCGCATCGGCGACATACGCCATCGTGCAGACGCCGCTCTACCAAGCCTCGACGAAGGTCTACGTATCGACATCGTCGTCGGCGACCACGGCGGAACTGCAGCAGGGCAACACCTTCACCCAGCAGGCAGTGAAGACCTACGCCGACCTTGTTTCGACTCCCATTGTGCTCGATCCGGTCATTGCGCAGTACGGCCTCGCCGCCACCTCTGACGAACTCGCGAAGTCGGTCACGGCTACTGCGCCCCTCGACACGACGATCATCGAGATCACTGTGACCAGCGATTCCGCGGCCGATGCCGCGACCATCGCCAACGCGGTGGCCACGAGCTTCTCCACCAACGTTCCGGCTCTCGTGCCCGAAGCCGCCGATGGTACGCCCCAGGTGAAGATCTCCAGCGTGAAGGCTGCAACAGCGCCGCTGAAGCCGACGTCGCCGAACGTTCCGCTGAACATCGCCCTCGGCCTCATCGTCGGATTGCTCGTCGGTCTCGGGCTGGCCTTCCTGCGTGAAGCCCTGGACAACCGTATCCGCAGCCAGCGTGATACCGAGCTGATCACGACGGCTCCCGTGCTCGGTGCGATCTTCTTCGATCCCCGCGCTGCAGAGCGACCTCTGGTCGTGCACGCCGAACCCAAGAGTCCACAGGCCGAGTCCTACCGTTCCCTCCGAACGAACCTGCAGTTCTTGGAGTTCGCCGACCTCCCACACACGATCGTCATCACGTCGTCCGTTGCTGCTGAGGGCAAGTCGAGTGTGAGTTCCAATCTGGCGATCGCTCTTGCCGACGCGAACTCCAGCGTCATCGTCATCGACGCCGACCTTCGACGTCCGCGACTGGCCTCCTACTTGGGGCTCGAGGGCGCGGTCGGACTCACGGATGTCCTCATCGGACGGGTCGAGCTCGCGGATGCTCTGCAGCAGTGGGGTGAACGCGAGATGTATGTGCTTCCAGCGGGTTCGATTCCGCCGAACCCCAGCGAGTTGCTCGGCGGCCCGGCGATGAAGAAGCTCCTGGCTACTCTGGAATCCGAGTTCGACACCGTCATCATCGACGCTCCACCGCTCCTTCCTGTCACCGACGCAGCGATCCTGGCGAAAGCCACTCGCGGCGCCATTGTCGTGGCATCCGCAGGGAAGGTGCACAAGGCTCAGCTACGAAGTGCAATCGACATTCTCGACAATGTCGGCGCTACGGTGCTCGGTCTCGTCCTGACCATGCTTCCGACGCGCGGGGCTGACGCGTACGGCTATGGACACTACAGTTACGCCTACGCCGAAGACGAGACATCGTCAGCGAGCGCAGAGCCAGTTCAGCCGGTGAATGATGCGCCGGTGGCCAAAACCTAGAGCCCGTGGCTGAACTCAGTCTGCGAGACCGCGCCAAAGCTCGTGCCCGCAAAGCCAACTCTGAACCCTTCGTCATCCTCTTCGTCTGCACCGGCAACATCTGTCGGTCTCCGCTCGCTGAGCAGCTCTTCGCAGCCGGCATCGACACGGTCGGGCTCTCGGAGCGGATACGCGTGCACAGTGCGGGAACGTCTGCGCTGACCGGACAGGGAATGCCCGCTCAGGCGGCCGCCCTCTCCACCGCGCTCGGCGCGCATCCGGAGCACCACCAGGCCCGCGACATCTCGCCCGAAATGGTCCAGGACGCTGATATCGTTCTGGCGCTGGCGAGGGAACACCGCGGCGCGGTTGTGCAGATGGTCCCTCGCGCTGCCTCCCGCACGTTCACCCTGATCGAGTTCGCGCGCCTTCTTCAGGCAGCGTCGCTCGATTTTCGAATGGACTCCGAGCCGCAGCCCGATGCGCTACCCGGGCTTCTCAGGGATCTGGTCGAACGAGCGTCGCGCTTCCGTGGTGTCGTCGGATCTCCGGCAGATCCCGAGAGCGACGACGTGCTCGATCCGTACCGGCGGTCGCAGCAGAGTTACGACCTGTCGGCGCAGCAGATCACGCAGGCGACGAAAGTGATCGTTGCCGCCTTGGAACAGATCGGCGGTGCGCGAGCGTGAGCGGTCCGAGCGGTTCGGGACCGAAAACCTACCGTCAGCGGTGGCAGCAGCTCTACGCCCGGCGTCTGCGAGTGAGTGACACGATTCTCGTGGTGCTCACCGTCATCGTCGCTCAGCTGGTGCAGTTCGGCTGGGAGTCGACCCCCGTCGCGCCGGTCGGCGACAGGGACGGTTTTGACCTCGACTACCCGATCGTCTCCATCATTCTGGTCATTGCCTGGTCGTTGCTGCTGGTGCTCTATGGCACCCGGGAGCCTCGCGTGCTCGGTTCGGGTGCGCCCGAGTACAAAGCGGTGTTCCACGCGGGCGTGGCCCTCTTCGGCGTCGTCGCTGTGGTGGCCGTATTCTTCAAGGCGGACCTCGGGCGAGGGTATCTGCTGATCACAGTGCCTGCTGGCACGCTCGTTCTCGTTCTCTCCCGCTGGTTTCATCGGGAATGGCTGCAGTCCCAGCGTAAGAAAGGTCGACTGTCGTCGGGTGTGATCCTTGTGGGTTCGGATGACACCGCCAGCCATGTGGCGCGGCAATTGCTCCGGGCTCCGGCGGCGGGTTACCGAATCGTCGGGGCCTGCCTCGTCGAGAACGGGTCGCTTTCCGTCGTCTCGGGAACGGACATTCCTGTGCTCGGAGGAATCGAGTCTGCCCTGATAGCACTGGAGACAACGGCTGCGGACACTCTCGTGGTCACCGACAGCGCCGTGTTGTCGCCGGACGGAATGCGGGAACTCGGGTGGAGCCTCGAACCGGGGCGCCACCACTTGGTGATGGCCCCCAGCCTCACCGGAGTGAGTGGCCCGCGCATCCACTCCAGTCCTGTCGCTGGGCTTCCCCTGATCCACGTCGAGATTCCACGCTTCGATGGAGGCCGCTGGATCGTCAAGCGACTGTTCGACATCGTCGCCTCTTCTCTGCTGCTGATCATCCTGCTGCCGGCGTTCGTGATCGTCAGTCTGCTGGTGAAGCTTTCCAGCAGAGGGCCTGTCTTCTATGGACAGGAACGGATCGGGTTGAACGGCCAGCCCTTCTCCATGTTCAAGTTCCGTTCGATGACCGACGGAGCCGATGAGCAGCTGAAGCAGCTGCTCGAAGCTCAGGGCACGAGCGACGTGCCACTGTTCAAGGTGAAGGACGATCCGCGGGTGACGCCGGTGGGTCGCGTGCTGCGCAAGTACTCGATCGACGAGTTCCCGCAGCTGATCAACGTGTTTCTGGGCGAGATGAGTCTGGTCGGACCACGCCCCCAGCGTGAGCCTGAGGTGGCACTCTATGACTCGGTGGCTCGCCGCCGGCTGCTCCTCAAGCCAGGGATGAGCGGGCTTTGGCAGGTGAGCGGACGATCGAACCTGTCGTGGGAAGATGCCATACGGCTCGATCTCTACTACGTCGAGAATTGGTCGATATTCGGGGACATTTCGATCCTGCTGCGAACCGTTCGGCAAGTTGTACTACCTGAGGGGGCAGAGTGATGCGAGATCTGATTGTGCATGAGTGGATAGAGAAGTCCGGGGGATCCGAGGTCGTTCTCGATGCGATGGTGGCGGCTCTACCCGACGCCGACATCTTCTGTCTGTGGAAAGACGATTCGGCTCGATATACGGATCGTCGACTGAAGGAAAGTTGGATCGCCCGTACCCCTCTGCGTCGGTCGAAGGCACTGTCCCTCCCCGTGATGCCGCCCACCTGGGCGCGAACAGACACCTCGGACTACGACAGGGCGCTGGTGAGTTCTCATCTGTTCGCCCACCAGGTCGGCGGTGCGTCGTCGAAGCGGCGTGCCGACAAGACCTTCGTGTATGTGCACACGCCAGCCCGTTACGTCTGGACCCCCGAACTCGACAAGCGCGGGTCGAGCCCGTTGGTCAAGGCGGCCGCGGCGGTGCTGAAGCCCTACGACCGTCGGGCATCCGGCTGGGCGACGGCACTCGCGGCAAACAGCGAATTCGTGAAGGAGCGCATTGCAGAGACCTGGGGGCGCGACTCTGTCGTCATCTACCCGCCGGTCAATGTCGCTCACATCGCCGCAGAGCCGGCTTGGTCGACGCGGTTGGGAGACGCCGACCGCGCGATCTTCGACAGCCTGCCCGACGAATTCGTGCTCGGTGCCTCGCGCTTTGTTCCCTATAAGGCTCTGGATGTCGTCATTGCCACCGGTGAGGCGGCCGGTCTGCCCGTCGTGCTGGCCGGGGACGGGCCCGACCGACCCAACCTGGAGGCGTTGGCGGCCTCGGCACGTGTGCCGGTCATCTTCGTCGGGCGACCATCGGACGAGCTGCTCTACTCCCTCTACCAGGCAGCGACCGTCTATGTCTTCCCGGGCATCGAGGACTTCGGCATCATGCCGGTTGAAGCCATGGCGGCGGGTGCGCGCGTGCTGGTCGGCAGTGTCGGCGGGGCGACGGAATCCGTGCTCGACGGTGTCACCGGCGTTCATGTCGACGACTGGACCGGGAGGGCACTTGGCGAGGCGGTCTCCAAGGCCGCCTTGCTGGACCATACGGTCGCCGTCGACAGAGCCCGCGAGTTCGACGTCAGTCGCTTCCGATCGGAATACCTCGCATGGATCGACCAGACCTGATGGCGGCGTCCCGTCCGATCGTCGTCAATGGTGCATTCCGGCCTCAGGCCGTCAGCGGCCAGCAGCGTTATGCCCGCGAGATCGCCGATCGGCTTGTCGGCGAGGCCGGTGTGACGGAAGCGTCGCCCTCCGGTTGGTTCGCGAGGAGCGCCCTCCGGACATGGGCCTGGGTCTTCGGCGTTCTTCCGATCCGGCGGCGCAGCGACGTTCTGGTGACGCTCACGAGCCGCGGTCCGCTCGCGCACCCGCGCCAGGTCGTCGTGGTGCACGATCTGTTCGTCATCACCAATCCCGAGTGGTACTCCCGCAAGTATGTGCTCTCGCACGCCCCCCTCCTGAAGGCTCAGCTGCGGTCTGCGAAGACCGTGGCCGTCGTGAGTGAACCTGTGGCCCGTCAAGTAGCGGAGTCCGGGCTCACCAGAGCCCGGATCGTCGTTGCGCCCAACGCGCCGAGTGCGCAGTTCCTGGATGCGCCCGACGCAGTCGACCAGCCACTGCTCGGGCGGCTCGGCATCACGGCCGACCGCTTCCTCCTCGCCGTGGGCAACCTCGATCCACGCAAGAACTTCGACAGGCTCGCGCGAGCTTTCGCGAGCCTTGATCCGGCCGTGCGTGCGGAGTGCCCGCTCGTCGTCGTCGGAGGGGTGAATGCGACGGTGTTCGCCTCGGTCGGTATCGAGTGGCCGACAGAGACGATCCTCGCGGGGTACGTGAGCGATCCGGAGCTCGCCGCCCTGTATCGCTCTGCGCGCGGCGTCGTCTTCCCGAGCCTGGCAGAGGGTTTCGGACTGCCGATGGTCGAGGCTGCCGTCTCAGGCGCGAGGCTGTCCGTCTCTGATATCGGAGTCTTCCGATGGATCGCCGGGGACGCCGTGTCGTACTTCGACCCAACCTCGGTGGAGGCGATAGCCGGTGCTCTGCTCGGCCTCATTGAGGCAGACGACGACATCGACGAGTCGTTCGGAGCCGACATCCGGGCCCGCTTCGACTGGGACCAGAGCGCCGCCACGATCAGTGAGGCGAGCCGGCGGGTCGCCTCACAGTGAGCTGGCACCGACTCAGACTGCTCCTGCCCGTGATGGCGGCCGGATTGACGCGAGTCATCCAGCTCATCGTGCTCGTGGTGCTTCTGGCTCTGAGTTCGGGCTCCGAGCAGAGCACTCTCGTGGCTGGCTTCGCGCTTCTCAGTTCGTTCGCCATCTTCACCGACTCCGGTGCGTCGAGCTACCTGCTCTCCGTGCCCAAGCACCAGCTCGGGCGCATCGTGCACGGGCAGGCGACGGGGGTTCACATCCTCCTCTCGACCCTGGGAGCGCTGGCCGCCGTTGCGATCACCCTGAGTTCGTCGGGTTCTGCTGTCACGACGGCTGTGGTGCTCGTGCTCAGTGGACTGGGCGTCAGTCAGATCTGTGACAGCGTCACGCGTACGACACGTGCACCGCAGCTGGTACACCGGCGTGACGCCCACTACGCCGTGCCAGACGTCGCGCTGGTGCTCGCGAAGGCACCCGTGCTCGTGCTCGCTGTGGTGTTCGACCGGGTCGAGCTGCTCGCCCTGCTGGCTGTTCCGTCACTCATCATCGTGCTCGTGACCTACGCGGCCAATCGTCGCGCGCTCGAACCCGTCGAGGCCGAACCGCAGCGTGTGTTCCGGTCGATTGCCGAGTTCGGGCTCTCCGGATCGCTGAGCGCACTCTATTCCCAGGCTCCGCTGGTCATCGGGACCGCGCTGCTCGGCGTTGACGCGATTGCGCCGCTTGCCGTCGCCTACCGGGTCGCGCAACCGCTGGAAGTCATCCCGGCCACCATCTCGCAGCAGCTGATTCCGCGCGTACGCACCCTCGGGCATTCGTTCGTGCGTTACTGGCTTCTCTTCGTCGGGCTCGGGCTGGCCTGCGCCGCCGTGCTCATCGTGGCGCAGGATCTGGTGCGCGCCGTGCTCGGCAGTGAACACTTCGACAGCCTGGTGTTCGTTCTGATCGTGCTGTCGATGGGTCCGAAGTTCGGCAATTACGCTCTTGTCGCCTATTCGATGGGGTCGGGATACATTCGGCAACGTCTCATCGCGACGATCACCGTCGGTATCATCGCCGTCACCCTCACGCTCGTGGCCTGCCTTTTGTTCGGCAACACCGCGCTCGCTACGGTCACCCTCGTGAGCGAGCTGACGCTCGCCGCTGTCCTCTCTCTGCTTATCCGGGCCCGGTCAAGAAAAGTCGTCGTATCGTGAAAATCCTGATCATCTCCGCCGACCGCACCACGTCGTCAGGGCATCCGCAGAACATCGGCGATGCATTCCTGACCGACGCTCTCTCGGCGTCACTCCGCCGGTCGGGCTATGAGGTCGTCATCGCCGACTTCGGTGTGGCCGATCGCGTCGGTTCGACCGAGACTCGAATGCGAGTGGGCGGCATCAGGGGGCTCGCCGGAGTGATCCGCGGGGCGGACGCCGTTCTCGTGGGCGGTGGAACGCTGCTTCAGGACGACCAGCCCGATCGGCCTTTCGCCGGGCTGCCGCGGCTCTGCCTGACGGCCGCGGTACTCGCACGAGCGCTCGGCAAGAAGTTCGTCGTCTTCGGCGTGGGCGTCGATCCGGTTCGTCGGAGAAGAGCCCGCTCGGCCATCTCCCTCACCCTTCGACTGGCGCGCGTGTGGGTGCGGGATTCCGCCTCACAGGCGCGTGCCGCAGCGCTGATGTCGCGGCATCCGGAAGTCAGCGGAGACGTCAGTCTCTTCGACTACAGCCCCCGCGAACCCGGCACCGCGCTCGAGAGGCCGGGGACGGGCGCCCTTCTCGCCTTGAACCGCCGCGAGGCGGCATCCCTCACGATTGAGCAGATCGGTGCGCTTCGCACGCGGTGGGGCGCCGTGCAGTTCGTTTCGATGGATCAGGGCGAGGATTGGGATGGCCGGAGCCTGAGCGCACCTGTTTCCGCCCTGCTCGGGGCCGACGACGAGGGTCACTCGTGGCAAACGGTGCGCTCGACGATCTCGCAGGCAGATGTCGTCATAGCTTCACGGATGCACGCCCTGTACATGGGTGTTCTCTCGGCGGTTCCCGTGGTGGCCATCTCGGGCTTCGCGAAGGTGGATGCCTTCGCTTCGGACTTCCACGTCGAGACGGCAGCTACCATCGGAGAGGCGACAGAACGAACCGGGCGGGTCGACACCGCTGCTGTCGAGGCCGCCGTTGCCGCTCTGGAGGCGGCGAAGTCGGGCCTGATGACGTATCTGGGAGGAGCGCGATGAAATCGGTGATCATCTTCGCCGCGGGCGCTGTCGTGGCAATACTCGCCTCCCTGGCGGCAGTCTCCCTCCTCGACCAGGCCGTTTCGTACCCGACGATGATCGCGATCCTCGCGGTCGTGCTTCTCGCAGCTCTGACACGCGAACTGGTCGTCTTCCGTGACCCGCTGACACCGGCTGGTGTCGTTGCGATCACCGGGCTGCTGCTGTTCGTGCTCCGCCCCCTCACCATCATGTGGAACCGGGTCACCAGTCCGGGCGCCATAGCCGATTCCCGCGACTTCACTCCGACCCTGATTCTTGCGGGCAGTGCGGCGCTCGTCGAGTGCCTCATCTTCTTCTGCGCGTTCTTCCTGGTCTACTACTTCATCACCGTGAACCGGGAGCGCAACGCGCTGGCAGACTTCGGGATGCCCCGGCGCCGACGCTCCGTCGACTCGAACGCACTTCAGGCCGTCGTGATCATCGCCTCTGCGGTGGCCGTCGGCGCGCTCGGCTATCTCGTGCTCAGTTCGGGCGGGCCTGGGGCATACTTTGCTGGGCTGGCGAACCGGAGCGACTTCCTCTCGGGCAAGTCGTTCCTTGTTCTGGGCTATGTTCCCGTGCAGATCGCACTCGTTGCAAACGTGGTGCACCGGCGGCAGGCGGGGCTGCCTGTCTGGCACAACTGGGTCAACCTGGTGGGGCTGATCAGTCTTGCCATCTGCGGAGTCGCGGCTGGCGGCCGTGGCCCGCTCGTCGTCGGAGTCGTGCTGCCGCTCGTGCTGCTGAAGCAGATCGGTCCGAAACCGTTCAAGCTCCGAACCATCGCGACTCTCGGGTTGGCGCTCGTCATCATCGCCATTTCGTACAGCATCGTCGTGCGGAACGCGAACTTCGACCAGGGGCGCTCGTTGAACCAGCTCGCGAGCGACCCGGTCGGTGTGCTGCTCGACCAAGTCACCAGTGGTGCCGAGACCAGGCCCTTCGACAGTCTGATACGACTGAACGAAGTGGTCGCCCAGGATCCCGACTTCGAGTTCCAGCGAGGGGCGACCTATGCGGCTGTGCCGGCTTGGTTCGTACCTCGGGCGGTCTGGGCGAACAAGCCGAGCGGCGGTGGGAACACGTGGTTCACCAGCACGTACGTTCCTCGCTTCTACGGTACGACCAAGGTCGAGACCAGCCTCTCTGCTGTTGGTGAGGCCTACGGCAACTTCGGTCATGGCGGGGTGGCCGTGGCCGGGGCGCTGATGGCGCTGCTCGCGTCGACGTTGACGCGCAGTCGGCTCCGGGAGCGCGGCGTGCTGGGTCTCACGATCAGTGTGAGCCTGACGCCCATCCTGTTCTCACTCATTCGTGGAGACGCCTACCAGGGTGGGTCTCTCACGATCGCGACAGTTCTCCTCGCCACCGTGATGTACCTGGTGGTGTCGCGGCCCTATACACCCGAGCGGGCGCCGCTGGCACCCGGGAAGAAGCCGCCGGCGCTCATTCGGGCATGATCGGCTTCTCGGCTTTGTCGAGCGAGACGGGTTGTGCCGGGACGGCGGGCGCTACCGCTACTGACGGGGAGTCCTCGAGCAGTGCATCCCGAATGATGCGTCGCGGGTCGTATTGGCGGGGGTCGAGTTTCTTCCACTCGACATCGTCGAAGTCAGGCCCCATTTCCTCCCTGACGCGCTCTTTAGCCGTGGCAGTGTATCCGCGCAGTTGGCGAACCAGCTGGCCGAGGCGCCCCGCATAGAGCGGCAGCTTCGTCGGACCAATGATGAAAGCCGCAACGACACCGATGAGGATGAGTTTCTCGAAAGTCAGACCGAACATGGATTCACAGTGTTTCTCGTGTCGGGCGAGTGGTGCGTGAGGTTGTAAAGACCGATGGCGGGCCGTCTCGAACACTGCGAATTCGAGACGGCCCGCCAAACGGATTGGTGCTGTTCTGTTGAAGCGAGCCCTGGAACTAGTTGGCGGCGCTGGTGTTGACGGCGCCGTTGACGCCGGAGGGGAAGAACCCGCCCTTGGTGACGGCTTTGTTGTTGAGGTAGACGACGTTGAGTACCTGGCCGGGTGAGCGGCTGAAGGCAATACCGTTCGCGTCGGTGGGTACGAGGTTCAAGGCGCCACCAGCGGCCTTGTCGGTGATGCCCTGGTCGTCGTCGGTGGGTCCGTCGAGGCTGTCGCGGGCGTCGGAGATCGCGTTGGCGGCATCGGCGAGACCCTTGGCGTACAGGGTCGTGCGGATGATACCGGCGTGGTACGCCTCGACCGCGAGGATGCCTGCGGCGGCTTCCAGGTACGTCTTGTTCGTGATGAGGGGGGAGGCGCCCTTGTAGGCGGTGACTCCGACGTCTTCGAAGATGTACGAGGCGAGGAGGAAGTTCTCGTCGCTGCCGAACGCGTCGAAGGTCTGGCCGGGCTTGATCAGTCCGGCGGCGGTTGCTGCTGCGGTGAACGCGGCGTCGAGGTTGATCGCGGGGCGGGCGACGGCGGACTTGCCGAGCGCTGCCCGGAGGAACCGCACGTGGTTCTTCTCGTCCTGAGCGATCTCACGGGCGTACTGGCGGATGTTGTAGTCCTTGAACTGCACCTGGCGGCCGCCGGTGACAGCGCCGGCGGTGCCGGTTCCGGAGATGTCGTTGGGGACCAGACCGGTACCGGTCGAGGCGCGGAGGTAGAACTCGGCTTCGAGGTATTCGAGGTTCAGGGCGAAGTTCAGCACGGCAGCGTCTGTTGCTGCAGCGTTGGGGTCTTCGGCGGCCTGTGCGCCGACGGTCGGGATCAGCACTGATGCCCCGACGCCGAGCCCGGCGAGTCCGAAGCCCTTCAGCAGAAGTCGGCGGTCCAGCTCGGACTGCGAACTGCGGTCAATCGCGTTCGCAATGAATTTCTTCTCAAACAATTGGTCATCCTTCGTTTGGTAAAAGTGATGCAGTAGCCCCTCGGGGCCAGTATGTCATCGGATTGGAAATTTCTGAGAAATTTCTCTTTACAAACGATGGGTGGGCATTCATCTGGAAGCTGTGTATGGTTCACCTGTGCTCGGTCGCAGTCCGTCACGCTGAACGTGGTACTCCACTCACTCTCGCAAAGGACTCGACATGCTCGGAAATCTTCAGGGATGGCACATGATTGTCATCCTCGCCATCGTGCTTCTGCTCTTCGGAGCACCGAAGCTCCCCGGTCTCGCACGCAGCGTCGGTCAGTCGATGCGCATCTTCAAGAGCGAAGTGAAGACATTGCAGAGCGATGAATCGGCTTCTGATTCATCTGCTGCTCCCGGCGCCGCGTCTCCCGCTGCTGCAGCCCACGCACCCGCCGGGGCCAGTGTTCCCGCCGATGTTCCGGCGTCAGAGACCACTCCGACCCGCTGATCACACCATGACCTCGGTCAAGGAGAAGGCTCGTAACAGCGAGGGTCGAATGACTCTCGGTTCGCATCTCCGGGAGTTCCGCCGCAGGTTGTTCCGGGCGGCTCTGGGAATAGTGATCGGTGCGGTCGTGGGGTGGATCGTCTCCGACCCGGTTCTCACTGCTCTACGTCAACCTGTGAGCGACATTGTCGACTCCCAGGGCCGTACGGCGTCGCTGAACTTCACGGATGTGTCGAGTGCGTTCGACCTTCGACTACAGATCGCCTTCACCGTGGGAATAGTGATCTCCTCACCCGTTTGGCTCTATCAGCTCTGGGCGTTCCTGGTACCCGGGCTGACGCGAAAAGAGAAGCAGTACGCCATCGGGTTCGTGCTCACGGCCGTTCCGCTCTTCCTCGCAGGTGCGACGGCGGGCTGGTATGTGCTTCCGCATATGGTCGGTTTGCTGACGGGGTTTGCCCCGTCAGGCTCGACGTCGATCATCGACGCGCGCCCCTATTACGACTTCGTGCTCAAACTCGTCGTCGCGATTGGTGTTGCGTTCGTTCTCCCGGTTCTGCTTGTCCTGTTGAACTTTGCAGGCGTCATCTCGGGCAGGGCCATCTTGAAGAGCTGGCGCATTGCGATTCTGGTCATCGTGCTCTTCACGGCGATTGCAACTCCGGCTGCCGATGTCGCATCGATGTTCCTTCTCGCGATCCCTATGATCGTTCTGTTCTACACGGCGGCTCTCATCGCGACACTCCATGATCGTCGGGCAGCGAAACGGGTCGAGGCTCAGGAAGCTGAGCTCTCGTCGATCGGACTCTGACCGCGGCTCTCGGTTGCGCGTCAGGGGCGGCGGGCAGCCCAGGCGGCGGCACCGAGGAGGGGGGCGTCGTCGAGCAGGGGCGACGCCGCGAGGGTGAGGGAGGCGGCCAGCTCGGGCCGGGCGCCCTCGATGCCGTCGCGGAAGGGCGGCTCCAGCAGATCCCACGAGCGCGACATGGATCCGCCGACCACGAGCACGGTGGCCTCGAACGCGGCGAGCCACGGGGCGAGGGCGGCCCCGAGCTCGAAGAGAGCGTGATCGAGCACCTGGGCGGCGGCAGCCTCGCCGGCCCGCGCGCGCTCTGCGATCTGCTTGACGGTGACGGGCGCAGCGCCCGTGCCGGGGTCGGAGGGCAGCGCGGCCCGCTCGTAGGCGGCGAGGATCGCGCGGGTCGACGCCGTGTCTTCGAGGGGTGCGCCGTCGATCTGCAGGAGGTGCACGGTTCCGTTGGTGGGCACGTCCTCCCGGTGAGCGACAGGGATTCCGTGGTCGAGGAACGTCGAGCCGACGCCCGTGCCGAGGGTGATGACGACCGCGCGGTCGTGGCCGGCGGCTGCTCCGAACATCCACTCGCCGATGCCGTATGCCGCAGCATCGTGCAGAAAACGCACGGCTGGCGGCGGCGCGTCGAGGCGTTCGGCGAGGGCGGCTCGCAGGTCGAGGCCCGAGAGGTTCTCGAACTTCGCGACGTTCTCGAAGGTGCCGATTCCGCGCTCGAAGTCGAAGGGGTCGGGCATCGCGAAGGCCCAGCCGGGGAAGACAGTGGATGCCGCCTCCGACGTCTCGCCGCCGGCCTCCGCCGCACCGGCCGCAGCGCCGTCGGCCTCCGCCACGGCACCGAGGCACGCCTGCGTCCACGCGCCGAGGATCTCGTCGGCCGAGCCGTGCGGGTCGGTGTCGGCGCCGACGGAGCTGAGCACACGGGCGGTGAGCGACGCGGAGCCCGCGGCATCCGGCCCGCCGACCAGTTCGACGACGGCCGCCGTGATGTGGCTGCCCCCGATGTCGGCGACGTTCACACGCTGGCGGTGAGGGAGTTCGGTCACGGGTGGCCTGGCTTTCGGGTCGACACTGGAACAGGGAGACTCTATCGCGCCCCTTCTCTCCTGACTGGTGCGCACTGGCAGGAATCAGACGCAGGTTGTCTCTTCTGCCATTCTGCACGGCGGTGCGCCAGGCCACGATGGAGTCATGACCTCACCTCAGCCGGCGCCCACCGTCGGGCTCGCCCAGGGCTCGGCCCTCTACATCGCCGCCGTGCTCGGAACGGGCATCCTGGTGCTGCCCGCCCTCGCCGCCCAGGTCGCCGGGCCGGCCTCGCTGCTGGCCGTCGGCGCCCTGATCGTGCTGTCGGTTCCCCTCGCGGGCACTTTCGCTGCGCTCGCGGCGCGCCACCCCGATGCGGGCGGCGTCGCGACGTTCGTGCGGCTCGCGCTCGGCCAGACGGCGGCGCGCATGACCGGCTACTGGTTCTTCTTCGGCGTCTCGTTCGGCGCTCCCGTGGTCGCGATGCTCGGCGCCGAGTACGTCGTCGCGGTGCTGGGTGCGCCCGGCTGGGTCGCGTTCGTCGTCGCGCCGGTGCTGCTCGCGCCGAGCTTCGCGCTGAACGCCTTCGGGCTGAAGCTGTCGGGTCGCGTGCAGCTCGTGCTCTCCGCGCTCCTGGTGGTCGTGGTGGTCGGCGTGGTCGCTCTCGCTGCGCCGTCGGGCCAGGCGGCGAACTTCGAGCCGTTCCTGCCGCACGGCTGGGCCGGAGTCGGCACGGCGATCAGCCTGTTCGTCTGGGCGTTCGCGGGGTGGGAGGCCGTCACGCACATCGCCGGCGAGTTCGTGAACCCGAGACGCACCATCCCGCTCGCCACGGCCGTCGCGATCGTGGTGGTCGGAGCCGCCTACCTCGCCCTGCAGTGGATCACGGTCGCCGTGCTGGGCGAGCGTGCCGGATCCGGGCCGATGAGCGCCGTGCCGCTGCTCTCGCTCGTCGAGGCGGCCGGCTGGTCGGGGGCCCGGTATGCCGTCGCCGCCATCGCCGCGGTGGTGGCGCTCGGGGTCCTGAACGCCTACGTCGGTGCCTTCGCGAAGCTGGGCGCCTCGCTCGGGCGCGACGGCGACCTGCCGCGCTGGTTCGGCCGCGGCGCCGAATCCGGCGGGCTGCCGCGCCGCGCGCTGCTGCTGGTGGGCGGGCTGGTTGGGGCCGACTTCACGCTCATGGTGATCTCGGGCGGCCAGCTCACCCCGTTCATCCTCGTGCACACGAGTTGCATGGTCGCGGTCGCGGCGATGCGGTTGCTCGAGCGGTTCTCGGTGGGCTGGTGGATGTCGCTGGTGTCGGCCGTGCTCGTCGCCGGGTTGCTCGTGCTCGCTGGGGGCACCCTCGTTCCGCCGGCGCTGCTCGCCGTGGCCGCTCTCGTTGTTACCGTAGTCAGGCGGCGACGCCGCGAAAGTCACCGTCGGCAGGGCGACCTGCAGAAGAAGAGGAAGGCCCTCGCATGAGCCGCCGTTTCATCGACCTCAGCCACACGATCACCGAAGGGCTCGTCACCTACCCCGGTCTGCCGGCACCCACGTTCACGCCGCACCTGACGCGGGAGGACTCGCGGGGGAAGTACGCGCCCGGCACGGAGTTCGCGATGGACATCATCACCATGATCGGCAACACGGGCACCTACCTCGACAGCCCGTTCCACCGGTACGCCGACGGCGGCGATCTGTCGACGCTGGAGCTCGAGACGCTGGCCGAGCTTCCCGCGGTGGTCTTCTCCTTCCCCGCGATCGCCGGCGACAGTGCAGACGGACCCTCGCCCGAAGACCAGTCGGAGCCGGCATTCGACGGTCGCGGCATCACCGCCGACGCCTTCGGCACCGAAGACCTGCGCGGCACGGCCGTGCTGCTCGCGACCGGCTGGGACACGCTGTTCGGCACCCCCTCCTATGCCAGCGGTGCACCGTTCCTCACCGAGGACGGCGCGCGCCTGCTCATCGAACGGGAGGTCGCGCTGGTCGGAATCGACTCGCTGAACATCGATGACACCGAGTCGGGTGGCGAACGACCGGCGCACACGCTGTTGCTCGATGCGGGCATCCACGTCGTCGAGCACCTCACGAACCTCGGTTCGCTGCCGTTCCGGGGTGCGCGCTTCACGGCGGTGCCGCCGAAGGTCGCCGGGTTCGGCACCTTCCCGGTGCGGGCGTTCGCCACGGTCGACGGGCCGGCCTGACCGAGGCCTGTGGCCGGGCCGGCCGGTGTCAG
Source organism: Subtercola sp. Z020 (assembly GCF_002931235.1). Classification (GTDB taxonomy): domain Bacteria; phylum Actinomycetota; class Actinomycetes; order Actinomycetales; family Microbacteriaceae; genus Subtercola. The sequence goes on along the minus strand of NZ_PSTT01000074.1, from coordinate 14,409 downwards.
TGGTCTCCCGTAGCCTGAGGGAGTGAGCACAGAGTCGGCAACGGGTCAGGATGCCCGGCCGAGCGACTCGGCTGCGGGCATCCTGAACCGTGCCTACCGATGGGTGACCGTCGGGATGCTCGCGATGATCCTGCTCGCCGCCTTCGAAGCGCTCGCGGTGACCACGGTCATGCCGACGATCAGCCGCGAGCTCGACGGCGAGTCGCTCTATGCCCTCGCGTTCTCCGGACCGCTCGCGGTCGGCGTCGTGGGCATGGTGGTCGCCGGCAACTGGTCAGACCGGGCCGGGCCGAAGCGCGCCCTGTTCGCGGCGGTCTTCTCCTTCGCGGGTGGTCTGCTCGTCGCGGGGCTGGCCACCAGCATGCCGATGCTCGTCGCCGGTCGCCTCGTCTCGGGTCTGGGCGGCGGCGGGCTGACCGTCGCCCTCTATGTGCTCGTGGCGCGGGTCTACCCACTCGCGCTCCACCCCAAGATCTTCGCGGCGTTCGCTGCGGCCTGGGTGATTCCGTCGCTGGTCGGGCCGCTGGTCGCGGGCGCCGTGGCGCAGACCGTCGGCTGGCGCTGGGTGTTCCTCGGGGTCGTCGTGCTCGTGCTGCTCGCGATGTTCATGGTCGTGCCGGTGATGCGCGGTTTCCCGACGGCGCAGAACGGTGTGCCGTGGAAGGCTGCGCCCATCCTGTGGTCGATCGTCGCCGCCGTGGCGGTGCTCGGTGCCAGCCTCGTGGGGCAGCTGAGCGGTGTCGCCGTGTGGCTGGTGTCGGGCGCTGCGATCGTGGTGACGGTCTGGGCGCTCCGCCCGCTGCTACCCCGCGGCTCGCTCACGCTGGCGCGCGGGCTCCCCTCCGTCATCGTGCTGCGCGGGCTGATGTCGGCGGCCTACTTCTCCTCAGACACCTACCTGCCCTACCTCTTCACCAGCCAGTACGACTTCTCGCCGACGATGGCGGGCCTGTCGCTCTCGGTGTCGGGGGTGTCGTGGGCGGCTGCGTCGTGGGCGATGACCCGGTTCGCCGCAGGCTGGAGCGACACCGCGAGCCTGAGGCTCGGCGTCGGGCTGGTGCTGGTGGCCGTTCTGTCGGCTCTCGGATGCTCGATCCTCGGCCTGCCTGCCGCGGTCGTCATCGTGGGGTGGGTGTTCGCGGGTGCCGGCATGGGGGTGGTCTATCCGCGACTGTCCGTGGCGACACTGCGGTTGTCGACGCCGTCGAACCAGGGATTCAACTCTTCGGCCCTCGCCATCTCCGATTCCACGGTCGCGGCTCTGGCTCTGGCGCTGACGGCGGGTGTCTTCGCGACGTTCGGCGACGCGAGCGTGCTCGGCTTCACCGGGTGCTTCGTGCTGTCGGGCATCCTGGGCTTGGCGGCCCTCGTCGTGACCCGACGGGTGCGGCCTGCGACCACCACGGGTGCGTGACGCGACACGCCCGACTGTCTCGGTGTCGGCGGTCGAAGTTATCCTCAGGCCAGACCTCGGAGTTATGCACAGATCGGCTCGCCAGAGCCGGTTTTCCGCGGAATTACCTGTGCACTCGGGGTGTTTAACGACTGTGGAAACTCACCGCGACCTGTGGATAATTACAGCCGTGTAACTACTTCATCTAGGGGTCTGTTCTCACGAAGACAACTAGATGTAGTGTTGTACTCCCGACCAAGACTTTGAAGAGAAAGGCGCTCACCATGGCAATCACGGTCTACACGAAGCCCTCCTGCGTCCAGTGCACCGCAACCTACCGCGCCCTCGAGAACAAGGGTCTCGAGTACGAGATCTTCGACGTCTCCGTCGACGAGAAGGCGCTCGCCGCCGTCAAGGAGCTGGGCTACCTGCAGGCTCCCGTCGTCATCACCGACGACGACCACTGGAGCGGTTTCCGCCCCGACAAGATCGCCGAGCTCGCCGCCCGCGTGGCCTGATCTGACTTCTTCTTCATGACAGACCTCGTCTACTTCTCGAGCGTCTCAGGCAACACCCACCGGTTCGTCGAGAAGCTCGGCAAACCGGCCCATCGCATCCCGCTCTACGCGACCGAAGCTCCGCTGAAGGTCGACGAGCCGTACGTTCTCGTGTTGCCCACCTATGGGGGCGGGGTGACCGGGGGAGCAGTACCCAAGCAGGTCATCAGGTTTCTGAACGACCCGCACAACCGTTCGCTGATCAAGGGCGTCATCGCCGCAGGGAACACGAACTTCGGTGAGGCCTACTGCCTCGCCGGTGACATCGTCGCGCAGAAGTGCAACGTCGACACGCTCTATCGATTCGAAGTCTTCGGTACGCCCGACGACGTCGAGGCCGTATCAACAGGATTGGAAGCATTTTGGAAAGCACACTGATTGAGTCGCCGGCGGCGGTGTCGGCGCTCGACTACCACTCGCTGAACGCGATGCTGAACCTCTATGACGCCGACGGCAACATCCAGTTCGACAAAGACAAAGAGGCGGCGAAGCAGTACTTCCTGCAGCACGTCAACCAGAACACGGTCTTCTTCCACAACCTGCGTGAGCGCCTCGACTACCTGGTCGAGAAGGAGTACTACGAGGCCGCGCTCATCGAGCGCTACTCGTTCGAGTTCATCCAGAAGCTGAACGACCTCGCCTACTCGAAGAAGTTCCGGTTCGAGACGTTCCTCGGGGCGTTCAAGTACTACACCTCGTACACGCTCAAGACCTTCGACGGCAAGCGCTACCTCGAGCGCTTCGAAGACCGCGTCGTGATGACGGCCCTCGGCCTCGCCGACGGCGACGAAGCCCTGGCGATCAACCTCGTCGAGGAGATCATCGGCGGCCGCTTCCAGCCGGCCACTCCGACGTTCCTGAACACCGGCAAGGCGCAGCGCGGCGAGCTCGTCTCCTGCTTCCTGCTGCGCATCGAAGACAACATGGAGTCGATCTCGCGGGCGATCAACTCGTCGCTGCAGCTCTCGAAGCGCGGCGGCGGCGTTGCGCTGCTGCTGTCGAACATCCGCGAGGCCGGTGCGCCCATCAAGCAGATCGAGAACCAGTCGTCGGGCATCATCCCCGTGATGAAGCTGCTCGAAGACTCCTTCAGCTACGCCAACCAGCTCGGTGCCCGCCAGGGCGCGGGCGCGGTGTACCTCTCGGCGCACCACCCCGACATCCTGCGCTTCCTCGACACGAAGCGTGAGAACGCCGACGAGAAGATCCGCATCAAGACGCTCTCCCTCGGCGTCGTCGTGCCCGACATCACGTTCGAGCTCGCCAAGAACGACGAAGACATGTACCTCTTCTCGCCGTACGACGTCGAGAAGGTCTACGGTGTGCCGTTCGGCGACATCAGCGTCTCGGAGAAGTACCGCGAGATGGTCGACGACCCGCGCATCCACAAGTCGAAGATCAAGGCGCGCGAGTTCTTCCAGACGCTGGCCGAGATCCAGTTCGAATCCGGCTACCCGTACATCATGTACGAAGACACCGTGAACAAGGCGAACCCGATCAAGGGCCGCATCAACATGTCGAACCTCTGCTCGGAGATCCTGCAGGTCAACACGCCGACGACCTACAACGAAGACCTGTCGTACGACGAGATCGGCAAGGACATCTCCTGCAACCTGGGTTCGCTGAACATCGCGCTCACCATGGACTCGCCCGACTTCGGCCTGACCGTCGAGACCGCGATCCGCGGCCTCACCTCGGTGTCGAACCAGAGCCACATCACCTCGGTGCGCTCGATCGAGGCCGGCAACGACCGCTCGCACGCCATCGGCCTCGGCCAGATGAACCTGCACGGCTACCTCGCTCGTGAGCGGGTGTTCTACGGCTCTGAAGAGGGCATCGACTTCACGAACATCTACTTCTACACGGTGCTGTTCCACGCGCTGAGGGCTTCCAACCGCATCGCCATCGAGCGTGGCGAGGTGTTCGACGGGTTCGCCGACTCGACCTACGCGTCGGGTACTTTCTTCGACAAGTACACCTCCTCGTCATGGACCCCGTCGACCGTGAAGGTCGCGTCACTGTTCGACAATGCGTCGATCCACATTCCGACGCAGGCCGACTGGGAGGCGCTTCGGGCTTCGGTCATGGAGCACGGCATCTACAACCAGAACCTGCAGGCGGTGCCGCCGACCGGCTCGATCTCGTACATCAACAACTCCACGGCATCCATCCACCCGATCGCCTCGAAGATCGAGATCCGCAAGGAAGGCAAGATCGGTCGCGTCTACTACCCCGCGCCGTTCCTGACGAACGACAACCTGGAGTACTACCAGGACGCGTACGAGATCGGTGCCGAGAAGGTCATCGACACCTACGCCGCCGCGACCCAGCACGTCGACCAGGGTCTCTCGCTGACGCTGTTCTTCCGCGACACCGCAACGACCCGCGACATCAACAAGGCGCAGATCTACGCGTGGCGCAAGGGCATCAAGACCATCTACTACATCCGCCTGCGCCAGATGGCGCTGGAGGGCACCGAGGTAGAGGGCTGTGTCAGCTGCACTTTGTAAGGTTCGAGCATCCGCTTGCCTTTCGTTTGTAATCAGTAGAAAAGAAGACCGTGCCTGAAATGCTGAAGCTCGCTCGTCACGTGCAAGCGATCAACTGGAACAAGATCCAGGATGAGAAAGACGTCGAGGTGTGGAACCGTCTCGTCAACAACTTCTGGTTGCCCGAGAAGGTTCCGCTCTCGAACGACGTGCAGTCGTGGAACACCCTGACCCCGGCCGAGCAGCAGCTCACGATGCGCGTGTTCACGGGCCTGACGCTGCTCGACACCATCCAGGGCACGGTCGGCGCGGTCTCGCTGATCCCCGACGCGGTCACTCCTCACGAAGAGGCCGTCTACACGAACATCGCGTTCATGGAGTCGGTGCACGCCAAGTCGTACTCGTCGATCTTCTCGACGCTGTCGAACACCAAAGACATCGACGAGGCGTTCCGCTGGTCGACCGAGAACCCGAACCTGCAGAAGAAGGCAGACATCGTTCTCGACGACTATCACGGCAATGACCCGCTCAAACGAAAGGTCGCCTCGACCCTGCTCGAGTCGTTCCTCTTCTACTCGGGCTTCTACCTGCCGATGTACTGGTCGTCCCGCGCCAAGCTCACGAACACGGCCGACCTGATCCGCCTCATCATCCGCGACGAGGCCGTGCACGGGTACTACATCGGCTACAAGTTCCAGAAGGGGCTGGAGAAGGTCGACCAGGCCAAGCGCGACGAGATCAAGGACTACACATTCTCGCTCGTCTACGACCTCTACGAGAACGAGACGCAGTACACGCAAGACCTCTACGACGAAGTCGGGCTGACCGAAGACGTCAAGAAGTTCCTGCACTACAACGCCAACAAGGCGCTGATGAACCTCGGCTACGAGCCCATGTTCCCGAAGAGCGTGACCGACGTGAACCCGGCGATCCTGTCGGCCCTCTCGCCGAACGCCGACGAGAACCACGACTTCTTCAGCGGATCGGGTTCGTCGTACGTCATCGGCAAGGCCGTGAACACGGAAGACGAAGACTGGGATTTCTGAGCGACGCGTGTTCCGCTGCAGTCGAGTGATGACGTCTCGCACCTGAGGAGCGGGATGGCGGCGGCGGGGGTGCGGCAAGATGGAGGCATGAGCCCGAAGTTGCAGGTCGTCGTCGCCCCCGACTCGTTCAAAGGCAGCGCCACCGCCTCTGAGGTCGCCTCCGCCATCGGTGGCGGGTGGAGCGAAGCTCGCCCGGGCGACACCGTCGTTCTCCGGCCGATGGCCGACGGCGGCGAGGGCACCATCGACGCCTTCGCCCTCGCCATTCCCGGCTCGAAGCGCATGCCGATCACCGTGACCGGCCCTGTCGGTGAACCTGTGCAGGCCGAGTGGCTGCTGGTTCCGGGCGAGCACAGCGTCGGCACTACCGGCATCGTCGAGCTGGCGAACACCAGCGGCCTCACCCTGATGCCCGAACTCCGGCCGATGGATGCCCAGACCACCGGCTTCGGGCAGGCCATCGCCGCCGCCCTCGACCACGGCGTCGAACGCCTGTTGCTCGCGATCGGGGGCAGTGCGTCCACCGACGGCGGAGTCGGCGCCCTCCGTGCGCTCGGTGGCCGCTTTCTCGACGCAGACGGTCGGCCCATCGCCGACGGCGGCGCCGGGCTCGCCCAGCTGGTGAGCGTCGACTTCAGCGCCCTCCGCCCGCTGCCGGAGGGCGGTGCCGAGATCGTCACCGATGTCACCAACCCGCTTCTGGCCGCGAATGGCGCCGCCGCAGTCTTCGGTCCGCAGAAGGGCGCCGACATGCACCAGGTCGCGGAGCTCGATCGGGGGCTCGCGAGCCTGGTGCGCGTCGTCGGCGCGGCCGCGCATCGCAGCGAGCGATCCGATGGCACACTGCTGGCCGACCCCGAGGCGCCCGGTGCGGGAGCGGCCGGGGGAACGGGGTTCGGCCTGGCGCTCTGGGGCGCGATCATCCGGAGCGGTGCAGAGACGGTCGCCGACGCGGTGGGGCTCGACCGCGACATCGCCGAAGCCGACGTCGTCATCACGGGGGAAGGCCGGTTCGATGCGCAGTCCGCCGCCGGCAAGGTGCCCTCGTTCGTGCTGGCCCTGGCCCGGAAGCACGAGACGTTCCCGCTGCTGGTGGCGGGCAATATCGGCGCCGACCCCGAGGATTTTGCGGCGTCGGTGTCGCTCAGCGACCTGGCGGGCAGCTCGCATGCGGCCATCGAGAACGCGCTGGCGTTCCTGTGGGCGGCGGGCAGGGCGCTGGCCAACGGTGGCGCCGAGCCGCCTGAGGGTTGAGCGGCAGGCGCCGGCAGATGGACGAATGGATGCCGGTGCTCGCCGTTCGGGCGGTCACGGGTTGCGACGCGGAGAGGTGGGGGCAATGACGGCAGAGGTTCTGATCACGGCGGAGGAGCTTGCCGAGCTGTTGGGCGTCGCGGGCTCGGCGGATGCGGATGCGGATGCAGGCGCGAACGCCGACGCCGATGCAGGTGCTGACGCTGATGCTGGTGCTGGTGCTGGTGCTGGTGCTGGTGCTGGTGCTGGTGCGGTCGAGGTCGCGGACCGGCCGCGGGTGCGGGTGCTCGACGTGCGGTGGAAGCTCGGCGGCCCCCACGGGCATCCCCTGTTCCTCGAAGGCCACATTCCCACAGCGCGTTTCGTCGACCTCGACACGCAGCTCGCGCGGCACGGCGAACCTTCTGAGGGGCGGCATCCGGTGCCCGCCATCGCCGACCTGCAGGCGGCGGCCCGCAGCTGGGGCCTCGACGACGGCGACACGGTCGTGGTCTACGACGACCTGGGCAACCTGTCGTCGGCCCGTGCCTGGTGGCTGTTGAAGAGCGCGGGTATTGCGGATGTCAGGTTGCTCGACGGAGCACTGAACGCGTGGAAGGCTGCGGGCCTCGCTCTCGAGACAGGCGAACCCGAGGGCAACCCTGTTGGCTCGGTCACGCTGGCCTACGGATCGCTCCCGTGGCTCGACATCGACGAGGCGGCCGCGCTGGGGGAGAGCGGTGTGCTGCTCGACGCGCGTGCGCCGGAGCGGTTCCGCGGCGAGGTCGAGCCGATCGACCCGCGTGCCGGTCACATTCCGGGCGCCCGAAACGCGCCCGCGACCGGCAATCTGGATGCAGACGGCCGCTTCCTCAGCCCCGCCGAGCTACGGGCTCGTTTCGAGGCGGCGGGTGCGGTTCGGGATGCTCCGGTCGGCGTCTACTGCGGCTCGGGTGTGACGGCCGCTGCCGATGCGGTGGCCCTGACGATCGCGGGGTTCGAGCCGCGGGTGTTCCCCGGCTCGTGGTCGGCGTGGTCGAACACCGACCGCCCGCTGGCGACGGGGGAGTAGCCGAAACTTCCCGCTGCCGGCATCCGTCGCTCTGCGCCGTGGCTCACGTTAGCCCCAGGAGGGTGAGGGCCGTCGCCGCTGGCCGACGCCGCGGTGACTGAGCCCACGGCGCCGGCGGGCGCTCCCGGTCAGGAGCGTGGCACCTGCCCGAGAGCCTGGGCTCGGCGGTACTGCTCCGCGATCCCGGGAACCGTGGCGACCTCGAGCTCGGCCACGAACGAGAGCGGCCAGGTGGGGCGGGTTCCGCTCAAGGTCCACGCGGCCTGGCGCGCGGCGCCGTCGGCCACATACTCACCTGGAGTCGGAACTGAGACCGGTACGTCGAACACCTGCGCGGCGACCGCCTGCACAGCGGCGTTCTGCGCCGCCCCGCCGACGAGCAGCACGCGCCGGGTATCGACGCCGAGTGCACGGATCGCACCCACACCGTCGGCCAGCCCGAGGAGCATGCCCTCGATCGCCGACCGGGCCAGGTTCTCGCGGGTGGTCGAGGCGATGGTGAGCCCGGCCAGCGTCGCCGTGGCCTCGGGCAGGTTCGGCGTACGCTCGCCCTCGAAGTAGGGCACGAGCACCGCGCCCCCCGAGCCGGGCGCTGCCGCCAGCGCAAGCCGCGCGAACTCGTCGTAGTCGACGCCGAGCAGTGCGCTGACCGAGGCCAGGATGCGGGCCGCGTTCAGTGTCACGACGATCGGCAGGTACCCGCCCGCCGCGTCGGCGAAGCCCGCCACCGTGCCCGTCAGGTCGGATACCGGATGATCGGTCACTGCGAAGGCGGTGCCCGACGTTCCGATGCTGATGACGACGTCTCCGGCTGTCGCGTCGAGACCGAGTGCGGCGCCGGCGTTGTCGCCCATGCCCGCACCGACGAGGATGCCGGCCGGGATGACCCCGGCCGCGTCGGCACCTTCCGGGCGGTTTGAGCTGTCGTACGTCTCATCGCCGCCGTGGGCGACGGTGACCCCGACGACGTGGCCGGTCTGCACCACCCGCGGAAGGATGACCGGCTCGATGCCGTTGCCGACGTCGCTGTCGTTGCCGGCGGCGCCGGGCGCGGCCGGCTCGCTGGTCGTCGAACCATCGCTCACCGGTTCGCCGTCGAAGCCCGTGTCGCCCGCGTCGACGTCGGCGAGCAGTTCACCCACGAAGTCGGCCTCGAGTTCGGCTTCGATTTCGGCCTCGGCGACACCGAGGGCCTCCACGCCCGGCCGGCCGAGGGCCAGCTCGAAGAGGTCGAGGTCATAGGCCTCTGCCGCCGGACTCCAGTAGGAGGTACCGCTCGCATCCGACCGATCGGTGGCCAGAGCATCCAGAACCGGACCGAGGGGACTCTCCTCGGCGGGGCCGTACCCCAGCAGTCGCCAGGTCAGCCAGTCGTGCGGAAGCGCCACCGCGGCCACGCGGGCAGCGTTCTCGGGCTCGGCGTCGCGCAGCCAGCGGAGTTTGGTCGCCGTGAACGACGCGACCGGCAGTGACCCGACCCGGGAGGCGAAGCCCTCGGCTCCCACCTCCCGGAGCAGGTCTGCAGCCGCCTCGGCACTCCGCGTGTCGTTCCAGAGCAGCGCGTCACGGATGACTCGCCCCTCGGAATCGAGCACGACCATGCCGTGCTGCTGGCCGCCGATCGAGATCGCGGAGACGTCGTCGAGCCCACCGGCATCGCGGATGGCCGACTGCAGCGCACTCCACCACGCTGCGGGGTCGACCGACGTGCCGTCGGGATGCGTGGCGCGGCCCGAGCGCACCAGGGCACCCGTCTCCGCGTCTCGGATGACGATCTTGCAACTCTGGGTCGAGGAGTCGACCCCGGCGACCAGCGTCATCGTCAGCGCGCGCCGGTCAGGTGCTCCAGCGCGAGCTGGTTGAGCCGCACGAAGCCGAAGCCCTTGCCGTCGAAGTAGACGCTCGGGTCGAAGTCTTCGTAGGCACTGCGGTCGGCGAGCAGGTCGTCGTAGCTCTCGCCCTCGTTGAGCGTGGGCTGCGAGAGCTCGGGCACGCGGGATGCGGCCAGCGCCTCCTGCACCTCGGGGTCGGCACGGAACGACGCCGCGCGCTCCTTCAGCAGGAGGTAGGTGCGCATGTTGGCCGCAGCCGAGTCCCAGACGCCGGTGATGTCTTCGGTGCGCGACGGCTTGTAGTCGAAGTGACGCGGACCGTCGTAGACCGGGCCGCCCTCGGGCGAGCCGTTCTCGAGCAGGTCGACGAGCGCGAAGGCGTTGTAGAGGTCGCCGTGGCCGAACACGAGGTCCTGGTCGTACTTGATGCCGCGCTGGCCGTTCAGGTCGATGTGGAAGAGCTTGCCCTGGTACAGCGCCTGCGCGATGCCGGCGGCGAAGTTGAGTCCGGCCATCTGCTCGTGCCCGACCTCGGGGTTCACACCGACGAGTTCAGGGCGCTCGAGCGTCTGGATGAAGGCCATGGCGTGACCTACGGTGGGCAGCAGGATGTCGCCGCGGGGCTCGTTGGGCTTCGGCTCGATCGCGAACCGGATGTCGTAGCCCTTGTCGGTCACGTAGTCGCCGAGGAGGTTGACCGCTTCGCGGTAGCGCTCGAGTGCCGAACGGATGTCTTTCGCGGCGTCGTACTCGGCGCCCTCGCGCCCGCCCCACATGACGAAGGTCTTGGCGCCGAGCTCGGCGGCGAGGTCGATGTTGCGGATCACCTTGCGGAGCGCGAACCGGCGCACGGCCCGGTCGTTCGAGGTGAAGCCACCGTCTTTGAAGACCGGCGCGCTGAACAGGTTGGTGGTGACCATCGGGATCTCGAGGCCGGTGCTCGAGAGAGCGCCCTTCAGGCGGTCGATCTGGGTCTGGCGCTCGGAGTCGGTCGAGCCGAAGTCGAAGAGGTCGTCGTCGTGGAAGGTCAGCCCGTAGGCGCCGAGCTCACTGAGGCGCTCGACGGCCTCGACCACGTCGAGCTGCGAGCGGGTGGGGCCACCGAAGGGGTCGGAGCCGTTGTACCCGATCGTCCAGAGTCCGAAAGAGAATTTGTCAGCGCGGGTGGGCGTCAGAGACATGCGAGTGTGCTCCAGTCAGCATCGTTGGTGAGAAACCGAAATAGTTACCACGCCCAACATATTCCGATAGTCTGCATCTGTCAAAGGGCAGAAACGAGGTGGTGGCATGGTTCTGGAGAACGTTCCGCGGCGCCTCTCGGCGGGCGTCGGCAACAGCAATGACCAGACGCGCCGCCACAATCTCTCGACGATCCTGACGCTGCTGCACCACAACGGCGCCCAGACCCGCGCCCAGCTGACGGGCCTGACGGTGCTCAACCGGTCCACGATCGGAGCGTTGGTCGCCGAGCTCTCCGACCGGGGCCTGGCCTACGAGACCGAGCCGTTCGACTCCGGTCGCGTCGGTCGGCCGAGTCCTGTCGTGCACGCCAACGAAGACGTCGTCGCGATCACCGTGAATCCCGATGTCGACGCGATAACGATCGGGGTCGTCGGCCTCGGCGGCGCGCTGCACCGGCTCGAGCGGCACGAACTCAGCGCGGTGCCGACGGTCGCCGACGCGGTCGCGCTGGTCGGCTCGGTCGTCGGCGCCTTCCGCACCGAACTCGGCGCCTCCGTTCGCATCGTCGGTGTCGGCATCGCCGTACCGGGGCTCGTGAACTCGCGGGAGGGTGTCGTGGCGCTCGCCCCGCACCTCGGCTGGCACGACGAACCCCTCGTCGAGCCCTTCGCCGATGCGCTCGGCCTGCCGGTGCGTGTCGGCAACGACGCGGCCCTCGCGACCATCGCCGAGAGCCTGTTCGGGGCCGGCCGTGGCGTCACCGACCTGGTCTACCTCAACGGCAGCGCGAGCGGCATCGGTGGGGGCGTGCTCTCGGGCGGAGTGATGCTGCGCGGCACCCAGGGGTATGCCGCCGAACTCGGTCACACGCTCGTGAACAGCTCCGGCATCCAGTGCCACTGCGGTAAACGCGGCTGCCTCGAGACGGAGGTCAATCTCGGGCGACTGCTCGCGGTCGTCGGGCGCGAGACGTCGGGGCCCGACGAGATCGACGCGCTGATCGCCGGGGTTCCGGATGCCCGCAGGGAGATCGAGCGGCAGCTCGACGTTCTGGCGCTGGCCATCGGCACCTTCGTCAGCATCTTCAACCCCGAATCGATCGTTCTCGGGGGGTTTCTCGGGTCGCTCTTCGAGGCAGACCCCGACCGGTTGCGGGCGGCGGTCGACGCGCTCTCGTTCACGGGGCTGTCGCATCCCGTGCGGCTGGAACGGGCGCAACTCCGCTCGCGGCTGCTCACGACGGGGGCCGCAGAGCTGGTGTTCGCCGATCTGCTCGCCGATCCCGCGGGCACGGTGTTCTGAGCGGCCGGCGCGCGGAGCGGTAGTCTCTGCCCATGAAGATTCTGTTGGTTGGTGCAGGGGGCGTCGGAGACTCGATCGCGAAGATCGCCGCCAGGCGCACATTCTTCGACACGATCGTCGTGACGGACTACGACCTCACGCGCGCGGAGTCGACTGTGTCGTGGATCCAGGCGAAGCACGGGCCGGAGATCGCCCGAAAGTTCATCGCCGACCGCATCGACGCCTCCGACCCCGCCAACGTCGAGGAGGTCGCGCGTCGCCACGGTTCCACCCACGTGATGAACGCCGTCGAACCGCGCTTCGTGCAGTCGATCTTCGCCGGGGCGCTCGCGGCCGGAGCCAACTACCTCGACATGGCGATGAGCCTGTCGGAGCCGCATCCCGCCGATCCCTACGCGGAGACCGGCATCAAGCTCGGCGACGACCAGTTCGCTCAGGCCGCCGACTGGGAGAAGGCGGGCACCCTCGCGCTCGTCGGCATGGGGGTGGAGCCCGGCCTCAGCGACGTGTTCGCCCGCTACGCCGCCGACCACCTGTTCAGTGAGATCGACGAGCTCGGCACCCGCGACGGCGCGAACCTGGTCGTGCGGGATGACTCGGGAGCCGAGATCTTCGCGCCCTCGTTCAGTATCTGGACCACGATCGAGGAGTGCCTCAATCCGCCTGTGATCTGGGAGAAGGATCGCGGCTGGTACACGACGCCGCCGTTCAGCGAGCCGGAGGTCTTCGACTTCCCCGACGGCATCGGGCCTGTCGAATGCGTCAACGTCGAGCACGAAGAGGTGCTGCTGATGCCGCGCTGGGTCGACGCGAAACGTGTCACCTTCAAGTACGGCCTCGGCAACGAGTTCATCTCGATCCTGAAGACCCTGCACCAGCTCGGCCTCGACAAGACAGCGCCGCTGACCGTGCGCTCGGCTGCCGGCCCCGTTCAGGTCGCGCCGCGCGACGTCGTCGCGGCGGGGCTGCCCGATCCGGCGACGCTGGGGCCCCGGATGACCGGCAAGACCTGCGCCGGGCTGTGGGTGACGGGCACGGGCATCGACGGTGCGCCGCGCGAGGTGTACCTCTACCACGTGGCCGACAACGAGTGGACGATGGCGGAGTACGAGTCGCAGTGCGTGGTGTGGCAGACGGCGCTGAACCCCGTCATCGCGCTGGAGCTGCTGGCGCTCGGCGTGTGGGGCGGGGTCGGGGTGCTGGGGCCGGAGGCGTTCGATGCGCTGCCGTTCCTCGAGTTGATGGCGCTGCCGGTCGCCGAGGGCGGGTACGGGCAGGCCTGGGGGCTGGAGGACCGCGCTATTTGAGGTTTGCTCGAGCATCGGCTACTGTGACGGGAACTCATCTTCTCGGCACGGCCGAGTCGTCTCGAAAGCTGGCCCCATGTCTCTGCGTACCCCCTCCGGTCTCTCGCGCTCCCGCCTCTCGCGCTCCCGCCTCTCCCGCTTGGCGCGACTGGTCGTCGCCGCTGCTGTCGTGGTCGGCGGTGCCGCCCTCGGAGCGGGCGCGGCAGCGCCCGCGATGGCGGCACCCTTCTCGTTCGCGCTGTCAGGTGGACAACCCGACTTCGGCTTCGTGAAGGCAGGCTCGCCGGTGACCCGCACCTTCACTCTCCTCAACGACGGCGACAACGCGATCGCCATCGACCCGGCACCGCTGTTCACGCTGAATGCACCCTTTACGGCTGGCGCGGTCAGCTTCACAACGACGACGGTAATTCCCAAGAACGGAAGGGTGACCTTTGATGTCACCTATTCCGAGCCTGTTCCCGGGTTGGTCGGGAACCAGACGGTGACGCTCGTCGCGACGGATCAACTCGATCTCGAGAAGAAGAGCCTGGCCATCAACTTCAAGGCTGTTTCGACCGCCACCGATCCGGCCCATTTCACCGCGACGACCGACAGTGGCGCGACCGCCGACTTCGGTTCGGTCACTGTGGGCCAGACCGCGAAACGAGTCGTCACCCTGACCGTGGATGGCGTCGTTCCCGTTCGATTCTCCAACGGCACGATCGCACTCGTGGACGGAGCCAACCAGCCACTGGCAGGCGTGAGTCTCACCTCATCCTCGTTCGGTGACGCCGGTGCGCTGACCAATCCCGGATCGACGGCCACCTTCGAGCTCACCTACGCACCGACGGCTGCCGGGTCGCTGGCGGGCAGGGCTGTTGTCAGCGGACTTCCCGTGACCGGTGGGGCTGAATCGAGCAACCTCGTCGTTGCCGTGCCACTCGTGGGTGCCGCCGTGGCCGTGGGCCCGACGACACCGCCCGCGACAACGGCACCGCCGACGACGCCCCCGGG
>NZ_PSTT01000028.1 GCF_002931235.1 Subtercola sp. Z020 | reverse complement strand
GCATCCACCTCCCCCGGCAGCGGCACGCTGAGGTTCGCGACCGCCCCCAGCAACTCGACCGCCCCGACTCCCCCGCGAATCTCGCCCGACGCCTCGGCCGCATCGAGCAACCCCTGCAGCGCACCCCCCACCTGCCCCTCGAAATACCCCGGCAGCGCGCTGTAGGCCGGGTCGCCCGAGTGCAGCGCCGACGCCAGCCCCTGCTTCGTCGCCACGAACGAGGTGTAGCGCCGCAGCCACAGCAGCAGCGCCTCGAACGGCGACCCCGCCGTAGCCGCCAGGGCCCCGGCCGCCGCGGCGACCTCGTCGATCTCCTGCCGGAACACGGCAGCGATGAGGTCCGACCGCAGCGGATAGTGCCGGTACAGCGTCGCCGTGCCCACCCCCGCACGTGCCGCGATCGCACGCACGTTCACGTCGACCCCCGACGCCGCGAACTCCTCCTTCGCAGCCGTCAGCAGAGCATCCATATTCCGCTGTGCGTCGACGCGGGGCATCCTGCTCCTTGCTAAACGGGACAATGTCCCATATCGTGGTGAACGTATCGGGACACTGTCCCACTTACCAGCATAAGCCAGCCCCCTACGCAAAGCCACAAGGAGAAACCCATGCAGTACCGCACCCTCGGCCGCACCGGCATCCAGGTCAGCCCCTACGCCCTCGGCACCATGATGTTCGGCCAGATGGGCAATCCCGACCACGAAGAATCGGTCGCGATCATCCACAGGGCACTGGATGCCGGCATCAACTTCGTCGACACCGCCGACATGTACTCCCACGGCGAGTCCGAGCAGATCGTGGGCAAGGCCCTCGCCGGCCGCCGCGATTCAGTCGTGCTCGCCACCAAACTGAGCCTGCCGATGAGCGAGGACCCCAACCACCGGGGCAACTCCCGCCGCTGGATCATCGCCGAGGTCGAGAACTCCCTCCGCCGCCTGCAGACCGACTACATCGACCTCTACCAGATCCACCGCCCCGACCCCTCGACCGACATCGAGGAGACCCTCTCGGCCCTCTCCGACCTCATCCACGCCGGCAAGGTGCGCGCCATCGGCTCGTCCTCCATGCCCGCCAGCGACATGGTCGAGGCCCAGTGGGTCTCCGAGCGCCGCGGCCTCGAACGCTTCCGCAGCGAGCAGCCCACCTACAGCATCCTGAACCGCGGCATCGAAGCCGAAGTGTTCCCCGTCGCCGAGCGCTTCGGCATGGGCACCCTCGTCTACAGCCCCCTGGCGGGCGGGATGCTGACGGGCCGCGTACGGCGAGGCGAGCCCACAGACCTGCGCAGGGCCGCCCACTTCACCTACCTCTCGGACGAGCGCCGCCTCGACGTGGTCGAACAGCTCCTCCCGCTCGCCACTGCAGCCGGACTCTCCCTCACC
The DNA here is from genome assembly GCF_002931235.1 of Subtercola sp. Z020. Taxonomy (GTDB): domain Bacteria; phylum Actinomycetota; class Actinomycetes; order Actinomycetales; family Microbacteriaceae; genus Subtercola. The sequence goes on along the minus strand of NZ_PSTT01000028.1, from coordinate 34,705 downwards.
CACCTCGCGATGGCCTTCGCGATCGCGCACCCCGGCGTCACGTCGGCCATCATCGGGCCGCGCACCATGCAGCACCTCGACGACGTGCTCGCCGGGGCTGACGTGGTTCTCGACGACGACGTGCTGTCGCAGATCGACGCCCTCGTGCCGCCCGGCACCGACGTCAGCCCGCTCGACATGGCGTACCGCACCCCCGCGCAGCTCGACCCGGCGCTCCGCCGTCGTCCCCTCGCGGCCCGCGCCGCGGCCTGACGCCCTTCTGCCTCTCAAACTATAATGACGATATCTCATTATAACAGAAAGGTAGCCGTTGCATATTCACAACACCCGGTTAGACTGTTGCCGTGGTTAGTGCCGGAAGGCACCCGAAGAACGCCATCAACACCGTACTCAGGATCGTCAACGCTACCTCCTTCGCGGTAGTCGAAGTTCATCGCGGCCACAGATGGGGCCTGGTTCGTTGCCGCACCTGCGGTGATGAGGTGTCGATCTGGTCCACGCCGCGAGTACCCGAGAACAACGCGAGAGACATCGAGCGGTTTCTCGCCAGACATGCACACGGAAGGACTTGATCGTGCCACTGTACGAGTTCACTGCGACCCTCGACCGCCCGCTGACCGACGACGACTACGACATCCTGTTCGACGCGGGATTGGATGACGCCACGCCTGGAATCGAAAGAGGTGTCGGAATTCTGATGGTCACACGCGAAGCGGATTCGCTCACCGCCGCTGTCGTCAGCGTGGTTGAGAACGCCCGCCGGGCGGGCTTCATGGTCACGGGAGTCAGAGACGAAGACCTCGTCTCGTTGAAGACGATCGCGGCTCGACTCGATCGCAGCTACGAATCGCTGCGCCTCCTTGCGGCAGGAAAACGTGGTCCGGGCGGGTTCCCGGCGCCCATCTCAGACGACGGCTGGTCCCTGTACTCGTGGGCGCGCGTGTCCAAATGGCTCGTCACGCACGACTACCTCAGCTTGGATCCGGCCGGCGCCGACCATTTGGCGCTAGTCGCGGCCGACCACCTGCTGCAGGCTCGCTCCCTCGTCGACGCATCGACGTTGCAGGAGTTGGTGCCCCTCACCGCCGCCTGACCTGAGCCGGCGGCGGCGTGCCAGCGCCCCTCAGTTGCCCAAAAGGTACAGAGGGCAGCCCGGCAAGCCAAAACAGCCGCCCCACCGACCTGCTCCGCGCCGCCCGCCTCACCTACCTCTCAGACCAGCGCCGCCTCGACGTGGTCGAACAGCTCATCCCCCTAGCCGCCTTGGCCGGACTCTCTCTCACCCACCTCGCAATGGCCTTCGCGATCAGCCACGCCGGCGTCACTTCGGCCATCGGGGCGCACCATGGCCCACCTCGACGACGCGTTCGCCGGCGCCGCCCCCTCGCGGCCCGCGCCGCGACCTGACCGCGCCAGCCGCCTCACCAGTCTTCGGGCATCACCGGCGTTTCAGGACTGACGACGTACGCTTCGAGGTCTGGATGCTCTAGGAGTTCGGAAATTGCGGCGTCGGTTCCGCCGACGAAAACGCTCCGGCCGTAGATGTCGTTGCCCACACTCCACGCTCTGTCGCGGGGAAGCCAGCGCAGCGGTGTACGCCCGATACCCCAACCGGCATGCTCATCCGCGCCGTCGCTCACACCGCCTTGCATCACGAACATCTCCCGCCCCGGCGGCAGAAAAACACGTGGCGCCTCGGCAGGTACGCGCACATCCGCGTATCCGATCCACCAAGCGAAGGAGCATTCGTCCGGCGACGCGGTGTGTTGTGAGAGTAAGTTCGCAAGAGCGCGAGCGGTCGCAGGCTCCAGCCGACCCATCGCCGGCTCGTCAAAGTCGCTCGCGTCCGACATCGAGTCACGGATCTCCGCCCACTGCGCTGTCGATCCATCGAAACTTCGCGAACAATCAATCAGGGATCCCCACGATCGTCTGCGCTGGTCCGCACTGCCGGCGCCGGCAACGGCAGGGTTGACGACCCGAACGTATGCCTCAAATTGACCACCAACGTAGGAGCCCACCACCGGGCCCGCGGCACTTGCAGACGATTCCAAAGCTCGAAACAGATCGGCTGTTTCCGCCGGCCCGAACTTCACAATCGAACCGCCAGACGTTCAGAAGAGGAGGTTGTCAACTGAACCTGACTCCCCAACTTGCTGCGTCGAGCTCCAAGCCACGATCAGGATCAGCAGCGTCGGTGTAGTAAGCCAAGTGAACCACCATCAGCAGACTCACCTCCGGTCGTGTGACGCCCAGGATCATCTGCCCCTCGCCACGTTCAACCTTGCATCGGGACGTCGTCGCAAGACATCGATCTCATCACCCGCAGCATCCATCGGAACCCCTCGCGCGTCGAGCTCCGTGAAGAACGTGACGTACAACTGGGCGGCCCCAACATTCGAGTCGAATTCGAGCCGCAGTGTGGAGAAGCCTGCTGTGACAGTGGGCAGAACGGCATCGTCCTGATCCGGGGCTGTCCGAGAGGTTACATGCTCCCCGTTGACGTGCCAGTCGACAAATGCTGGCGAGATCGGTTGGCCGTCCACCATCAGGTTCGGCACCTTCTCGGGGGCTGCTTCGAGCTTCGTGAGCGGGTGACTGGCGATCTCGGACGGACTCGTCCCCGATGGCTCAACCCCTGCACTGCATGCGGCAAGAAGACAGGTCGCCGTGACCGCAACAACCGCGGCGACCTGCGTGGACCTCGAAATCATCGGTCTGACCGCCAGTGAAGAATCAGACCGACGATCAGCAGCTGAATCGTGCGCTCGCCCCGACTGTGTTCGCGTAGTACGTTCCGCTCGCCTCTCTCGAGTAGTGCGACGACACACCCCGATACGCCTGGCTCCCGCTCCCCGAACAGTCCAGATGAGGATGAGCGTCCTGCGAGTTATTCGAGTTCGCCCGAGAGGAGTCGTCGGCCAGCTGACTCTCCCAATAGAGCCAACCGAGTCGCTGAATGGTCGTCGTCACTCCGAGAGCAGCAACCGTCGTGCCGCATGTCGTCCGACCGTGCACGGATGCGTATGCCCGACACGTGCGCGTAGTCGGTCTGGCCGGCGCACCCCGAAGGACTCATGACGCTCGCGATGGACTCGTCGTCCCCCAATGCCTGCAGCGGCGCCACGGGATTCGCAGCGTCGTTGTTCTCGGCGGCAGTCGAAGCAGCCGACACAGTTTCAGCCGGGCCTTCAACAGCATGTGCCGAAGGCGCAGCGATCAGCGCTAGCGCAACTGACAGCGCCAGAGTCGATCCTGCGAGAGCTCCCCTACGGGAAGCGGATGTGTTGAACATGAATACCCCATTTCTTCCCCCTCGAAGCCGAATCCACCGTTCGGATCTGCCATGTTTACCCGGCGACGGCGACCGCGGGAAGTCCTCAAATCCCTTCGCAGTAACATCCGTCAACGAAAGCTTTGTCTCGTTTGCAACCGCCGTCTGAGGCATTACAAATGGCGGTCACAACTCCGGCAGTGAAGGGCCCCGGCGGATACGTGGGCGTTGTAAACACGACCCAGGTCCACGGGTAGCCTTCAGCTTGGATCCGGCCGGAGCCAACCACCTGGCGCTAGTCGCGGCCGACCACCTGCTGCAGGCTCGCTCCCTTGTCGACGCATCGACGTTGCAGGAGTTGGTGTACCTCACAGCCGCCTGACCTGGGCCGGCAACGGCGCGCCAGCGCCCCGCCACCCTCGCGCGCCGAGCGAGGCGCGGTGGGGCGAAGTGGGGCGTGCGTGGCGCGACCCCTACCCCCTACGATCGTGGGTCGATGGCGTTGAAGCCGAGCTTGTTCAGGAGCTGAACCAGTCATGTCGAAGGGTAATCACACTGCAAGAGTCCCTCAGGCGCTCGATCGAATAGCGGCTGCCCAACGAACAAAGCGCTCTTTGATTGCGCCAAGCTCTTCGGCGCTGACGCCGTACCTCTCGACGCGCTCTGGCAGGATTCGCGTCACGTGATCTAGCTGGTCAGCGAACATCATCAGATCAAAGCCCCGATCCCTCTCCGCGACGGGCGGAGAGTAGGTGCTCATCGGTGAACCACCCGCTCAAGCGAATCGCATCGACGTCGAGGTAGTCGCGCGCCTCGGGCCGCGAGTACAGCGCGCTCACCTTGTTGCCGACCGCGTCCTCAAGACTCAGTACCGGCCCGACTGCGAGTGCGACGGGATCTCGCTCTCGCCAGTTGACAGCGAGATCCATGTCGACTGAGTGACCCGTAGCGGTTGTAATGCGCAACTGCGCGAAGCGCGGAGAACGACGCACAGGTTCCACCGAAAAGCCGGCGATCTCTAGTTCCAGAACCAACCCGTCGACTGCGTCGTCGAAGGATTCGGGATCCGGGTCGTTCGTGAAGAGGTCGACATCCTGCGTTGGCCGGTTCATGAAGCCGTGCTCTCGAATCGCACCAGAACCCGCCAGGGCAAACGCGTGATCACGCAGTGCGGCTAGAGCAAGCTGCGTGAGTCCCTACTGCAGCTGGAGATCATCATTCACGCAGGGCCAATACCGGAAAACGATCCTCCCACAGCACCCGAACAGGAGCAGGCAGCAGCAACTCAGGCCAGATCGAAACCAGCAGACCAGGGTTCAGAATCTCGGCCTGATCCTCGACACGTCCCTCTCGGAGCGCCGCCTGATAGGCCTCAACGACGTCCGACTCGTTGTCGAGCTCGAAGGTGTGAGCGGGCCCTCAGTAGACGTTGAGCGGGAGCACCATCGGGCCCCGTGCGGGCCCGTGCAATTCGGCCAACTCCTGAGGCGCGTCGTAGGGCTTGATGTCACGGTAGAACACCCGCTCATCGACGAGCCCATTTGCCTGCTCGGTCATGAGTCGATTCTAGTCCGTCGACCTATGTTGCCTGAGGCTCCCTCGGAACCGAGTGCCCAGCGACGGGCCTACGAAGCGAACGATGTCGAGTCGAGCACCATCCGCACCATCTTCTTCGCAACACCCGCCGGCGCAGCCGTCCGGTCCATCTGCGCCGTAGTGTTCGCCCCGTCATACAACACCACGAGCTGGTCGGCGAGTACGCGAGGTGAGACAGCCCCCGCCGCAACAGCCAGCGAGAAGAACAGCTCGCGAACCCACCCCCGGAACTTCCCCGCCGCCAGATCCTCCGGGCTCCCGGGCAACGCCTCCGCAGCCGCATTCACGAACGCACACTCCCGAAACCCGGGCGCGACAAACAGCGTGCCGAGCTCGTCGAACACGGCCAGGATCTTCGCCCGCGGATCGTCGGCCGCATCCATTCCCCGCTGCACGACCTCCATCCACGCCTGGTGACGGTTGAAGAGGTACGTCTCGATCAGCTGATCATTGCCCCCGAAGATGTAATAGAGGGAGACCTTCGCGACGCCCGCCTTGCATTTCGCATCGAAGCAAGAGTCGCGGTCGACTCTTCCAACATGGACGCCCTGCGTCGTTCACGAGCAATTTGGAATGCAACTTTGTGCGCATTGCCCACGTTCCTGATCGATAGTGCAACGTGACGGACGGGACCTTTGGCGTGGGTTCACCTACAGCGATCAGAGACGAAGAAGGAACTGTCTTTCGACTCGACTGCGATCCACGGCTTCCATCCTCCCTGACGAGTGTCGGTGGCCCCACCCATACTGATTGCGGCAATACTAATCAGACGGCCGGCAACGCACGGTCGGAGATGTTTTCATAAAGGTGAGTGATGAGCGAACAGCTTCCAGTAGTCAGCCTCTTCTCCGGTGCTGGCGGACTCGACCTGGCGGTTGAACGAGCAGATGCCGAGCCCCTCCAATCAGGGGACCATGGAAATGGGCTTCTACGTGTAACGGCCGCCACGGACTATAACGAGCAAGCTCTCAAGACATTGCTTTCTAACTTTCCAGGCACAAAGACGGTCACCGGAGATATCAGAGAGATCACGACAGCCGAAATCCTCGAGCAGGCGGGCTTAGGTTCGGAGTCGCCTGTGCTGGTAGTTGGTGGTCCTCCATGCACCCCGTTTAGCAAATCTGGATTCTGGCTCGAGCAGAAGCGTGAAAGCCTCGATCCGAATGCATCTCTTCTTGACGAATACGTGCGGGTAGTTCGCGACTCAAGGCCCGAAGCGTTCATCCTGGAAAACGTTCAAGGCCTCACCTACAAGACACACAGGACGCAATTTGACAGGTTACTCAAGAGCCTGGCCGATCTCGGATACAACCCGCAATGGAAGGTGCTTCTCGCGGCGGACTACGGAGTTCCACAACTGCGCAGACGTGTCTTCGTGGTCGGGCGTCGCGATGGCGAGGGATTTCAGTTTCCAGAACCAACCCATTCTGGGTGGAGTGAACGTGACCGAAAGATCGACGTGACCAAGACTCCTCACGTTACGACTTCGCAGGCTTTCGAAAATTTGCCACATCTCACGATCGCGTCAGACGACGAAGTAGTAGATGGGCGTTACGGAGAACTCGCTGCTCAAATCCCGCCCGGCCAAAACTACCTCTGGCACACAGACCGTTATGACGGGCAAAATGCTTTCGAATGGAGAAGTCGATACTGGACATTTCTCCTCCGACTGGATCCGAATCGCGCGTCATCGACTTTGCAGGCACAGCCAGGACCCTGGGTGGGTCCATTCCATTGGGAGAACGTTCAAACGACGTCTGGAGCCGATAGGGCACGGCGACTGCGTGTCAACGAGATGCTACGTCTGATGTCGTTTCCGGATGACTTCAAGATCGCCGGGAATCGCGCCGATGTACAGAGGCAATTAGGAAATGCAGTTCCAGTGGAACTCGGAAAGGCTGTTGTTAGAGCGCTGATGACGCAGCTTGGCTATATCGACCAAGTATCCAAATCACGCAGCATTGCATTAGGTTGACCATCATGGCCAGAGGGCTTAGCTAGTGACACAAGATTTGGCCTGGGAACGATCATCGAATCGGCGCGATTTATGACCGACCGGACTGACCTTGTCAGGCGCATAGTCGATCTCAGCAACGGATCCCTCGAAATAACCAGACTAGGAACCGGTTGGCCCTCTGCCGGTACTCTTCTCGCGGCAGGCTCAAGCACAGAAGTCAATATTTTTTCCGGCCGGATTGGCCTCAGCCATCGGAGCAGGGACTCCGTCGAACGTCGGTTCCAGAACCCTGCAACGGCAGCCCCTCTTGAGAGCGAACCAGGCCGCGCATCCATTCTGCTCGGTCTTTGGGAAGACGACGAAATCGAATCCCTCGCAAGTCCAGTCATTGCAATGGCCGAGGCAGCTCGACGTGAAGGACGAGTAACGCGTTGGTCTGTCTTCCTATCCCTCGAGAAGTTGCTCGAAGCAAGTTATGCCGGTTGGTCGACGCAAACTTCCCACAGTGCCGAGGTTATCCAATATTTCCGTCCAGAACTCCTTCCCCTGTCGCTCACGGCGTCTCTTTTCGGTTCCGCATTAGACGAAGGTCTCATTCAAAAGTCGATTCGAGCCACTGGACTCCTCGAAACTGCCGAGTTCAGCCCCACCAGTGAGCGGGTGAGGCGTGCGGTCTCTGTGTTAGTTCGCGACGCTCGGTTCAGCGGACGAGTGCTGGACGCGTACGGTCGTGCATGCGCGATGTGTGGCTTGGCGTTTTCACTCGTTCAGGGAGCACATATATACCCCGCCTCTGCCCCAGGTTCTGTCGACCGCATCGTAAACGGAGTCGCACTGTGCGCCAATCATCACCTTGCGTTTGACCGCCACATCATAGGGGTGGACCCATTCGACCTGACCGTCACCTTCCGACCGGATGTGGTGTCAGAAGCACAGTTCGACCCCGCCGTACGCCACTTCATTTTGGGAACTTTTCCTTCTCTGCGACTCCCGGCCATAGGCAATGAACCTGACAGCGAAATGTTCATCAGACGGTACGAGTTCTTCGGCGACGAATATCGCTGGCTCGGCTCGTTCACCTAATGAGACACAAGATGCGTTAACGTGTCGGGAGGCCGGCGGGGCGAAGGCTCCGGGCCGCATCCAGAATCAGGATCTGGGGGGTGCTCTTCGCACGGATCCAGTCGAGCTGGGTTTTCGACGTGCCGTCGTGACCGAAGAGCTTCTCCATGATGGTCCGAAACTTCGTGTTCTAGACAGCAGACGCCTGGTTGGCGTGCTGGTTGAGGCGGTGCGATTCGTCGTCGAGCAGGAGGTCGAAGTGCTCATCCCTTTCCCCCGCCTCGAAGGCGGTCATCACCATGTCGCTAGAGAGACCGGCAATGAGGCGATAAGGTTGCCTTATGGATCTGGCGAACGAGTACACGAAAGCTCGACATGACGAGCAGGTCGCCCGACTTCGGCGTGCGCTTGCACTGAGAGCCATGATTGCTGACGGTAAGAGTCAGCGCGAAGTTGCTGAGTCGCTAGGGATCAGCCAGTCTGCCGTCAGCCAGCAGCTCAAGACCATCAGGGATCTGAGCACCAGCGATCCAGAGCTGATCATTGAAGCCGCAGCTCCAATTCTGAACTACGTCGCGGAGCGGCGAGGGTTCAAAAAGCTCGCAGTCTTCGGGTCTGTGGCGCGCCACCAATCGCGGGTCGATTCAGACATCGACTTGTTGATCGAAGCGCCCCCAGGCACTTCGATCAGGGACCTTCTATCTTTGCGAGATCTCTTTAGGCAGCTTGTGGGTCGCGACGTCGACCTCGTCACGTATGGCGGCCTCAAGCCGAAGCTCGACGACGACATTCGGCGAGAGGCAGTGCTCCTCTGATGGACCGGAAGATCGCTAAAGAACTCCTGCACATACAAGGGTGGCTCGAACGAGCCGATGAGATCGCTCGCGACGGCCAGGATACCTACAACCGTGACGGGCTACGACAAGAGGCCGGCGACTCAGTAATGATGAAGATCGGCGAGGCCGCCAACCGATTTTCTCGACTGGGTTTTGTCGCCCCAGAACGCGTCGACTGGGCTGACGCGGTTGCCAACCGCAACTGGCTCATCCATCAGTACGACGAGATCGACCGCGAATTGACCTGGACCACCCTCGTCAGAGATCTCCCCGAATGGCGCGACGCGCTCAGCATCACATTCGCGGACGCCACGGCAGAATTGGATGAAACCTAGGTCGAACGCGTTTCCCTGGCTCCGATCATCCTGAGCCAGCAGCAACCCATTCCGGGAGAGTTCAGAAATCAACCCGGTAGCCGACTGGGCATGATCGCGACAACTGCGTTCAAGATGGTGCGACCTCTTGCTCAAGGTGTGGAGGAGGGGTAGGCCTTATACCGAGAGATTCTCGAATAGGAGGAGTCTGGAGAAGGAATCATGCTGAGGTTCGCTACAGCATTGATAATCACGGCGACGATAGTTATCGGCGGGGTCGCGGTGCCAGCCGAGGCGGCAGATGGCCCTGGGGGCGAAGTCATCACCTACTCGGTAAAGGTCAACTACCCGTACAACTCGGGTGAAGTCTTCGGGACAGTCAACGTGACTGCCGACGTTCTCTGCTCTGCCCCGGTCGCGGGCCTGGACGTCTACGTCTCCCTTCAGAAGAACGGCGCGACGACGGCGACGGGTCGATCTCAGAACGGCGGCCAGAACTACCTGAGCGCAAATGCGGCCGTTGGATGTGTGGATGGAAAGTATCAGGGAGTCGGCCACATCTCGGCGACCTTCCCTGCCGGTTTCAGCCCGAGTGTGACGGGGACGGACGCCGCAAGCGTTCTACGAGATATCAATTGCTTGGTTGCTGGCGTGCGTGACGACGAGAGTACCCAGGCGGATACCGTGACTGTGACCGCAAGACGACTGCACTAGCAAATCAGACGGCGGCCGAGGAATGAAGGAGCGGCGATGAAAGTCGAACTGAAGGACACGGGGCCCTACGTCGACATCCGGCCACTGCCGGACTACCGCGCGCGCTTCTGGACTCGACCGCCGGCATCATCGGTCAGCCAGCGCGAGATGAGCGCCTACCGCTATCTCGAATGGCAGCTGACCGGTGTGCGAGATGTGCGGAAAGCGCAGGCGTGGGTCGACGATCATTCCGACGAGTATGAGGAGTGCACGTTGTACGCTTCAGCGCCCGTCAATGACACGATCATCTGGCTGCGGGTGAGTGGGTGGGATCCGAATCGGGCGATCTGGGACTCCCGCGAATCGTTTGAGAGTTGATCGCAATGCTGGGCAATCTTCAGGGGTACCACGAGTTGATTCTGCTGGCGGTTGTGGTCGTCGTGATCGCTATCGTCATGATTGTCGTCCTTTCGGTTCGACGGAGAAGCGCCGGGCACCGTGGTGCGCTGCCCGATGATCCTGCAAGGCGGATCGAGCAGCTCACGCGGCTTCGGGATCAGGGTCTGGTGAGCGAGGAGGAGTTCGAGGCCAAACGCCTCGAGATTCTGGGTCAAATGTAGGTCGAACGCGTTGCGCCGGCCCCGAGCATCCAGAGCCTGAGAATCAGCGCGACTCCGGCGAGACGCAGCCGCCGGCACTCACACAGTGGCCGGGATGTACCGCGCCAGGTGCGCGCGCAGCGCTGGGTCGCTGACGTAGACGTAGGTGCCCTTGATGCCGCGGGTGAGGAGTACGGCGTAGATGTTGCTGATGAAGCGGAGGAGGTTGTCGTCGGCGTAGGTCTTGCCGAGGCGGGGGTTGTTCTCCTTGCCTTTGGTGTCGAAGTAGGAGTCGCTGTTGACGATGAGGGTGCCGCGGTCGGGGTCGTAGCCGAGGTCGGGGCCGATGATGACTCCGGCGCAGTTGAGGTCGTAGCCCTGCACGGTGTGGATCGAGCCGACCTCTTCGAGGGCGTTGGGTGAGGCGATCCAGTCGGTCTGGGTGCTGTTCCAGCGCAGGCGGATGCCGTCGATCTCGATGTCGAAGGCGGCCTTGTTCTTCTTGGTCTTCCACGGCCACGCGTAACAGCGCTTCTGATCCCATCCGCTCTAATAAGCTGTCGATGAGTGAGTGATAGACACTTTTGGTCGCACAGAGGCCGCGAACGACTGGATCCAAAGACGTGATCCTTGAGAACAACCATCAGGGGGCCAGCATGATCAGAGATGAACTGACGCAATCCGGTTTCGAAGACCTCGCCTACGCGCTAGATGAGATCGAGCGCCAAACGAACAAGTGGTGGTCGAACTCTCAAATGTGGTGGTTCACCGATCACACCGCTGAGCACTCGCGCAGAGTCGCCCGCTATTGCGAAAAACTGGCCCACGCGAAGGTTCTACCCGCAGGCATGGAGTTGAATGTCATCGAACGATTCTTGCTCGCAGCAGCAGCTTGGGTTCATGACATCGGAATGCAGAGTCCACACGTGGTTGATAGCCCCGCCAAGGCGAACGCGGTCCGACGTGCTCACCCTGAGCGGTCGCGACAACTGATCGACGACCGGACGTTTCAGACCGGGCTGAACGACCCGATCCTGGCGGATGCAATCGGTCGACTAGCGCATTCGCACGGCACAGAGTTCTATCGGGTAGTGGTGGACGATATGGATGCGGAACAGACAATTCGCGACCATCGAGTTCGGTTGCCACTGTTGTCTGCCCTCCTCCTGCTTGCAGACGAACTAGACCTCCATAACGAACGTGCCATCGCACCTATTGGGGACGTAAATCTTCCCCCTCTGTCGGCTGCGCATTGGCTCAAGCACCAATTTGTCTCCGCAGTCGCTTTCGAACTGCTTGCTGACGGTGATGTTGAAATCGTGATCGAGACTGCAAAACCCCGGAACATGAACTCTCTCCTGGCCGCTTCACTGCAACAGTGGATAGTCGTCAAGCTTCAGATCCAAATTGGAATGGTTGAGCGAGAGATCAGACAGGGCTTCAGAGGAGATTTCAGGATCTCAAGGCGGGTACGGGTTGTTCAGCGCTCGATCGGCTCGACGAACGACCTCATCACCCCTGAGGTAATTGCGGTGGTCGAAAACGAAAACGCCGTTGCCGCACTCATCAACCACAAGGAAGTTCTAGCCACGGTCCAGAAGACGGTGAACGTAGGGGGCGCCATTCAAATCCTCGGGCCCTTTGGACCTAATTCCAGAGACGCACACGGTCGGGAGGACCTATTAGAGGCAATTCTCCGACGGTCGACCGTGGACGGCCATGAGGTCGTACGGCATTGGAGACTCGACTCGACTTCTCGCCCGACAGCCGCTGACATCTTATGTTCGTGGGCCCAAGAGGCTGGTATAGCGATAAGACCCGGGTTCGAGAACGAGACGGAGCTGACCCAACGAACAGAGTTACTTGGTGCCCTCGTATCGAAGCTCAATGACGGTCCGAGTCATTTTGTCCTCTCGGCGTCCTCGGTAGACGAGCTAGGAAAGGGAGATCTCAAGTTTCTGATACGCACCGTTTGCCCCCAACTTATGGTGTTGCCAAACGTTTCAATAGTATTGTCGGCTTCATCGGCGTTCGCGACTGAACAAAATTGGGAAGGCATCCCCATTGGGCCAGTATCTGCAGCTGCACGGGGCATCTATTTGTCGCGGTATATGGATGGCAAGGACGCAGAGTTGGTGGCGCAAAACACCGAGGAATATTCGGCGGTCAAGCGGTATGCGATCCGGGAGATAGTTTCTTGAACTCGACAGCAGGGCTCGATCATCCTGCCTCGAACCAGTCGCGTACGGAGCAGGCATACCAGCTACTGAGCGCGGTCCCATTCTTTGATCTGGAAACGGGCGCTTCGATAATTTCGCTCATCGACGGCGAACTCGCGGAGTCGGATCATCGATCGTGGGCAGAAAGTGTCATGTTCGACCTATTGGCTAACGGGGCATTCGAAAACGTACGGAATATTCTCCGGGTCGCAGCATCGACTAGAGAGTCCATGTTTCCGGTCGTTCTCCTCACGAATCCTGCTGGCGTGCAACAAGCTCTCAATATTTTTCTGTCTGCGGCAGAGGACAGCTTGAATGAATCTCTCGTCGCCATCCTTGGGATACGGGGCCGAGAGGTTACCGTTCAGACGCTGGATGTGGTCGCAAATCCTTCCGACGTCAACAAACTCAATACCTTAATCGATACTGTGCACCGCTCATCTCGACTTCTGAGGTCACGCGATTCCTGGTCGAGTGCAGAGTTACTCCGGGCTTACGGGTTAGAGGAGGAGCGAACATACCAATTCATGCGCGGTCTGGCCCTTTGGCAAAATGGCCTCCGCGCGTCCGCGTCTCGCGAGTTTACTGACGTATTGACCAACCATCGAAATGATCGTGCCGAGGCTGTAGCGGCGCACTTACTGGGAGTCTTTCGCCACGATCAAGGAAAATCGGCTGAAGCGGTGAAGCTTTTCATCAGAGCCGAGAAAGTCCTCCGTTCACTGGAAGATCATAGAGGTCTCGCGATAACGCACACCACGCACGGTCGCGTTCTACGCGAAATGGCGAGACGAGAGAGCAGTGATGACCTCCGACATTCAGCCCTGAAGCAATATCAGACAGCGCGGAAGAACTTGTCAAAGATCCCCCGGGAGGACGCTGTCGACTCCGGCAAGACAGAGGGCCGCATCAATCTTGGTGAAGGTCAGGCTTTATTTGAACTTGGCGATCGTGAGGAGGGTATGAGGCTAGTCGCGCTAGCTGTCAGCATTTTTAGCACTTCGCTTACGGAACAATCTTGGGCGCGACTTACTCTTGCGGGCATGTATCGAGATGTGGACAATCACGCACTTGCTCTAGACATCCTCAGAAAGGACACCTATCTCTTAGATTCCGATGACGATGATGACATCCATAGGGGCCACGCTCTTAACGTGCTCGCGAGCATTGAACGTCATGCGTTACCGCACAATCTTGACCTTGCCCTGGGTCATGCATTGCGAAGTGTGGCAATCGGTGAGCGGTTGCAGGACGAGCGGCATGTGGCGCATGCACTTGTCACGTTGTCCTATATCCAGATAGACCTCCTCGACGACGGCTTCTCGATCAACGATTCCGAAGTTCGCGTCATCCGCCGTAATCTCTATCGGGCCCAAGACATTCTCCGGACTCTTCACGACCGGCTGGGATTGGCGCGCGTCGACGACGCTTTTTCGAATATTCAGCCACCGCGCACAAAACCCAAAGGCTGATTCTTGTGCGGGAGCGGGTAGGTAAAAGAGCGGGCGCGGCTCCTGGGCTCGGCAAAACAGAGGACCACTCGCGGGGCCTTGGATTGAATGCAGTAACGACTCGCGAACAGATATTGCAGACCGCGCCTACACGGAGGCCGGGATGTATTGCGCAAGGTACGCGCGGGGGCCGGATCGCTGACGTAGACGTAGGTGCCCATGATGCCGCGGGTGAGGAGCACGGCGTAGATGTTGCTGACGAAGCGGAGGAGGTTGTCGTCGGCGTAGGTTTTGCCGAGGCGGGGATTGTTCTCCTTGCCCTTGGTGTCGAAGTAGGAGCCTGGGTTGACGACGAGGGTGCCGCGGGCGGGGTCGTAGCCGAGGTCGGGGCCGATGATGACTCCGGCGTAGTTGAGGTCGTAGCCCTGCACGGTGTGGATCGAGCCGACTTCTTCGAGGGCGTTGGGTGAGGCGATCCAGTCGGTCTGGGTGCTGTTCCAGCGCAGGCGGATGCCGTCGATCTCGATGTCGAAGGCGGCCTTGTTCTTCTTGGTCTTCCACGGCCACGCGTAGCCGGCGACGAGGCGAGAGAGGCCAGCCTCGGCATCCCGGGCCCTGATCTGCTGCTGCATCTCGGCGAGGCTGCCGAACAGGCGGAAGTCGTAGTTGTCGAACGTCTGGGGCCGCAGCGGCGGGGCGAGGGGGTGGTCGGTGGATGCTCCGAGGAGCTGTCGCACGTAGCCGACGTAGTCCGCGCCCGCGTTCACGCGCAGCTGGGAGACGAGCGGGTAGAGGCGGTCGTGCTGGCGGGCATCGGTGACGAGGTCGTCGAGAACGTGCGTCGGGAGGTCGGCGGGGCGCACGCTCTGGGCCGCATCCAGAAACAGGATCTGGTGGGTGCTCTTGGCGCGGATCCAGTCGAGCTGGGTCTTCGAGGTGTCGTCGTGGCCGAAGAGCTTCTCGGTGATGGTGCGGAACTTCGTGTTCTGTGCAGCGGACGCCTGATTCGCGCGCTGGTTGAGGCGGTGCGATTCGTCGACGAGCAGAAGGTCGAAGCGCTCGTCGCTCTCCCCCGCCTCGAAGGCGGTCATCACCATGTCGGCGCGGAGTCCGGGCGTCTTGCGGAAGACCTTCTGGATCGACTTGCGGAGCGATTGCTGGGGAACGACGAGGCCGATCCTGAGCCCTTCGAGCAGCTGCGGGTAGCCGCCGGCGAAGAACTCGGCGAACATCGTGTCGCGGTCGAAGTCCTCAGCGGGAGGCGCGGCCTGGATGTCGACGAGCATCTTCATGAGGTAGATCGCGACGACCGTCTTGCCCGTGCCCGGCTCGCCCTGCACGACCGTGGTGCTGGTGGCGGTGCCGGCGGCTCGGGTCTCGAGGTCTTCGAAGAGGCCCTCGAGGATCCCCTCGACGGCTACGGCCTGGTCGTGGGTGAGCGCCTTGAACGGGGACAGCTTGAAGAGGTCGCTGTTCTCGATCTCGGGGATGGTGCGGGTGAAGACGCCGTCGTCCTTGAGGCGGTCGAAGACCTGCTCGAACGTCTCCTGGTAGCGGTCGCGGTCGTAGTAGGCCGACTCGGTGATGCCGTCGTTGCGGTTGAGCACGCTGTACGCGCCGTCGCCGGCGAGCATCCTGATCAGGAACGATTCGAGGTCGAGGCAGACCGACTTGTTGAAGGTCTCGTCGACGATGACGCGGACGGTTGTGAGGTGGGCTTTGTCTGTCGACGCCAGGTGCTGGTTGATTCTGGATGTCGCGTTGAGCGATTCGCCGACGTAGACGTTGCTCAGGGTGTTGTTGCTTCTCGCTACCTTCCGAGCGTTTCGCGTCGCATCGTCGAGCACGTAGACGACTGGCCAGTTGCTGTTGGGTTCACTCAGCGGAGCCCAGGCCGCCACTCCGCCCCGCGTGAAGTCGAAGCTGGTGATGTCAAAGGGCGTCATACCTGGCGCTGCTCCCCCGGGCCTTGTCGACCGGGTACTTCTGGCGGGTGATCTCCAGCTTGTCGCGCACGAGCTGCGCCGGGTCAGCGCCGATGCGGTCGGCGAGCAGCAGGCAGTAGGTCAGCACGTCGGCGAGCTCTTCTCGCACTCTCTCGGGCGCAGCATCCGGAACCCACTGGAAGCACTCGAGCAGCTCCCCCGCCTCGATGGCGATGCTCTTGGCGAGGTTCTCCGGTGTGTGGAACCGGGCCCAGTCGCGCTCGGCGACGAAGGCGGCGAGTTCGTCGCGGAGCGGCTGGTCGACCATGGCGTCAGGCTAGCAGGGCCCGGTCTCCGACGCTCTCGACCCGGGCAGGGTGGCCAGCGCCTGAAGCCGTTGTATGTGGAGGCGAAGCTAGGACGCCTTGCCGAGATACGCGACGAGCGCCTCGCGAACGATTTCGCTGGGCCTGCGGTGTTCGAAGTTGGCGCGCTGGACGAGCGCTTCATCGAGAGCGATCGGCAGCCGCACCTGGCGCACGGGTGATTTGCCCAGACCCGAGACACCGCTGAGGTTCGGGCGACCAATGGCCCTGTCGACGGCCTCGGACGAACCGAGCGCCGCCTCGAGGAGAGCTCGTCCGGAGTCTTCACCGTTGCCGCGGATGACGACCGCGTCGGTCGCAATGCCGTCAAGACTCTCCGCCCACGCACTCAGTTGCTCGCCACGCAGATCATCGTCTCTCTCGCTCTTGCTCATTCTGCGTTCCTTTCTGCGACTTCCAATGTCTTTCTTCGAGCTTCCATCACGTGGAAGATGAAGAGGTTGGCCGGAGGTGTCAGTTCGGCCATCACCTCGATCATCAGCGTGCGATCTCGATTCGACCCGATCCACAGGTCAGGCCGTCGTGCTCCGTCGATTCTCGGCTCATCGAATGACGGCACCCAATACACGTTGCGCTCAATTGCGTTCAGCGCATCGGCCCGAGGAATTCCATGCTTGGATGCGCTTGCCGACCATCGGATGGACATCCATTCCTTTCGGTTATTGTACTACAGAAGTGCTGCGAGTCGGTGGCCGACCCGATCTCAGTTGAAAGAACGCACTATTGAGCTAGAGTCATTTTATGCCGGAAAGCCAGATACGCAGAGTTCCGCACGACCTGAGTTCGACGAACCCCGAGCTCGTCGTCAGAGCAGCCGCGCCCACCCTGATCCAGCTTGCCGAGGAGCGTGGATTCACACGACTGGCGGTCTTTTCTTCGGTTGCTCGCCATCAGGCGCGGATCGATTCGGACGTAGACCTGCTCGTCGAAGCGCCGCCGGGCACCGGAATCCGCGAACTACTGGCCCTCCAAGAGCTGTTTAGCACGGTGATGGGCCGCCCGGTCGACCTCGTGACCTACGGCGGGCTCAAACCCTGTCTCGACGACGTTCGAGGCGAGGCCGTGCTGTTGTAGTCGACGGTAGGGTCGCCCCGATCCACGGCACGCGGGGTCGAAGCGCCCGGCGGCATCGATCCGTCTCAGCGTCTCAAGACGGCCTTGACCACTGACCCAGAATCAAACGAGGAGGTACCGATCGTGAGCGAATCAAAGCGTCTCAGTGTGGTGGCGGGGCTGATTAAAGCAGGCAAAGCGGATCCCATCACGGGAAGAGCGTGCCATCGTTGCCGAGATCAGGGCCTACCACGAGAAGAAATTTGGACGTCATGCCGACGGTGGCTTCGGAGACCGACGCGTTGCTAAATGAGCTTGAGACCTTGTCCGCCCGGTTAGAACGCCAAGGCGACTTTCAGCCATCTCCCGTCGGCTCCGCTGGATGCGTCGATGGAAAGTATCAGGGTGTCGGCCACATTTCGGTGACCTTTCCTGCTGGTTTCAGCCCGAGTGTGACGGGGACGGACGCCGCAAGCGTTCTGCGAGATAGCAACTGCCTGGTCGTCGGCGTGCGTGACGACGAGAACACCTAGGCGGATTCCGTGACTGTGACCGCGAGACGACTGACCACGTAGAGCGGCCGGCGGCCGAGAAATAAGAGGTGCGATGATGAAAGTCGAACTGAAGGACACGGGGCCCTACGTCGACATCCGACCACTACCGGACTACCGCGCGCGCTTCTGGACTCGGCCGCCGGCATCATCGGTCAGCCAGCGCGAGATGAGCGCCTATCGCTATCTCGAATGGCAGCTGACCGGTGTACGAGATGTGCGGGAAGCGCAGGCGTGGGTCGACGAGCGTTCCGACGAGTATGAGGAGTGCACGTTGTACGCTTCAGCGCCCGTCGATGAAACGATCATTTGGCTTCGGGTGAGTGGTTGGGATCCGAATCGGGCGATGTGGGACTCCCGAGAATCGTTTGAGAGCTGATCGCGATGCTGGGCAATCTTCAGGGCTACCACGTGTTGATCGTGCTGGCGGTTGTGGTCGTCATCGCTGCGCTCATCGTCGTTGTGATTTTCTCGCTGAGCCGGAGAAACACGGGGACCGGCGAGCCCGTGCCCAGCGATCCTGCCAGTCGAATGGAGCAGCTCACACTACTTCGAGATCAATGGTTGATCAGCGAGGAGGAGTTCGAGGCAAAACGCCTCGAACTCCTGCGCCACCTCTAAGTCAGAGGTGCTCGTCTGGCTCAGAGCATCCAGAGCCCACAAATCGGCACGAGCCGGCCTCGGAAGCAGCAGCGCCGCCCGACACGCGCGAGGCGTGGGCGCGCGCTACTGCGGGAAGCGCGGCGCCGACCGCGCGAAGTACTCGTCGCTGCTGGTCAGCGCCGAGCGCGAGCGCGACGCCCACCCACGTCGCGAGGCCGCCGGTGTCGGGCTGGCGGCCAAGGTAGCTCATGTACATCGCCGAGACCCGCGAGCTGATGGTCTCGGTCGAATCCCAGAACTGGCTGACCACCCAGGGGCGGCCGTGCTGGGCGGCGAGCTCTGCCCAGAAGGCGTACTCCGCGCTGCCGCCCGTGCGTCCGAGCAGCGCCTTGTAGAGGCCGGCGGCCCACGAGGTTCTTGTGCCGCCCTGCTGCAGGAAGTACTCGTCCGACGCGTAGAACGTGCGCTCGATGTCGTCGGTGGTGATGCGTCCGGCCTGCATCTCCGTGAGCCACGTCACGCGGCCGCCCGGGTCGGAGGTGCGCTTCAGCACGGTGGTGTAGGCGGCGTCGATGCGGATCATCCGGTACTCGTCGCTGTTGACGAACCCGGCTGCGACGGCCGAGCGGGGCGCGCCGTTCGCGAGCTGGGCGCCCCAGAAGGCGACCTCCCCCGAGGAGGGTCGCCGGTTGAGGAAGTCGACGTAGAGCGCAGTGATGAACGAGCTCACCGAGGAGGGAACACCGGGGGCGGGGATGGCGTTCCGCACCAGTGCAAGCGACAGCTGCTTGCTGTCACCGGCACGCAGGTCGAAAGGCTCGGTCACCAGGTCGCCGTAGTTGTTGTCCCCGAGATAGTCGACGGCGACCCGGTAGGTTCCGGGCAGCAGGCCGGTGAAGGTGAAGGTGATCTTCTCCGACCCGGTGATGGTCAGCAGCGGCCCGGCGGCCTGCGTCAGCCAGGTCGACGTCGGCGGGTCGAAGGCCTGCAGCGAGACGGCCGACCGCTTGTCCTCCAGGCAGTCGAGGCCGCAGTCGACGTGTCCGCTGACCTGACCCTCCAGCGTCATCGTGTAGGGCGGGAAGGCCACCTGACCGCCGGCCGCGAGAGTCTTCGAGACACCTTCGGGATGGGCGGCAGTGCCTCCCACTGACTGGTCGAAGGAGGCCCGGTTCGGGCTGGTGCTGGTGATCTCCACGCTGTACGTGCCGGCAGGAAGGCCGGTCAGGAGGTAGCTGTGATCGCTCTGCACGACCGCGCGCGAGAAACGGGGGGTGCGCGGCGTGCCCTCAGAGGGGAGAGCGGATGCCGTGAGCACCGTTCCCGCCGCGAGCCCGGTCGAGAGCACGGTGCCGGTGATCGATCCGCCGACCGCGAGCACGGTCTGCACCGTCGTCACGGGCTTCGTGAGGTGGTATCCGCCGGGGTTGCCACCCGGGGTCCACGGCAGGAACTCGCCCGAGTAGGCGCTGGCGAAGTTGCCGGTGCCGGTGTAGTCGTACTGCAGAATCACGTAGTCGAATTGCCCGAGCGCGAGCGTGAAGTCGCCCGCGGCGTCGGGGTGCCACTCCTGCGTGTAGTGGATCCACTCGTTCTGATCTGCGCCGATCCAGCCGAAGAGGGTGATCGTCACGTCTCCAGCGGTTGCAGGATGCCCGGCGGCGCCCAGATCGATGTGGCCCTTGAGCGACCGGGAGGTCGCGGCGTCGGTTCCGGGGATCGCGTCGGCAGAGGTGACAGCGTCGGCACCAGGGACCGCGTCGCCGCCGGGGAGAGCGTCGGCACCGGGCACAGCATCGGCACCGGGCACAGCGTCGGCCCCAGGGAGAGCGTCAGTAGTGGGGACCGTGTCGGCACCCAGAGGCGAACCAGACGCACTCGGCGCGGGTACGGCATCCGCCCCCATCGCAGCCGGCGCGAACGCCGACGTCAGACCGAACACCATCAGCGCCGCTACAACGACGCTCACTGCACGCTTCATCACGAGCCGCTCCCCGATTCCGCTCGCCGTCGGCGATCCCCGGCACAACGTACCACGGCCGACCCCAGCCCCTGCGGAGCGGCCGGGCGGGCCGAATAGGCTGGTGGGCATGGACTCGACGGATTCGGCGGCGGTGTACTGGTTCGCGGAGTTGAAGGATCGCGAGTACACGGGGTGGAGGAAGGCCGCGTGGGCGATCAAGAGCGTGATCGGCGGGTTCGTGGGGCAGGGGCCGAGTGTCGCCGATCTGGTCATCGCGCGGCGCGACACCGGAGAGGTCGTCTCCTCCAGGCCGGCGGGTGACGTCACCGAGGCCGGGCAGATGCTGATGACCGCGCGACGCGAGCTCTTCCAGATGACCCGGGATCAGTTCGCTGCGGAATGGTCGCTGGATGCCCCGACCAACGGGACTCAGGACACCGGGTCGCCGGAGCCCGCCAGCTGACAGCGACTCGCCCGTGGAGCAGGAGGCACGGGGCACGAGCATCCAGAGACAGCAAGAGCGGAGGGAAGCGAGCCGTACTTGCGCTCGCTTCCCTCCGCCGGGTGTTCAGTTACGGTTCGGCGGGGGCGACCTGGTGAACGGGTCGACCGTCGAGGCGTGCACCACGTCCTCCGGCGCCACAGGGTCCAGCGACCGGTAATACAGGGCGCGCGGGCGGGGTGCGGTGCAGCCGGTTTTCACTACTGAGGGCCAGTGCTCGCGGATGATCATCCAGAATGCGAGGTCGGCGAGTTCCTGATCGTCGAAGACGATCTCTGCGAACAGCTCATCGACCGGCTCTTCCCACACGGAAGTGGCTACGTACACGCGCACAACACCTCCCCTCCTGCGCCTGGGAGCCGGGGGCGGGAGCTCCACCCCCGGCCATCCGTCAGACGGTGATCGTCTTCTGTTCGTCTGCCCTGTCGGGCGTGGTGATCTGGATCTTGCGGGGCTTCGCCTTCTCGCTGACCGGGATGATCACCGACAGCACCCCGTTGTCGTACGTCGCCGAGATGCTCTCGGAGGCGACGCCCTCGCCGAGGCTGAACTGGCGGAGGTAGGTGCCGTTGGGCCGCTCCTGCACCAGCCACTTCGCGCCCTCCTGGGTCGCGGCGGTGCGCTGGGCGCGGATGGTGAGCAGCTGCCCATCCACATCCACGTCGACCGAACCGGGGTCGATGCCCGGGAGGTCGGCGTTCAGGATGTACTGGTCGCCGTCACGGTACAGGTCGACGGGCATGAACTTCGGCCCCGGGCGGAACTGGAGAAGGTTGCCGGTGAGGCGGTCCAGCTCGCTGAAAGGATCAAAAGACATTGCCATAATGAGGATTCCCCTTCCACTGTGTGAGTCGGTGTGACTCAATTTCTGCAAAAAATATTAGCACTCGCCCTTCGAGAGTGCCAAGAACTTTTTGCCGAAATTTTCGGCGGGCGGATGCGACCGATCGAGACTCAGGCGCCGTCCTCGAGATCGTCCTCCGCAACGCCAGGCGCCTCGCGCTCGAAGAGCCGCGCCAGCAGGAACGCCGCCGCCACCACGAGGTACAGCACGAGCGCCGCGAGCGGCGAGAACAGCGCGACGACGACGCTGATTAGCGCGACGACGAGGGTGCCGGCCGAGTAGAGCGCGTGCCGGCGCATCCACGCGACATCCGGTGCCTCGTGAAGCAGCTCGGGATGCCGCGCGAGGTACAGGTCGAGCGCCACCCACGGCACGCTGATCACCGCGGCGACGACCGCGAAGACGACCATCGCCGCGAACTGGGCGTCGTGGTCGCCCTCGGTCAGCGCGTCGGAGAGGAGCGCGGTCGGCCACGGCACGAGCGACGCGCCGAGCAGCAGGCCGAGGTTCAGCACGAGCAGCACGGGGGTGGTTCGTACGACCCGCGCGAGCTCTTCGTTGTGGTTCAGCCAGATGATGCCGATGGTGAAGAAGGCGGCCAGGTAGGCGAGGTAGGTGGGCCAGTCGTCGAGCAGCTGGGCGGGCGACTGGGCGCCGCTCGGCAGCAGGTCGAGCACGAGCAGGGTCATGACGATCGCGAGCACGGCGTCGCTGAACGCCTCGAGCCGGCCGATTCCGTTGCGCTTCATCCGTCTGATCATGCGGTCAATCTAGCGACGATCGGCCACGGCGAACAGACGACCTGTGGATGCCACGGGTCGGTTTAATAGGCGTTGCCCCCAACCGCGAGGTCGAGGGCAACGAGAAAGCAGAAGCTAGACGATCGCGGCGCGCAGCTCCGCAGCAGCCGCCCCGACGTCCGACGCGCTGTAGATCGCGCTGCCGGCAACGGCCACGTCGGCACCGGCCTGCTGCACCGAAGCGATGGTCGAGGCGTTGATGCCGCCCGCGACCGAGAACGGAACGCCCGAAGCGGTGCCGTCGTCGAGCAGAGTGCTGAACGTGAAGCCGTCTTCGGCCTGCTCGTCGAGGCCCGCGTGCATCTCGACGAAGTCCACGCCGAGGGCGACGACCTCCTTCGCGCGCGCTGCCTTGTCGGGCACGCCGATGAGGTCGGCGACGATGCCCTTGCCGTGCTTCTTGGCGGCCTTGACGGCGCCGACGATGGTGCTGTCACCGGCCAGGCCGAGCACGGTCACGAGGTCGGCCCCGGCCTCGAAGGCGGTGTCGGCTTCGAGCTCGCCGGCATCCATCGTCTTCAGGTCGGCGAAGACGATCTTGTCGGGGTGCGCCTTCTTGATGGCGGTGACGGCCGACAGGCCCTCGGCCTTGATGAGGGGCGTGCCGAGTTCGAGGATGTCGACGTGCGGCGCCGCAGCGGCAGCCCATTCGAGAGCCGACTCGGTGGTGAGAGTGTCCATGGCGAACTGCAGTTTCATGTGATGCCTTTCAGAAGGGTTCTGGATGATCGGAGAAGAAGTCATTCGAGATTCGCGTGTCGCGGCCAGAGCTCGTCTGCACTGGCGCCCGAACGCATCCACAGCGCGTGGA
Source organism: Subtercola sp. Z020 (assembly GCF_002931235.1). GTDB lineage: Bacteria > Actinomycetota > Actinomycetes > Actinomycetales > Microbacteriaceae > Subtercola. Next base: position 11,266 of record NZ_PSTT01000028.1, on the reverse strand, counting down.
AGAGGGCGTCGCCGAGCAGCACGACGCTCTGCTCGAAGAGGCTGCCGGCATACTGGGCGGATGCCTCGCCCGAGCGGTCCTGCTTGCCGGCGGCCGGCACGACGACGACGACCGCGGCGAGGTCGGCGAGCGGGGATGCCGCGGCGGTGCTGATGGCCGCAACCGTAGCGCCGGCGTCGGTGGCGAGCTCGGCGGCGCGCACGATGGTGTGGGTGGTACCCGATCCACTCGCCGTCAGCAGCAGGTCGCCCGCGCCGATGGCCGGGGCGGTCACCTCGCCGACGACGTGCACGGTGAGGCCGAGGTGCATGAGGCGCATGGCCGTCATGCTGAGCGCGAGGCCCGAGCGGCCGGCGCCGAGCACGAAGACGCGCGGGGCTTCCGTGAGAAGGGTGGCCAGGGCATCCAGAGCCTGCATGTTGTCGCGGGCGAGCCGGTCGAGAACGCCGGCGACCTCCCGGCCGACCAAGGTGAGCGACTCGGTGACGGGGTACGGCGTTTCGGGCATGTCTTCAGCCTGCGCTCGGAGGGGCGGGGTGCGCACTCGCCGAGCGAGCAGGCTCACCTACCCGAATGGGTGGGGTGGATGATTGTGGGGTAGGTTGCCGTCATGCAGCCTTCAGCGGACATCCCCTCCCCCGCCATCCGTGCGCTGGTCGGCGATCACGCGCGCGCCCTCTCGGAGCTGGCCGACCGGCATGCGGTCGAACTCGAGTCGCTGCTGGCGGTGCTGCGGTCGAGCAGGCTCGACGACAAAGCGGCGCGCACGACGGCGATCGACATCGCCGCGGCGTCGCTCGTGAGCCTGCGCACGGCGTCGGACACGGAACAGAGCGCGATGCTCGAGCCCGTGGTGACGGCGTTCGCGCGACTGAAGAGCGACCTGCGCCCGCTGGTGCGCTTCGGCGACCTCGACGTGCAGTTCATCGAGCCGCCGAGCACGGGCCGGGCTCTGCCGGGCGTCGTTGCGCAGGCCGCCCGGGCCATCGTTCGCAACTCGGTGCTCGCTCTCGCGGACGCGGCGGACACGCGGCGGGTGCGCATCCAGTGGGACTGCGACGGGCAGAACCTGCTGATCGGCATCCGCGACGACGGGCCGGGCGAGCTGAGCCGGCACGACGACGTGCTGCGTCCGATCGCCGAGAAGGTGTCGGCGCTGGAGGGCGACCTGCTGGTCTCGTCGACGCCGGGGTGGGGGTCGTCGCTTGCGATCACGCTGCCGCTCGACCCGCCGCCCGAGCCCGACGCGCTCGAAGACACCGTGCAGCTGAGCGCGCGCGAGCGGGATGTTCTCCGGCTCGTCGCGTCGGGCGCCCGCAACCGTGCCATCGCTGCGCAGCTGGGGATCAGCGACAACACGGTGAAGTTCCACGTGTCGAACCTGCTGCGGAAGGCCGGGGCGACGAACCGCGCCGAGCTGGCCGCGCTGGCGAAGCAGCGCATCGTCTGAGCGAACAGGGGGGCTATGCCTTCTCTGGTGTCGGGGCGGATTAGCGGGCTAGCGTTGGGGCATGACGCTGAAGTTCGAGGAGATCGTCGTGGACTGCCGCGACTTCCACGCGCTCGGTCACTGGTGGGAGGCGGCCCTGGGGTGGGTCGTGATCGACGAGGATGACGGGGTGCTGGAGTTGCAGAGCCCGGAGGGGGCGCATCCGACGTTCCTGTTCCTGAACTCGGCCGAGGCGAAGGTCGGCAAGAACCGCATCCACTTCGACTTCGTGCCCGACGACCAGGCGGCCGAGGTCGAGCGGCTGCTCGGGATGGGCGCCCGTCGGGTGGATATAGGGCAGGGCGATGCGCCGTGGGTGGTGCTGGCCGACCCCGAGGGGAACGAGTTCTGCGTGCTCACGGCGCGCGGCTGACGGCGTGCAGGAAAGCGCGACGATCAGCGCGGCTGGTGCGCTGATCGCACTGGCATGAGCACAAAAAAGCCCGGCTCCCCTGTAGAGGGAACCGGGCTTTCTCTTTCACACTGTCGTGACCCCAACCGGATTCGAACCGGTGTTACCGCCGTGAGAGGGCGATGTCCTAGGCCGCTAAACGATGGGGCCGATTAGACAACTCATCGAGTATGCCACACGTTTCGAAGGTCTGCCAATTCGAGACTCTTCGGTTCGGTGGTTGACAGTTAGACATCTAACTATTAGATTCCTAAGCATGGAAGAAGATGGGCCCCGCCTCACCACGAGTCTCGAGCTGCTGCGGTGGATCGGCTGGGCCCAGATGATGGCCGGCCAGGACTGGGTGCGCGAACGCGACCTCAGCCGTGAGCAGTCCTTCGTGCTGGGGTATCTCGTGCAGAACCCCGGCGCCATCCAGCGCGACATCGCCGACGTCAGCCGAACGAGCGCCGCCAGTGTCTCGAGCCTCCTTCAGGGGCTCGAGCGCCGCGGCCTCATCGACCGGCGCACCGAGGGCGGCAACGAACGCAGCAAACGCGTCTACGCCACCCTCGAAGGCGCCGAACTCATCGAAGGGTTCGACGCTGCCATGGCGGCAACCGAGGATGCCATCCTCGCGCCGCTGAGCGCTGAGGAGCGCGAGACGCTCCACGAACTGCTGCTGAAGGTTACCTCGGTTCTTCCGCGACCCACCCGGTGACGCACGAGCCCGTTCGCCGCATGCAGCGGCCGGGCATCCAGAACCTCACCCTCACCCTCGCCGTGCCGGCACTCGTCGGCGCGCGCTCGAACCTGCCCTGAAGAGGAGCAACCATGAGCATCCAGAACCCTACGACCGCGCCCGAAAACGGGGCGGCGCAATACAACGGGGCGGCGCCCGCAAACGAGGCGGCGCCCGAAAACACTTCAGAGCCCGAGAAGGGCACCAACCGCTGGTACCTCTCGGCCGCGCCGATCGTGCGCGCCCTCCTCCATCTCTGCGTGCCGATGGCCGCCGCCATGATCGTCAGCGCCGTCTACAATGTCATCAGTGCGGGCTTCGTCGGCTCGCTGCACGACGCCACCCTGCTCGCCGCGATCACCTTCGGCACCCCTCTTCTCGGCCTGGTCATGGCGGTCGGCGGAGTGTTCGGGGTCGGCGGCGGGGCACTCATCTCGCGGCTGCTCGGGGCGTCGGAGAACGACGCGTCGCAGGCCGGCGAGATCAAGCGCGTCTCGTCGTTCGCCGTCTGGGGTGCGGCAATCACCGGCGCCCTGCTCGGTGGACTCGGGTTGGTGCTCCTGAATCCGCTGGTCACGCTGCTGGGGGCGGATGCCGCGGCGGTGCCCGCGACATCCGCCTACGTCGCCGTCATGCTCGCGTTCGTTCCCGTGCTCGCCGTGGCGTTCTGCCTGGAGCAGATCGTTCGGGCCGAGGGCGCGGCACGCCAGGTGATGATCGGACTCATCGCCTCGACCCTCGCGAACGTCGTGTTCGACGCCCCAGTTCATCCTCGTGCTGAACTGGGGCGTCGCGGGCGCCGCCCTCGCGATGGGGCTCGCGAACGTCGGCGTGGTCGTCTACTTCGTGGTCTGGTTGCAGCGCAACAGCGAACACGTGAGCCTCGCGCCGCGCTGGTTCACGCTTTCGCCAGCGGTGCTGAAGCCGGTCTTCGGAGTCGGCGTCGGCGAGCTGCTGCAGTCGGCCTTCCTCATCGTGACGTCGCTGGTGCTCAACAATCTGGCGGTGGCCTACGGGGATGCCGCGCTGGCGGCGATGGGCGTGGCGGTGCGTATCGCGCAGGTGCCCGAATTCCTCGTGATGGGCGTGACGCTCGGGGTGCTGCCACTGCTCGCCTACTCCTACGGAAAGGGGGATCGTGCGCGCCTGCACTCCGCGCTGCGGGCGTCGGCTCTCGTCGTCGGGGGCATCGTGGTGGTCTCTTCTGTGTCTGTGTTCGTCTTTCGCGAGCAGTTGTTCTCGGCGTTCTCCGACGACCGGTCGGTGCTCGCGATCGGGGTCGTCGTGCTGACCGCGCAGCTCGTCGCGATGATCGTGAACGGGTTCACGGGGCTTCTCACGTCGTTGTTCCAGGCGACGGGGCGGGCGACGGCCGCGATCGTGATGTCGATGTCGCAGGGGGTGCTGTTCATCCCGATCGTGCTGCTCGGCAACCTCTGGTTCGGGCTGGCGGGCATCATCTGGTCTCTGACGGTGTCGGAAGGGATCGTGCTGGTCGTCGGGCTGGTGCTGTGGGCGGTGTCGCGAGGGGGGATCGCGGCGGGGCTCGCTGCGGGCAGCGCGGAGCGCGCCGAGGCGGCGCTGGAGCCGGCGGCGTAAGGGGGGCGGTGCGCCACGGCGCTGCGACGCGTGCGCCGGCGGTGCGCGAGGCGAGCTGCGGATGGCCGTACCCGCGCGGCCCGGGGCGCACAAGGCTCGGCGGCGGGGCTGTGCGGAACGGGCATCCGCAGTACCGTGAAGGAGGCCCGCCAGCCCTTACCCGATCCATCCCTGACCCGATCCATTCCCTGACCCGAGGAGACCCCGATGCGCACCACACCTCCCAGCCCCACCCCGGCCGCCGTCGTCTGGACGACCGTGTTCCGCGTCGCGCTCGGCTCGGTGCTCGTCGCCCACGGGTCACAGAAGCTGTTCGGCTGGTTCGGCGGAGGCGGCGTAGAGGGCACGGCGAAGGGCATGCACGCGATGGGCTTCCGCCCCGGCAAGCCGCACGCCGTGCTGGCCGGGCTCGGAGAGGCGGGAGCCGGCGCCGCCCTCGCCCTCGGACTCGCCACCCCCGTGGCCGGCGCGGCAGCCGCGACCACGATGGGTGTCGCGGCCAGCACGCACGTTCCGAACGGGTTCTTCAACGCCCAGGGCGGCTTCGAGCTGCCGGCCGTGCTCGGCCTCGCCGCGGCCACGTTCAGCCAGACCGGTGCAGGCCCCGTCTCCCTCGACGCTGCGACCCGCAACGTCTTCAACCGGCCCTGGATGCGCGTGGTCGCGCTGCTCGCAATCCCCGTCGCGGTCGGCGTGCAGGTCGTGCGCCGGCGCCGGGCCCTCGCGGCCGACGCGGACGCCTCCCCCGCCCTCGACTCCGCAGACGACGCGGCCGCCGAAGCGACGCCCGACAAGGCGCTGTAGCGCGTGGCGAGCGGGATGCCCGGCGGAGGCTCGCGCTCGCCGGGAGGGTCGGCCCGTTCCGCAGCCGACGGGCCGCGCGAGCAGAAGTTCTGGGTCAACACGGTCAGCCTCGACCACGTGCAACTCGCCGAACGCGGCGGATTCACGCAGGCCGACCACGGCGCAAACACCCGGCTGCGCTGGTTGCAGGCGCGCGACGGGCTCGTGTTCTACTCGCCGCGCACCGAACTCGGGCCGGGCGGGTCGCCTGTGCAGGAATTCACCGCGATCGGCGAGATCACGGGCGACGAGCCGTACCCCGTGACGGTCGATGGCGACGAGGCGCCCCGCTGGCGGTTGGCGATGCGCTTCGCGCCGTGTACGCCCGTTGCCGCGAAGCCGCTCGCCCCCGAGCTGTCGTTCATCGTGGACCCGGCCCGCTGGGGCTACCCCTTCCGCCGCGGCCTGTTCCCCATCCCCGAGTCCGACTTCCGCACCTTGGCCCGCGCGCTCGGCGCCGAGTCCGCTGTCGTAGCCCCCACGCCGGCGCCCGCGGCGGGCGGCTACGCCAGCACGCGCAGCGCGCCGGCGCGCACCGCGACGGTGACCGGCAGCGGGCCGACGCGCTCGCCGTCGGCGTAGGCGACGATGTCGCCCGACGCCTCCGCCACCGTCACCGTCGACACGCGCGACAGCGACACGATGGACTCCCCCGCGTGCGTGCCCTTGAACACCTTCGGGAACAACCGCAGGAACCGCAGGCGCGACACGGGAGCCACGATGAACAGGTCGAGGGCCCCGTCGTCGAGCCGGGCATCCGGAGCGATCAGCATCCCGCCGCCGATCGACGAGTTGTTCGCCACGGCCAGCAGCACCGACGAGACCGAGCGCGGCACGCCGTCGACGACCAGGTCGTAGCGGCGCGACCGCAGCCGAAGCAGTTCGACGAGCAGCGCGATCGTGTACCGCGAGGCTCCGCGCGGCCGCCGCATGCGGTTCGCCCGCTCGTTCACCCGCGCGTCGAAGCCGGCCGACAGCGCGGACGCGAACCACAGCTCACCGCCCGCGTGCGTGAGGTGCCCGAGGTCGATCGTACGCGGCCCGCGGGCGAGCGCCGCGGCGAGCGCGTCGAGCGCAGCCGGCAACTCGAACGGGATGCCGAGGCCGAGCGCCGAATCGTTGCCCGTGCCGGTCGGCACGATGCCGAGCGGGGTCGACGTGCCGCCCACGAGGTTGACGCCGAGGCTCACCATTCCGTCGCCGCCGACGACGATGAGGGCGTCCGGATGCTCGGCGAGCGCCGCGCGGGCCGCCACCTTCAGCGCCTCGAAGTCGGGTGCGCGCAGCTCGTTCACCTCGTACCCGTCCGATCGCAGCCGCTCCACCACCTGCGCGCCGACGCTGCTGGTCCGGCCGAACGATGCGGTCGGGTTGATCGCGACCACGAGTCGCCGAGCTGCGGATTCGGGCACCCTCCGATTATGGCCCACCCCGCGCGGGTCGGGGCGGCGTGACCGGCGGGCCGCGGCATCCAGAACCGCACCCCGTGTCGATGACTTGCAGCAACGATCGCGAGGGTGTTTGCTCAGAGACATGAGACTCACCAAGCTTGAACACGCCACCCTCGTTCTCGAGAAGTCCGGCCGCAGACTGGTCATCGACCCGGGCACCTTCACCGCCCCGCTCGCCGACGCGACGGGAACGGTCGCGATCGTCGTGACCCACGAGCACCCCGACCACTGGACTCCCGAGCAGCTCAGCCGGGTGCTGGCACAGTCTCCGGGCATCCCGATCTTCGCGCCCGCGGGCGTGGCAGCTGCGGTCGCCGCGGCCGGGTCGACGGCGGAGTTCGACATCACGGTCGTCGAGGCGGGCGACGAGTTCACCGTCGAACCCTTCACGCTGAAGTTCTTCGGGGCGAAGCACGCCGTGATCCACGAGTCCATGCCGGTCATCGACAACGTCGGCGTACTGGTCAACGACGTGCTCTACTACCCGGGCGACTCGTACACGATTCCGGAGGGCGTCGACGTCGACGTGCTGGCGGCCCCCGTGGGCGCGCCGTGGCTGAAGATCGGCGACGCGATGGACTTCGTGCTCGCCGTGGCGCCGAAGCGCTCGTTCGCGACGCACGACATGACGCTGTCGGCGGCCGGCAAGGGCATGGGCGGCGACCGCCTGAAGTGGGCGACGGAGCAGGGCGGCGGCGAGTACTTCCCGCTCGCTGCGGGCGACTCGCTCGACCTGTAGGGGCGGGCTGGGTCGCTGGGGCGGGCCGGCGCTTCCGCTGCGGTCGGCTCCGGATGCTCGGACCGTTCATCCGCGGCCGCTAGAGTTCGCGGGTGACCTCCGCCGACGCCTCGATCCTCACGTTCGCGCTCTGCCTCGTGGTGCTGGCCGGGCTGTTCCTGCTGGGTCTCCGGCAGGTGCGGCGCGCCACCGCGGCGAGTGACGATGACGCCGGGTCGAGCTTCCTCGCCGGCATGGCGCTGCTGTTCGGAGTGCTCGCGGCGCCCATCGGCATTCTGTTCGCGCACCTGGCGCTGCGGCAGATCGCGCAGACTGGCGCATCCGGAGCCCGCCTCGCCACCGTCGGCTTCTTCATCGCGTACGGGCTGACCGTGCTGCAGCTGGCGCTGCTGCTCGGCATCGCGCTCGACTGAGGGGCGCCTGGCCTCGGGCGCTCGGCTTCGCCGCGCCCCAGCGGCGACCGAATTCGTCAAGCACGATCATCCATCAGCCACCTTCAGTATCGTGGAGGGTGCACCACCGAACCGGAAGAGAGCCGTGCCCACCTTACGAACCCTCGCGCTGGCCGTTCTGGGCGTCGTCGCCCTGACGGTGACGGGGTGCTCGGTGGCGGCGGATCCGGTTCCGGATGCTCCCCAGTACACTCCCGCGACGACCAGCACGCTCCCCGGAACCTGGATCGTCGCCGACACCTACAACTCCCCCGACCAGCCGTTCCTCACCTTCGAGCACGACGGCACCTGGACGGGCTCAGACGGCTGCAACGGAGCGGAGGGCACGTGGTCGATGACCAGCGCCGGCGTGCTCACCACGACCGCCGGCCCGACGACGCAGATCTACTGCGACGGCGAGCAGCTGCCCTTCTACCTCATCGACTCGGAGTCGGCGCGCTTCGACGGAACGGATCTCACCCTGGTCGGCCACGACGGCAGCGACCTAGTGAAGGTGCACAAGCGGGCATCGACCGAGAAGGCCGTCGCGCGCGGCACGACCGTCGTCGTGGGCCTGTGGACGAACACCGAACCGGGCCGCGAGCGCCTGCTGCGGCTCACGATGAATGACGACGGCACGGTGTCGGGCAACGATGGCTGCAACAACTTCACGACCACGTGGCGGTTCGCCGAAGACGGCTCCGTCTCGTTCGGCAAACTCGCGATCACGGGGCGCACCTGTGAAGGAGTGGTCACCTGGCTGAACCTCGCCTCGTCGGCGGTGCTCGATGGCAAGACGATGGTGATCCGGTCGATGTACGGGGCGCAGCTCGGCACGCTCACCTACCTCGAGGCGCTGCCGGGGTCGGCGACCGATCCGCTCGGCGAGGCGGGTGCGACTCCCGTTCCGACGGCGACGCCGCTGCCGAGCGCGCTGCCCACTGCTCTGCACACTGCTCTGCCGAGCGCCCCGCAGACCCCCGCCGCCACACCCTCACCTTCAGCTGCAGGCTGAGTCCGGCATCCATTCGGCAACTGCCCAGCATCCCACCCACCGTTGAGTTGTGCTCGCAGGCAGGGTAAGGTCGTTACGCATTCGTGATCGACCGAACACCGAAGGACAACTGGATGAGCTTGCTGAACGGAAACGCGCGTCGTCGCCTGGTACAGGCCCTCGCCGTCAGTTGCGCACTGGGCCTTGCCGGCACGGTCGCCATTCCCTTCGCAAACGCCTCCACCATGAAGAACGCCTCGTTCGCCTTCACCCCCACGCAGAACGCGATGGCCGTCGGCCAGAGTTTCGCCTCCGAAAGTGCGGGCGCCGTGGTTGCGCAGCGTGACGCGTACATCGCGACCGACCCCGCTGTGCTCGCCGCCCAGAAGGCCGCTGAGGCAGCCAAGGCCGCCGCCGAACTCGCTGCGAAGACCGCCGCCCAAAACGCCGCCGCGGCCGCTGCCTCGTCGTCTTCTTCCTCGTCGAAGTCGTCGGGTGGCAGCTACACTCCGCCGGCCGCGGCCACCCCGAACGCGGGTTCAGCGCAGGCCATCGCGCAGCAGATGCTCTCCGACCGCGGAATGGGTTCCGACCAGTTCTCGTGCCTCGTCTCACTGTGGAACCGCGAGTCGGGCTGGCGAGTGAACGCCTACAACGCCGGTTCGGGTGCGCAGGGCATCCCGCAGGCGCTCCCCGGCAACAAGATGGCCAGCGCAGGCGCCGACTGGGAGACCAACCCGGCCACGCAGATCACCTGGGGCCTCGGCTACATCACGGGCCGCTACGGCACGCCGTGTGGCGCCTGGGCGCACAGCGAGTCGGCTGGTTGGTACTGAGCGGCGGGCGGTTCGCCGCGACGTTTGCGCTCATGGTCGATTAGGCAGCCGGCTTCGTTCTGGCCTAACTAAGCCTGAGAACCCGCGGCCCTGAGCGGCCGTCGCCGTTCCGGTTCCAGCGGCCGTCGGCGGCCGGGGCTGCCGTCGCCGTTCTGGTCGCAGCGGCCGTCGGCGGTCCTTGGGCTGCCGTCGCCATTCTGACTCCGGCGGCCGTCTTCTGCACGACCTGCCACTGCTAGGAGACTGGCCGCGCTACGCCCGGTAAGTCCGCGGTCAGCCCAGCGCTTCGGCCGTCGGGTCGGGCGCGCTGGCGTCTTCGAACTAGGCTCCGCCGATCGGCTCTCCGGCCCAGTGCTCCCGTCGCCATTCTGGTCCCAACGGCCGTCGGCGGCCCAGGGCTCCCCTCGCCATTCCGGTCCCACCGGCCGTCTTCGGCACCACCTCCCGCTGCGTGGAGGCTGGCTGCGCTGCGCTACGCGCCCGGTGATTCCGCGGTCAGCCCAGCGCTTCGGCCGTCGGGTCGGGCGCGCTGGCGTCTTCGAACTGGGCTCCGCCGATCGGCTCTCCGGCCCAGTGCGTCACGACCCACCCCTCTGCGGGCGAGCCCTCCAGCACCACGACCGCCGTGTTCTCGAGCGGATGCGTGCGGCTGAACTCGGCGTCGACATTCTCGGCGGCGTACGAACTCCACGCGCGGATCGCCGCACCGTGGCTGAACACGGCGACCGTGGATTCCGGATGCTCCGCGGCGATCTCGTCGATGGCGCCAGTGAAGCGGCGGTAGAACTCGTGCCCGTCCTCGCCCCCGGGTACACGCCCGTCGAGGCTCTGCCACCACGAGAACACCGCGCCCATGTACGACGCGATCGCCTCCTTGTCGGAGCGCTGCTCGAGGTCGCCCGAGGTGATCTCCTGCACGCCGTCGACGACCCGCGGCTCGAGGCCGAGGGCGCCCGCGAGAGGCGCCGCCGTCTCGTGCGTGCGCTGCATCGTCGACACGTAGATCGCCGCGATCCGCTCGCTCTGCAGCGCCGCGGGGATCGCCGCCGCCTGCTCCCGCCCGAGCGGGGTCAGGCCCGGGCCCGGAACGATGGCGCCGATCGCGCCGTTCACATTGTCGATCGTCTGGCCGTGTCGTATCAGGAGAAGTCGCATCCCTGCCAGCTTACCGACGCCCGTTCGGGCAACAAAAAAGGCCCGGACGGACCGGGCCTTCGACGTGCTTTCAGTGCTGGGGTACCTGGACTCGAACCAAGAACAAAAGAATCAGAATCTTCCGTGTTGCCAATTACACCATACCCCAAGGGCGGTACCCGAGCTCGGGCCGACGGTCTACTTTAGCCTACGTTGGCGCCGGTCCCCAAACCGGGCGCGCCGCGCGGGTGTCAGCGGGGTGGGTGACGGGGGTGCGGGCGGGCAGGCTCCTCCCACTCGGACGGAGCCCAGCCGAACCGTGGCCGTATTCGCGGCAGATCGGCTCAGCTCCGTCCGGGTGGGGCACGGGGCGCCTTTTTTGGGACGTGCAACCGTGGGGACTGGCCGTCAGGAACCTCCCGGGCGAACCGGGCCCGCACTCGGGTCGGATCGGCCTAGCGGTGTCTTGGCGGCGATCCCGCTCGGGACAGAGCGTACGGCTATAGGCCGATGGTCGGCCGCGGGCAGCCGCCTCCCACTCGGTCGGAGGTCAGCCGAACCGCGGCCGTATTTATGGCAGATCGGCCCAGCTCCGCCCGGGCGGAGCTGGGCCGATC